>NZ_KL370810.1:0-52404 GCF_000701645.1 Oribacterium sp. FC2011
CAAAGTGAAAGCCAGCGCCTTGAGACGCCGGCTGAGTAATCAGAGGCTTATAGCCTCAGAGCAAACCACCCGTTTGACGGGTGGTTGTGATTTATTTATAAATGTCCAGGAGCAGTCTATAGTTCTGGCCATCTCGAAAAAGTTAAGACATTGTTGTAATTGTTTTCAAGATAAGTAAACAACTTACCCCGGCTCGATTTATCAAAGTTTCATGTCTCCGGGTTTTACCCAGCCGAGCTTTGTAAAGAACATATTGAATACCGGACACAAAACTGCGGGAAGGATGAAGCATATCAGGAATAAAGCGATCCAGTCATTTGCTGTGATGGCAGCCTTTGTGCCGGCCTGAATGTCATTGAGCCAGCCTGTGTAAACACCGATCTGACCGACGAATCCGCAGGTTCCCATGCCGGATGAAATAGGAGTTCCGTTCATCTGCATTTTAAAAACGCATGTTGCGAGAGGTCCCGTGATGGCGGAGCAAAGTATAGGAGCGATCCATATGCGGGGATTCTTAACTATGTTTCCCATCTGGAGCATGGAGGTTCCTATGCCCTGGGATACGAGGCCGCCCACGCCGTTTTCTTTAAAACTCATAAACGCAAAGCCTACCATCTGTGCACAGCAGCCTGCAACTGCAGCACCGCCGGCAAGTCCGGTGAGGCTTAAAGCCGCACATATGGCTGCGGAAGAAATAGGAAGTGTTAATGCTATGCCCACGATGACAGACACAAGAATTCCCATGATGAAAGGCTGCTGAGCAGTAGCCCACATTATAAGAGTTCCGGTTTTCATGGCTGCCTTTCCAAGTGCAGGAGCCCACAGGGCTGAGAGGAAAATGCCTACGCCGATGGTCAGGAGCGGAGTTATAAGAATATCTATCTTTGTCTCCTTTGAGATGGCTTTACCGGCTTCTGCTGCGAAGATTGCTACAAAGAGTACCGCGAGAGGTCCGCCTGCACCGCCCAAGGCATTGGAAGCGAAGCCTACTGTAATGAGAGAAAACAGAACCAATGGCGGGCAATGAAGTGCATAACCGATGGCTACAGCCATTGCCGGACCACTCATTGCGGAAGCAAGTCCGCCTACGGTATATTCCGTGCCTGCGATTGTTGCCACTGTGCTGGTCAGGAACGGAATATGAAACTGGGAACCAAGTGTGTTTATGATAGTTCCTATAAGAAGTGAAGCAAATAGTCCTTGTGCCATAGCACCCAGAGCATCGATAAGATAGCGCTTCACTGAAATCTCGATATCCTTACGTTTCAGAAATGATTTGAAGTTTTCCATTGTTTTCCCCCTTCATGTATAACGAATAAAAAAATCCGAGATACTGCTTGAACTGCACTGATCATCAGAATGATAAATTTTGATCATCCGAAGAAACTGCAATTGAAAAACATTTTACACCAAAGAAGAGATATATAAAATTATATTTTTGAATATCTACTATTATTTTTTATAAATTTTGTAAAAATAAATAATCTTTTGTTATAGTAAAAATAATTTTTGCCGATATAATAAAGAGTAAAGAAATTTTTGTGTAACAAATTTACAGCACTATGTGAGTAATTGTACGGGTCTAAAATGTGTGTCGGCAGCAAAAGGCAGGATCTGTATGTTAACTCACTGATTAGTCTTGATATAGGAGGTATTTCATGGTTATCAACGAGACTAGAATTTACAAGAACATTGCGGACGGAAAACATGCTGCCGTTATCAATGAAGAGGAGGGTATGATCACTCTTGTCACGGGAATGGCAAACATTTTCACTGTTACCGCAAAAGAACTTGCATCGGCATTTACACCGACCCATAATACGTTTTCTTTGGAAGACATGGATCTTTGGCAGTTGCAGGTGCTGGACAGATAAGACGATCACCTTGACGGGCGACCGTCTTTTTTGTTGGGGAGTAACAGTTCAGCCGGCAATGGTTCGCGAAGACCGTGGTCGGCTATTTTTCTCACCATCCGGAGTTATTGGAACCACTGATTGACCTTAAAACTCAGAATTAAGAATATAAGTCAATGTAACCTGCCATTCAGAATGACCCAAATCCTGATTACCTGAAATAGAGTCAATGTAACCTGCCATTCAGGATGACCCAAATCCTGATTACCTGAAATAAAGTCAATATAACCTGCCATTCAGGATGACTCAAATGCTGGTAACCGGAATATGGGTCAATGTAATGCCTTGTTCACTGCGAAAATAAGGCATACCGGCTGAACTGTTCTACATATCAATCAAACTTGCATGTCGCCCTGAAAATATATAGAATAAAAATCTGTACAGTGAGAGCAACTCTAAATGGTTTTGAGGTTTATATATGAATAAGATTGTGATTTCAGATGTTGATGGAACGTTGGTGAAGGATGGGACTTTGGATATCAATCCGGAGTATTTCGAAGTGGTAAAGGAATTACTGAATAAAGGGATTCAGGTGGTGATTTCCAGCGGCAGGTCTTTCTCTAGTGCTTCGAAGCTTTTAGGTTCATTAGTGAATGAATTATATTTTATTTGCGATGGCGGAACCAGCATATGGAAGGATGGGGAGATCATCAAAACCTTTCCTATTGAAGAAAGTCTCTGGAAGGGGTTATTCAGGGATGCTATGAAGATTCCCGGGTGTGATGGTTTTATTTCAACAGGAGCTGCAGGATATGCACCGGATCCGGATAGTGAGATGTATCACTGGCTTACTGAGTCTTATGGGTTTGAGATGACTCCTATGAAGGATATCGAAGATATAAAGGACCCGGTTATTAAGTTTTCGATTTTTCATGGAGTTGACTGTGAGGAGGCATGCAGGGAAAGCTTTACTCCAAAATGGAAGGATAAAGCGAAGATTGCATCAGCCGGCAGTGCCTGGATGGATTGTGTGGAGAAGCATGCAAGCAAGGGGACTGCATTAAAATGGCTTCAGGAGTATCTCGGTATCAGTAAAGAGGATACTTATGCCTTTGGGGATAATATCAATGACATGGAAATGCTCAAGAATGCCGGACACAGCTACGCTGTCGGTAATGCAAGAGATGAGCTTAAGGCTGTTGCGGATGAGGTAATAAAGCCTTATTGGGAAGATGGCGTACTTGAAGTTTTGAAGTCATTATGATTGAGGAAATAAATGACCCGTAAAACAATTCTGCCGGTTCTGCTACTGGCATTTTTCTTTCTTATATCTTGTGGAAAATCAAGGCCTGATGGCACATATGTTCCTTCGGTATTTCATTATTCCGGAGGAAGCGGCAGGGTTACGATATCCTGTGAAGAGGTTGAGCTTTCAGGCGGAGAGGCCGTAGCCTCAATATCGTTTTCCAGTCCGAATTATGAGTATGTCCGTGTTGATGATACAAAGATCACCGGAGAATATACGGATAAATCATCGACTTTCAAAGTGCCTGTGAAGCTGGATGAGGAGATGACGCTCATAGGCTGCACCACGGCTATGTCCTCACCCCACGAGATAAGCTACACGATATACATTTCTCTCGATGAAATATCGGGAGCGACAAATAACCCTAATATTAGTGCCGAAGGAAATAACCCTAAAAGCAGTGCGGCGGGAAATGACCCGGGAAGCAGTACTGAAGGAAAAACCCTGGGAAGCAGTGCAGTTACCTCCGAAACGAAGGTCAACCACGAAGAGAGTGGCGAAGTGAGCATCGGAAGTGATACGGAGGATATAAGAGCCGAAGTAAAAGTACAGATCAATGATAAGTCCTTAGACCTTTCAAAAGAAATACCTGCTATAGAAGGATTAAATTATGATCACTCAATGGAGCTTAAGTATGCAAAGGGTTTCGCGGTTCACTATTATGATAATGATATAAAGCTTATTTCAGTCATAGACGGAAGCAGGTTTCTCCTACTCCCGAGGGATGCTGAGGTGCCGGAAAAACTACCGGAAAACACAACAGTTCTGAGAAAACCGGTCAGTAACATATATCTCGCTGCAACAAGTGCCATGTCACTTTTTGATGCCCTGGGGGAAATCGACTCTGTCAGCTTTACCGGTACGGATGTGTCGGGATGGAGCATTGAGGCACCGAAGGAAGCATTGGAATCAGGCAGGATGAAGTTTGCGGGAAAGTACAGTGCGCCGGATTATGAAACCCTCATTACGGGAGGCTGTGAGCTTGCCATAGAATCAACCATGATCCTTCATGAGCCTAATGTGAAGGAGCAGCTTGAGACTTTGAGCATTCCCGTTTTTACTGACTGGTCAAGCTATGAAACAAGTGCTCTTGGTCGCACAGAATGGATTCGTTTGTACGGGGCTTTTCTGGATGAAGAGGAAAAGGCGGAAGCTTTCTTCGAGGATGAAGTAGTGCGGTCAGGAGCCGATACCGGCTTCAAAAAAACGGATAAAACCGTTGCCTTTTTCCATTTCAACACCCGGGGACTTGCCATAGTCCGGGATTCAGAAGATTATGTTTCTGCCATGATAAGAGACGGCGGTGGTATCAATGTTTTTGATTCCATTGAGTCCGGAAGTACCGGCATATCTATGGAAGAATTTTACGCAAAAGCTTCCGGGGCAGATTTTCTCATCTACAACACAAACATTGATACGGATGTAAAAACCCTCAACGACCTTCTGAACAAATCTCCGCTTTTAAAGGATTTTAAAGCGGTAAAAGAGGGTAATGTTTACCTTATCGACAGGAAATTCTATCAGTCTACCGACAGGGTTTCCGAATTTGCGAAGGACATAAACATTATTTTAACCGGCAGTGATGAAGCTGCGGCTTTTCTGGTAAAATGCAAATAATATAATAATGAATGAAAAGAATACAATAGGTCAAAAAAGAATACATCGATATCTTTGGGTCGGCATCTTTCTGGTCCTGGCATTTTCTGTCGTATTTGTACTCAATATTATCACAGGAAGTGTGCCGGTTTCCGTAAGTGACATCCTCGGGATCCTGACAGGCACCGCAGGTGATACCAATGTCTCCAAGATCATCCTGATCATCAGGCTGCCGAGAGTTATCATGGCCGCTCTTCTGGGAGGGGCTCTTGCAGTATCCGGGTTTCTGCTTCAGACCTTTTTCGGAAACCCTATAGCCGGACCCTTTGTGCTGGGCATATCCTCCGGAGCCAAATTCACTGTTGCCCTCAATATGATTTTCTGGGTAAGTATGTCAAAATCCGGCTCATCGCTTTCCATGATTCTTTCAGCCTTTGCCGGTGCACTTCTGTCAACAGCATTCATTATCTTTGTTTCGGGCAGTGTCAGGCATAAAGCCGGACTCCTGGTGGCCGGAATCATGATAGGCTATATTTGTTCCGCGGCAACGGATTTCCTTTTGACCTTTGCGGAGGATAAGGACATCATAAATCTGAGAGGGTGGTCCATGGGCAGTTTTTCCGGTATGAGCTGGGACGGGGTTTGTGTCTCCGCAGCAGTCATAGGCATTACCCTTATCATCACTTTTCTTTTATCAAAACCCATAGGAGCGCTCCGGCTTGGAGAGAATTATGCAAAAAGCATGGGTGTCAATGTCAAAGTCTTCCGGATAGTCATCATCCTTTTATCAAGTGTTCTTTCGGCCTGCGTAACTGCCTTTGCGGGACCGATTTCTTTTGTGGGCATAGCAGTTCCATTTCTTTCAAAACAGATGCTTAAAAGCTCGGAGCCCACGGTGCTTATTCCGGTATCATTTATGTGCGGCGCGGTTTTCTGCATGTTGTGCGATCTTATAGCGAGATGTACTTTTGCTCCCACGGAGCTTAACATAAGCACGGTTACAAGTATCTTTGGAGCTCCTATAGTAATTTTTATGCTGATGGACAGGAGGCTGGATGGAAAGGTCTGAAAATTATACCGACAAAGAAATGGCCAATGATGCCTTGAAACCGAACGGACCTTCCGTTAGGGATGATGGCGATATCCTAAAAAAAAATATCATCAATCCCTACGGCCTTTCTGTAGGGGACGACAGTAATGCCACTATGAAAGATATCATCAGGCTCAACGAACTTTCCGTTGGGTATGAGGGTAATGCCATCATAGAGAACATTGATTTCGTCATCGGAAAAGGAGAGATAGTCACCCTGATAGGCCCAAACGGAGCCGGAAAGTCAACTATTTTAAAGACTGTCTCAAGACAGCTTCAGCCAGTTTCCGGAGTTGCTTATGTGAACGGACGGGAGCTTGACGGGTATGATCAGGGGGAGCTTGCGAAAGTTCTGTCGCTGCTTTTGACTGAGCGGATAGATCCGGAATATATGACCGGCAGAGACATTATCGAAACCGGAAGATATCCTTACACAGGTAAAATGGGGATACTCAGTGAAAGTGACCACGCTGTGGTGGACAATGTCATAAAGATCTTGGGAATTCAGGAGCTTGCTGACAGACTCTTCAGGAAGCTCAGCGACGGGCAGAAACAGAGGATACTTATCGGAAGAGCTCTTGCCCAGGAGCCGGAGATACTGATTCTGGATGAACCTATGTCATATCTCGACATCCGACATAAACTGGAACTGATAGAAATATTTAAAAAGCTGAGAAGCGAAAGACACATCACTATAGTCATGTCTCTTCATGAATTTGAGCTTGCGAGAGTTATTGCAGATAAGGTCATATGCGTAAAGGAAGAAGGCATTGGCAGGACAGGGAAACCGGAAGAAGTATTACAGTCTTCTGTTATCAAGGATCTTTATGACATTACGGATGAGCAGTTTGAGCTAATGTTGCAATCCATGAGATTCGTGTTATAAATAGGATATGCGGGATATATGGCAGTTCAAAAGGAACTGCCATATATAAGCCTTATCCCATCGCACAGAGAATTTAAATGAGCTGACAATCCCATGTGAGCGCTTTGTGCGGAACGATTCGATGTCGATTTTTAATATTTACATCAAGAATGTTTTTTTAAAGGAGGAATTATGAAAAAGAGAAAACTTGCAGTGATTTTAGCCGCGGTGCTTACATCAGTCACGATGGCGGCCTGCGAAAGCACAAGTGTACCTGAAGCAGGTGCAGCAACAGAAGCGGCTACGGCTCAGGAAAATGAAAAGGCTGAAGAAACAACAGAGGAAGCAAAAGAAGAGACAACCGCTGCATCAGGCGAAGCTTCCGAAGAAGATGATAAGGCAAAAGCTGATCATGTTGCCGAACTTATCGACGCCATTTATGTTCAGGAAAGAAACGATGACACAGATGAGCAGTGCAGGGAGGCAAAGGAAGCCTGGGACGCTCTTACAGATGAGCAGAAGGAAATGGTTGAAGGCGAGCATGCGGATCCCGATTATTTCGGAAGAGATACAGGTGATGTCTCAAAGGACGATCCTTTGAATGCCGATGACATTGGCGAAAACGAGCTCCTGGTGGTGAGCTTCGGAACATCCTTCAATAACAGCAGAGCAGAAGACATTGGTGGTATCGAAAAGTACCTTGCAGAGGAATTCCCGGACTGGTCAGTAAGAAGAGCTTTCACCGCTCAGGTCATCATTAACCATATACAGGCCCGTGATGAGGAAAAGATCGACAATGTTGAGCAGGCGCTGGAGCGTGCCGTTCAAAATAAGGTGAAGAATCTTGTGGTTCAGCCTACACATCTAATGCATGGTGCGGAGTATGACGAGCTCTGCGACACGCTGGCAGATTATGAAGATATGTTCGAGAGTGTTACTGTTGCTGAGCCTCTCCTTGGCCAGGTAGGAAAAGATGCAGATACAGTAAATGAAGACAAGGAGTCCGTAGCCGAGGCGATCACAGAGGAAGCGCTTAAGACTGCCGGCTTCAAGGATATAAAGGATGCAGAAAAAGACGGCACAGCTTTCGTATTTATGGGCCACGGAACTTCTCACACGGCAAAGGTGACTTATAGCCAGATGCAGGCACAGATGGAAAAGCTTGGATATGCCAATGTTTTCATCGGAACTGTTGAGGGTGAGCCTGAGGATACAGCCTGCGAAGCGGTTATCGAAAAAATAAAGGATGCCGGCTACAAGAAGGTTATTCTCAGACCTCTCATGGTGGTTGCCGGAGATCACGCAAACAATGATATGGCCGGTGATGAAGAGGATTCCTGGAAGAGCATGTTCCTTGCGACCGAAGCATTTGACAGTGTGGACACACAGATTGCAGGTCTCGGAAGCATAAAGGAAGTTCAGGAAGTTTATGCCGCACATTCCGGTGCTGCCATCAAAGCTTCACAGAAATCAGCCGGAACCGGGCGGACCACAGAAGAAGTAACTGCCCTTGAGGACGGAGAGTATGATGCCAAGTTCACCACCGACAGCAGCATGTTCCATGTAAATGAGGCTAATGCCGACCTCGGAAAACTTACTGTGGAAGACGGCAGGATGACTATCCATGTAAGTCTTGCTTCAAAGAATATAGTAAAGCTCTTCCCGGGTACAGCAAAAGATGCCGAAAAAGCCGGTGCAAAGACATTGGAGCCAACTACTGATGAGGTGACCTACTCCGACGGAACAAAGGAAGAGGTATATGGTTTCGATATCCCGGTTGAGGCACTGGATGAGGAATTTGACCTTGCCCTCCTTGGCACAAAGGGCAAATGGTACGATCATAAGGTGAAGGTGACATTGGCCTGACCATTTGATTTTTTGTATAGGCTGAGGTATTATCTGTTTACTGTTTTTTGCCGATTAGTATAATAGGACCACGGAGGACACATGTATGAATGCTATTAAGAAAAAAATAGATGGTTTTGAAGATCATTATATTTTATATATTTATGATGCAGATGACAGAGTGTACTCTGCATATATGGGAAAGGGTAATGAAGATCTCCTCATCCTTCTGGACAGGTCCCAGGATGACAGATTTCAGGTAATGGAGGATTTTGTCGCCTACGTGGATGGGCGTATAGAGGATGGTTCAATCGTTTCTACCTATGACAAACTGGCTGAGACAGTTGTTAAATGCACCCATGACAAACTTCGGGAATTTAACCGTGATATAGAACAGCTTGACAAAAAATACAATGATTCAAAAGCAGATATTGAAAAACAGTCGCAAAAGCTTAAGCAGGATGTGGGAGACGCGATTGATATAAATGGCATACATGAGATAGACATTAACTCACCTTTGGGAAAACATATTATGGAAGCCCTGAGGGATCGGTTAAGTGCCATGTCGGCTCCGCAGCCTATGCCGGCCATGTTTCCTCATGGCAGAGCTTTTCAGATGAGAGCTAATGTTGACAAGGATGGCAAAGTCTCCTTTGGACCTGACGACGTCAGCAATATGATGACAGAAATCCTTTCTAATATTATCGTTGCAGAAGTAAAGAGTGGAAGAAAACTGAGCGAGGCCCTGGCAGACGTTGACAACATCGTAAACACAGTTTCCGCCAATGCAGCGAAACTGACACTCAGATTTAAATCCTGATAAAAATTGAAATCAGTTCAGCCAAAACAAAGGCTGAACTGATTTTTTTTTTATTATAAATTTATATATTTTTTGAGAATTCTGCCGACGAATATATTATAAGTCTGTGCATTACAAAGAATTGGAAAAATCTGTCAAATTCAGAGCTTCTCATTAAAGCAAAAGTACCCTTGATGGTCTTACATATACGGAGCAACGGATTATGGAATATAATTCTAAAAGAATACAACGGAATATCCGGGAACGTGCCATCCTTGTGATCATTGGTGTGATCATAAATGTGGTCATGTTTTTCATTGTGGAAAAACTTGAGCTTCCTATATTTATGGATACCATCGGAAGCGTAGGCGTTGCTGCCCTGGGAGGAATATTCCCCGGAGTCCTGACGGCATTTGCAACAAATATCATATGCAATTTTATAAAAAACGGAATGCTGTATTTTGCATTCGTAAACGTATTGGTTGCCATGTACACTGTCTGGTTTTTGAGAAAATACGACTTTCAAAAACCGGTTGATGCGTTGCGGTTTGCACTTGTCTCAGGCACATTTTCGGGAATTCTGGGAACTATGGTGGGACTTGGAGTATTTGAGTCACCCCTGAGTTTTTCCATGAATGTATTCATTGAGACTCTCTCAAGATCGCTGCATACTTCCTTCGCTGTTTCCTATTTGATCATCAATATACTTTTCAACATTCTGGATAAGGCATTAACAGTTTTTGTTGTATCCTTTCTTCTTCGTTATATTCCTGAAGGAAAAAAGAGGAGCATCATTGCAGGAATATGGAGGCAGAGACCCCTCACTAACGAAGAACTTGTTGAGATAAAAGAATGGGAAAAGGATCTGAAGAAATCCTCAAGAACCAGGATGACCCTCGTTATCGTAAGTATAGCTTTCATACTATGTACCGTAATGGGATGGATAGGCGGAAGCATTTACTATGACAACGAAAAAAATGACAGAACTGAGAATGCAAAAAATGCAGTTGTCTTCGCGGCCTCTGTCATTGATCCCGGTAAGGTCAATGACTACATAAAAAGAGGCAGGAGCGTTGACGGTTACAATGAAACGGAAGAGCTTCTTTATAAGATTCGTAAAAATGCCATAGGGGTAGAATATCTGTATGCCCTGAAGATAGATGAAAGAGGCGTGATATTCATCTTTGATCTGGAATCGGACGACGGTGCAAAGACTTATGAACCCGGTGAGTTCAGTCTCATTGAAGATGCTTTTTATCCTTACCTGCCGGATCTTCTTGAGGGAAAGGAGATTGAGCCTATAGAGAACAACAGTCTAGGCAAATGGCTGCTGACAGTTTATTACCCCGTGAAAGATGAAGAGGGTAATTGTGCCTGCTATGTGGGCGCCGATGTAAGTCTTGATTACATGGCGATATATATGCAGAAGTTCCTTCTCAAGGTAATGACTATTCTTGCAGGATTCTTCCTGGTTATACTGGTTTTCGCTATCTGGATGTCAGATATTTACAATGCCTTCCCTATAAGCAGTCTTGCAAAGTGTGTGGACAGCTTTTCACATTCCGGATATGACCAGAAAGCACTGGATAACAATGTGAGAGCTCTCAGGAGACTTGATATCTATACCGGAGACGAAGTTGAAAAATTATACACCTCTATCTGCGATATGACCCTGAACCAGGCAGAACAAATGAGAAGCCTGAGACGTCTTAACGAGTCCACAGCAAAGATGCAGCAGGGGCTTATCATGACCATGGCAAACATGGTGGAAAATCGTGATTCCGACACAGGTGCACATATTCAGAAAACAGCGGCTTATGTGAAGATAATTGTTGAAGGTCTGGAGAAAAAAGGTTATTACGCGGAAAAGATAACCCCTAAATTTAAGTCGGATGTTGTGAGAAGTGCACCTCTTCATGATGTAGGGAAGATCAATATTTCAGACAGTGTGCTTAACAAACCCGGAAAGCTTACTCCTGAAGAGTTTGAGATCATGAAGACCCATACGATTCATGGAAAGAAGATAATCGAGGATGCCATAAGTACGGTTTCGGGTGAAAGCTATCTGAAGGAAGCCCGTAATATGGCAGCTTACCATCATGAAAGATGGGACGGAAAAGGGTATCCTGAGGGACTTCACGGAGAGGTTATCCCTCTTTCTGCCCGCATCATGGCAGTTGCCGATGTGTTTGATGCACTTACCTCTCCAAGAGTTTATAAACCGGCATTTCCTTTGGATAAAGCCCTGGAAATACTGAATGAGGGCGCCGGAACCCAGTTTGACCCAAAGTGCATAGAAGTATTTTTCGAGGCAATGCCTGAAGTAAAGACTGTTCTAAGAAAGTATAACAAGACAGAGTAAGTAGGAGTAATGATGCTCATGATGTATCCGGTAAAAAACAAACTGAAGATATTGGTGACTGTACTATGTATGGTCGTCTTTGGTTTTTGTAGCCTTAAGGCATCAGCTGCCGAAGCGGGGAGCAGTGTGCCCGAAGGTGCCCCAGTCAAGATAGGCGGAGGTTACGCTGCGTCGGGACAGGTGGCCGGAATGTCATACACAACCGAGGTTTACGATGCAACAAACGGGCTTCCCACTTCCGATGCCATGTGTATCCTAAGTGCCTCGGACGGGCATATCTGGTTAGGCGGATACAGCGGTGTACTGCGCTATGACGGACAGAGATTTGAGAGACTGGATTCCACCGGCGGTCTCACCAGCGGCAGAGATATATTTGAAGACAGTAAAGGCAGGATATGGGTTGGAACCAATGATAACGGGGTGGTTGTCGTTGATGGAGAAAACAGTACTCACTACACCTATAAGGAAGGACTGCCATCCTCTTCAGCCCGTACGTTTACAGAGGACAGTAATGGTAATGTCTACATCGGAACCGTAGGGGGACTCGTATACATAGATATTGACGGAAGAGTAAGAAGGCTTTCGGACGAAAGAATAGAAAGCCACCGCATCTTACAGCTTTCAAGAACCACAGGCGGTAAGGTTTACGGTCTTACTTTTGGAGGAATCATTTTTACCATCAAAGACGGTTCTTTGTCGGAAGTCCATACCGGTGAAGAATTTAACATAGACGATATTTCATCAATATTACCGGACCCGAAGAATGATGGGAAAATCTACATCCTGACCGAAAATTCCGAGGTTTACTATGGGGATTTCGGGGCTTCAGACGGTAAAATGGAGCGGATATCAATTGCCCCCATTTCCAATGCTCACTGGATAAGCTATAACTGCGGCAGGATCTGGGTTATGTCTTCGGATACGGTAGGGTATCTTGATGATTCACACAAGCTTCAGGTACTCTCCAATATAAAATTCCATAGCGGTCTCGAAAAGATGACAGCTGATTATCAGGGTAATCTCTGGTTCGTATCCTCAAAGCAGGGAGTCATGAAGCTTGTTTCCAACAATTTCATTGACCTTACTGAGGATACCGGAGTAAATGAAGGCGCAGTTAATGCAGTCTGCCTGGTAAACAACAATATACACATAGGCTACGACGGCGGCTATAAGGTTATCGATAAAACAGGAAAACTTTTAAATGATGAGCTTACAGGATTCCTGGGAAAAAACAGGATCAGAAATATCCTGAAGGATTCAAAAAGCAATGTCTGGGTATCGGTTTATACAAACGGAATGGGTCTTGTGAAAAGAGAACCTTCGGGACTCATTACTGCCTATACAAAAAAGGATGGTCTTCCGTCTGAAGAAATAAGATGCACAACCGAAGCCGGAAACGGAGATATACTGGTTGGTACTAATGAAGGAATGGCGGTCATCAGTGACGGCAAGGTGACCAAAACTTTCGGAGCAAAGGAAGGACTCACAAACGGAGTCATTCTTACACTGGCGCAATGTGCCGATGGCAAAGTCTACCTTGGTACCGATGGCGGCGGTATTTTTGTGATAGAAAATGATAAGGTTACAAACATTACCCGTGAAGATGGACTCACCAGTGATGTTATCCTCCGAATAAAGGAAGATAGCGAAAGAAACGTTATCTGGGTCATAACCTCAAACTCTGTTCAGTACATAAAGGACGGAGTCCTGAAGCATGTCTCAAGCTTTCCTTACAGCAATAACTATGACATTTACTTTGATGAGGGAGATAAACTTTATGTCCTGTCATCATTGGGACTCTACATCGTTGACGATAGGGAAATGCTTTCGGATTGCATCAATGAATATGATCTCTATACTGTTAAAAACGGAATGCCTTATGCCATAACGGGTAATTCTTTCAGTGCAATGAACAGTAACGGAGAGCTTTTTATCGCGGGAAGACAGGGTGTTATCAGAACAGGTATCAAAGAGCTGAACCAAAGCAGTTCCTACGTTAAGATAGGTCTGGAAAGCATAGACTGTGACGGCACAAAGGTATATCCGGATGATAACGGGCTATATACCATTCCGTCAGATGTAAGCCGTGTAAGGATACTTCCGGATATTTTTGAATATTCCATGGCAGATCCGCTTATTCACGTATATTTACATGGAGTATCCGATGAAGGTGTTTATGAAAACAGAAGTCAGCTAAATGCACTGGAGTACACAGATCTTCCATACGGAAACTATGACCTTCATGTGGAGGTATTTGAAAAAGATGGAAGAACCGTAATTTCTGATGTGGTTTACCGGCTATATAAGAAGCCGAAACTGACTGATCTTCTTATCATTAAGCTGCTCAGGATACTCATCATAGCAGTCTGTGTGGGACTTCTGGTATGGCATTTCATGAATAATACCATCATCAGAAAACAGTACCATGAGATACTTCTGGCAAAGGATGAGGCTGACCGTGCCAACAGTGCAAAGACACGATTCCTTGCCAACATAACTCAGGAGTTACGTACCCCCATAGATACTATAATGGGAATGGATGAAATGATTCTCAGGGAGGATACGGAAGGAGTACCCAGGAATTATTCCATGTCCATAATGAATTACGCCATGGACATCAGAAATGCCTCTGAATCTCTCCTCAGCATAATCAATGATTTCCTGGATATCTCCAGAGTCGAGTCCGGAAAAATGGCTCTTATCGAACAATCCTATGAAGTAAAAGATCTTCTGAAATCTGTGGTTTCCATGATAAGAGTCAGAAGTTCCGAGAAGGAGCTCAGTTTCGATGTAAAAGTGGATGAGATGATACCTAAACAGCTTTACGGTGATTCCGGAAAGATAAAGGAGATAGTATTGAACCTTCTCACCAATGCTGTAAAGTTCACGGATAAGGGAGGCTTCAGGCTTAAGGTTTATATGCCGGAACGTAAAGATGATGTATGCAGCCTTGTATTTTCCGTTAAGGATACGGGAATAGGAATCAAAGCAGAGGATCAGGACAGGCTGTTCACGGCTTATGAGCGTCTGGTAAAGGACTCAAAGAACAATATGCAGGGGATGGGACTTGGCCTGGATATCTCAAAGAGATTTGCCGAGCTTATGGGAGGCAATCTGATCTGTAAGAGTACATATGGAAAAGGCTCAGAGTTTATCTTTACCGTACAGCAGAAGATAATGGATGCTTCGCCCATGGGAGCATTCCTTGAAAATGAAGAGGATATTATAAAGGGTCAGTATGTTCCTCAGTTTATAGCACCGGATGCGGATGTTCTGGTGGTTGATGACACTCCAACGAACCTAAGTGTCATAAAGGGGCTTTTAAAGCCCACCAAGATATTTGTTACCACCGCTTCAAGCGGAGAGGAATGTCTCGAAAAACTGAAGGAGACCAGATTCAATATCGTCCTCCTGGATCATATGATGCCGGGCATGGACGGTATGGAAACTCTTGAGAAGATAAGGGAAAAGTATCCTGAGCTTCCGGTCTACGTACTTACAGCCAACACAAGCCTAAGTGAAGAATATTATATCTCCAGAGGTTTTAACGGAAGGCTCACCAAGCCTATAGACAGTCTGATACTTGAAAAGACAGTACTTAAGCATCTCCCTGAGGAAATGGTGGAGAAACCGGACACAGGTAAAGTTATTGATGAGTTAAAAAATCCAAAAGACAAACAGAAGCTCATGAATACGGATCAAAAAGAATGATACCGGAAGGTGTTTTATGATTGAATTAATTGCAGCACATCAACTGAATATAATGCTGGCACTCGGGAGTATATGCGGTATGACTGCATTTTTCAGTCTTATCTCCCGATTCATCAGTGTGCATAGAAAAGCTTCTCTTATAGGCATGGAGCTTTCTGCCATGGTGCTCCTGTTCGCTGACAGATTTGCATATATTTATCGCGGACAGGCTGACTCAATGGGCTTTTTTATGACCAGAATCAGTAATTTCCTTGTATTCAGTATGACTATAGGGGTTATCTTTTCGGTTAACCAGTACATAAAGGATGTGTGCACCCACGAAGGCGGATCCGAAAAAGTTCCCGGAGTTCTGTACGTTAATGATGAACTGGCAGCCATAGGCATTCTTCTCATCATTGTTTCCCAGATAACCGGATTTTATTACATGTTTGATGAAAGCAACTATTATGTAAGATCCCCGGGCTTTGCCGTCAGCTATATCGTTCCGTTCCTCATGGCTATACTTGAGCTGTCGGTGGTACTTAAGCATTACCGTCGTCTGAGAAAGAAACTCTTTGTTCCACTTGTGATTTTTTCCATAATGCCAATAGCAGCCAGTGTCATACAGCTTTTTGTTTATGGTATTTCAATGATCAACATCTGTCTTTCTGTAATGGTGGTGATCATCTATATCTTCGTTCTCATGGATATGAATGAATTCGTTGAGCGGGCGCACAGAGTGGAAATGGAAAGTCTGCGTCAGGAAAAGATGAGTATGAAGAGAATGTTTGATCAGACTGCCAATGCCTTTGTTGCGGCAGTAGAGAAAAAGGATCCATTCCTGCATGGCCATGCAGCAAGAGTTGCTGATATCGCCAAAAAGATCGCAAAACAAAGCGGTAAAAATGACGAGGATTGTGAAAAGATCTATTACGCGGCATTGCTACATGATATCGGCATGATCGGTCTTCCGGACAGTCTTATAGGAAAAACCGACAACCTTACTGAAGAGGAGTATGAGATCGTTAAAAAGAAGCCCCTTATGAGCTGGGAGATTCTTTCCAGTATTACAGAATATCCGTTTCTCAGTCAGGGAGCACATTACAGCTATGAAAGATATGATGGCAAGGGTTATCCGGATGGACTGTCCGGGACCCAGATACCTGAGATCTCACGTATCATTTCCGTGGCCAATTCCTATGACGCCATGGTGACGGAAAAACGTTTCAGAGGGCCGCTTCCAATGCAGATAGTCAGGGAAGAGCTTCTGAATGAATCCGGCGGACAGTTTGATCCTGAGTTTTCACAGATCATGATACAGATAATAGATTCAGAAAGCAGAGAACTTCTGGACGGAACCGATGCCACCATCGAAAAAGAGCTTAAGTGTGAGAACTACAGAGACAATGTTACTGTGGGCATACCTATATCCAATGATATAAGTAAGCTGAGATTCAAATGTACGGCATTTGATAAGGACAAGGGAACAGCATTACCCTCCATCATACTGTTTGAATCCTTTGACAGACATATCCACAGCAATGCAAAATCCATCGAAGCGTATAAATATTACGAGTATGGTGAACTGTGGTTTGATGGGCACATCATCTCAACCGGAGCCAGAAATACCGAGGTGAAGCTTACTGAAAATACTTATGTATACAGCCGGTCACATCGGGACGATATGGAAACTTCAGACAGTGCGGCTACTGCTGACAAAGATACTGCGGAACATTTCTATGAGATCGTTATGGGAAGATATGAGGATCATATCAAGCTGCAGCTGAGAAGTGCCGAAAGTACAGTTGATGCCATAGTTGCGCTTCCGAGTAAATCAAAGCTCTCGTTCCTGGGTCTTACCGGTGAAAACTGCTGCATCTACGATATCGAGGTGGAGCAGACCGAAGACAGTGTTAAGGAGGGGGATATCCCGCGTATTGCAGAGGAGGTAAGCTATATCGACAGACTGTCCTCGGATATGCCCAATGTTCAGGTGGATCGTAACAGATCTGCTTCAACCGCAGCAATTGAGATCAAGGACTGGACACAGTTAAGATTCCACTCAATGAGTCTTCCTTCCGCAAGCCTTGTCTGGGACTGTCCTTATATAGTCATTTATACATCTGAGGACAAAAAGATAAACGGTAAAGGTTATCATGAATATGCTCTTATCAAGCTGAATGGTGAAAATGAGAATTCCGATGAGTATGCCGAGAACAAGTTCACCATGAGAAAGACAGAGGTCTTTACCAACTGGGAAGACTGGAAGCGTCTCAATAAGGACGGAGTGGAGTATGAGGTTGTTCTGCTGCGCCGTGGCAACCGTGTGACACTGGATTCTGAAAATCTCGGAATTTTCATCGAAAATATCACCAGGATCCGGGACGGCAACAAGAAGGTTTACGCCGCCATCACCGGAAATCAGGTGGCGATCACGGATATCCGAATACAGTAAAGTGTCATACCGTACGCCGAAGCCGGCGGGCACCTACTTCTATAATTGATTTTTAAAAGATAGATGCATGCTTATAATATAATATCTCCTGGTGGTTGACCGGTTCTGATTTCAGTGGTATGATACAGCTTCGAAAACTAAAAATGACAGTTCATTTGTACCTTCCTGTCACTAAACAAAACCAGGACTACCTTTTTAAATATGTGATGATCCGTCTATATATACCAGTTTATAATAGAGGATCTTTATAGAGGATTGGTTTATACCGGCCTCTTTATGTATTTGGATTTTGTGTAGCTCTGCGTATGCAGAGCTATTTTTTTGCAGTTAAATCTTAATCGATGGGAGAATTTATGTTTTATCTTAAATCGGAATCAAGCTTTGATGCCGCACATTTTCTAAAGGGCTATGAAGGAAAATGCAGCAATATCCATGGACACAGATGGAGAGTTGTGGTGGAGATAAAGGGAGATAAGCTTAGTGAAGAAACTCAGACCAGGGGAATGCTGGTGGACTTTTCAGATCTGAAAAAGATTGTGAAGGAGCTTTGTGACAAGTTTGATCACACACTTATATATGAAGAAGGTTCATTAAAGGAAGCAACTGTTAAGGCACTTCTTGATGAGGACTTCAGGCTGAATGCAGTTCCTTTCAGACCTACGGCGGAGAACTTCTCAAAGTTCTTTTATGACAGTGTTGAGGCTTCCGGATTTGATGTTAACAGGGTTTCTGTATATGAAACTCCCAATAACTGTGCTTGCTATGAGGGCTAAAAAATGAAGGTTGTTGAGAAATTTGTAAGCATTAACGGAGAGGGAACGAGAGCCGGTGAGATTGCGGTATTTATACGTTTTAAAGGCTGCAATCTGGCATGCAGTTATTGCGATACCATGTGGGCCAATGAGAAGGACTGTCCGTTTACGGAGATGTCACAGGAAGAGATCCTTGATTATGTAAAATCAACGGGAGTGAAGAATGTCACCCTCACCGGTGGAGAACCGCTGCTACAGGAGGGCGTTGACAGGCTTATAGATTTGCTGCTGGATTCAGACCTCAGAGTGGAGATCGAAACCAACGGGGCGGTGGATCTGAAGCCGTTTATACGGAATTCGGTTTCTGATAGTGAGAACAAGGCAGCTATGGGCAGTTCAGAAGAAAACGGCAGAATTCTATCCCCAAAGTTTAAAAGGCCTGTGTTTACCATGGACTACAAGCTTCCGGGAAGTAAATGTGAAAGCCGGATGCTTCACAGCAACTTTGAGCTCCTTGATAAACAGGATACTGTTAAGTTCGTTTCCGGAAGTATCGAGGATCTGGATAGAGCAAAAATCATCATAGAAACCTATGATCTTACAAACAGATGCCACACCTACCTAAGTCCTGTATTCGGAAGCATTGAGCCGGTGGACATGGTTGATTATATGATAAAAAACAACATGAATGATGTGAGACTTCAGATACAGCTTCACAAGGTAATCTGGGATCCCAATAAAAGAGGTGTTTAAATGATAGATAAAAAAGCTATAGAAGAGCATATACGCGGCATTCTGATCGCCCTTGGTGATGATCCGAACAGAGAGGGTCTCCTGGAAACTCCCAAGCGGGTTGCCGAGATGTATGCAGAAGTTTTTGAGGGCATGAATTATACAAATCATGAGATTGCCGAAATGTTTGACAAGTCCTTTGAAGAGGATCTTCAGGGTACAAGCAGCGTTGGCAGGGTTGTGGTTATGAAGGACATAGACATTTTCTCCTACTGCGAGCATCATCTTGCCCTCATGTACGATATGAAGGTTAATGTTGCCTACGTGCCGAAGGGCAAGGTAGTGGGACTATCCAAGATCGCAAGAGTGTGTGATATGGTAGGCAGACGCCTTCAGCTTCAGGAAAAGATCGGCAAGGACATCGCGGATATAATGATCGAGATAACCGGCAGCGAAGATGTTGCAGTAACTATTGAGGGCTGCCACAGCTGCGTGACAGCAAGAGGAATCAAAAAGCATAACACTAAGACCTTTACCGCTGAGCTTAGAGGCGAGTTCAAAACAGACCCGAGCCTCCAGATGTACCTGAGATAAAAAAGGAGATTTTATGAAAGCAATGGTTCTATTAAGCGGAGGGGTGGATTCCACCACAGCCCTCGGTATGGCAGTAGATAAATATGGAAAGGATAATGTCATAGCATTGACCGTTTCCTACGGCCAGAAGCATGACAAAGAGGTTAATGCAGCCACCGCGGTAGCGAAGCACTATGGGGTAGAGCATCTGTTTCTTGATCTTAAAAAGATTTTTGAATACAGCAATTGCTCTCTTCTTAAGCAGTCAACAGAGGAGATTCCTGAGGAATCTTATGCGAAGCAGATCGAGGAGACCGGTGGAAAAGTTCCTGTAAGCACTTATGTTCCTTTCAGAAACGGTTTGTTCCTATCATCGGCAGCAAGTCTTGCTCTCAGTAAAGACTGCGGCGTGATTTATTACGGCGCACATTCCGATGATGCGGCAGGAAGTGCTTATCCTGACTGCTCGCCGGTATTTAATGAGCATATGAGTGCTGCTATCTGGGAAGGTTCAGGCCATCAGCTGAAAATAGAGGCTCCATTTGTAAATATCACTAAGAAAGATGTGGTAAAGATCGGACTTGACCTGAAGGTTCCCTACGAGCTTACCTGGTCCTGCTATGAAGGAGGGGATAAGCCCTGCAGAAAGTGCGGAACCTGCATAGACCGTGAGGCAGCATTTGAGGCAAACGGAGTTGTAGATCCGCTTTTGGCTGAATAAAGGTTTGAAGAGGAGATTAAACGGAAGATCCCAAAAAGGTCTAATTATAGAAATAAGAGTGGCGAGGTAAACAATGAGAGAAAACGAAGGTTTAACATTACTGGGGAACCAGCAGGTAAGATATAAGTACGAGTATGATCCGTCGGTGCTTGAGAGCTTTGATAACAAGCATCCGGAGAATAACTATTTTGTAAAGTTCAACTGTCCGGAATTTACATCACTCTGTCCTATCACAGGTCAGCCGGATTTTGCGACTATTTACATATCTTATGTGCCGGGGAAGAAGATGGTAGAGAGCAAGAGCTTGAAGCTTTATCTTTTCTCATTCAGAAATCACGGCGATTTCCATGAGGATGTGGTCAACGTGATCATGAAGGATCTTATCAAGCTTATGGACTCGAAGTACATCGAGGTTTGGGGCAAGTTCCTTCCCAGAGGCGGACTTTCCATCGATCCGTACTGCAACTACGGCAAGAAGGGCACCGAGTGGGAAAAGGTGGCCTGGGACAGACTCACAAAACATGACATGTATCCTGAAAAGATCGATAACAGATAAAATCTCAGCCGGGGCATCATGCCCCGGCTGAAATTTTATTCCGGACTGAAAAATTCCTGGATCTTCTGAATTGCGAAGTCCATGTACTGTGGGTTTGAGAATGGGTGGTCGGCATTTTCCACTTCAATAAGTTCGATGACGTTATTCTCGGAGAATTCCCTTGCGACCTCTATGGGGGCCATTTCGTCCTTTGTGCCGTGGATCATGAGGATCTCGTCGGCGTAGTCCATGAAGTCCCAGGTGCTGACATCATGAATTTTCAGATCATCGAGAAACTCCAAAGAGATTTTGATCTTTCTGTCGTAGCCACGGAGGATTTCCTTGCCTTTGTTGAGGACCGTCCAATCATCATCGGTGATCCGGGAGGTCATGGAATCGTAGAGCTTTATGGCAGGACACCGGAATACGATTCTCTTAAAGGGATTCTCCCCTTTTTCATGAAGATATCTCAGGGTAATATAGGCGCCGAAACTTGAAGAATAATTGTAAACTTCATCGGCTCCCATTTCGTTCCGGATATGCTCTGTAACAAGTCGCATGTATTCCAGACATTCATCAATTATCAATTTATTCCGGGCATCCTTTCCGTGGCAGGGCCAGTCAAAGCAGACAACGCCGAAGCCTTTGTACTTGGTAGTAATCCTGTCCGCAAATTTCTCAATAGCTTTATTGTCCTTGTTTCCGCCGAAGCCATAGGTTGCCAGTACGATGTGTTTCAGATCATGAGGAGTTTTATCGTAATAAAGCTTGCAGCGAATGCTGAAGCCTTCTTCATTTATATCAAATAATTTTTCCACTTATTTCACCTTTCATATATTGAACCAAAGTCATCTATTCATATAAGATCAAAGTCAAACCGGTATTCAGTTTTTCCATTTCAGTATTCAGTTCTTCCGTTCCGGTCGGGAGCTTTCCCGGATTAAAATATCCTTAGCTAATATAGCATATTTCACGTTCAGTAGATTTTTAATTATATAAATCTGCTAATTATATATAAAAATCTGTCGATAAAAACTACAGTACTATAGAAGAAAAGGTATTTCTGTGTATGCCTATATGAGAATCTGACTTTCTATTTATAAGATTTTCATTAAATACAGGATTGAACAGACAACATATGGATAGAAATAAGATTTACAAGTTTTATAAGATGTTTTTTGCTTTGATAGGGGCAGTATGTATGATACTGGCCCTTGTTCAGCTTGCTTTCGAAATAAAAAGTGAGTTTATTCCCGGATATCAGAAAGGACCTGATAAGGTTAAGCATAAGGTACTTTTTCTTTCATCCTATGATCCCATGTATTATACCTATAAAGATCAGATCAGAGGTATAGAAGATGGACTCTATAGCAATGATATAGAATTTGATATCTGCTATATGGATACGAAAATATATGGCAGTGACATGGATATAGATGAGTTCTATAAATATTTCAGCAAAAGATACAATAATGATGTAATGCACTATGAGGCGATCCTCCTGGGAGATGATGCCGCACTTAAGTTTGCCCTCGAACATCAGGAAGAGCTGTTTAAAGGACTTCCCATGGTGTTTTTCGGTATCAATAGTCTGGATCTGGCGAAGCAGGCAGAGGCCAATCCGATGATGACCGGCTTCTATGAACTGGATTATTTTGCGGACACCTTTGAAGAAGCCATAACTCTTTTCCCGGAAAAGAAGAAATTATATGCAATATGCGATACTTCTCCGGCTGGAAAAGCCGATCTTGAAAAATTCCTGTCATACAGGGGGAGATATCCTGAGTATGATTTCCATGCCATTACTTCAACGGAACTGGAACCCACAGCTATACTTGAAGCTTTAAAAAAAGTTCCGGAGGATGCCATATTCTTCTTCATGACCTGTTATGATGATAGAAATGGTGAAAGGCATTCACTTTTTGAAACCACCAGTTTAATCGTGAATAATGTCAAGGCCCCCATTTTCAGACCTTACGCGGAAGGAAGAGAATACGGAGTTCTGGGCGGAACTTATATGGACTTTACGGTCCAGACAAGAAATGCCGCAGAGATCATTGCTGAAGTTCTGAATAACGGGGCAGATATCTCAACCTATGAGTTATCTTTATATACCCCGAGCATCACCCAGTACAATTATATGGTACTTAAGCTGTACGGGCTGTCTGAGAATCTGCTTCCCAAGGATACTATATATATAAATAAGCCTGAATCCTTTGTGGAAGTATATAAAAACATGCTTCCTGTAGCTGTACTTATCATAGTCTCCATGCTGTCCTTTATGGGATCCTTATTGATGGCATTTGAGCAGGAAAAGCAAAATGTAATAGCCCTGAAAGCATCCAAAGCACAGCTTGTAAATTCACAGATAAAGTTAATTTATCAGGCCGAGCATGACGATCTTCTGGGTCTCCTTAACAGACGTGCCATAGTTGATAATCTGAACAGCACCCTGACAACCGATCAGGAATTCACGGTTATAATGCTGGATCTTGACGGGTTTAAGGATATCAACGAGAATTACGGCCACGATGTTGGTGACAATCTGCTCAAAGATATAGCAAAGGCTCTTCGTAAATTTGCCGAAAAGAACGGTATGACCTTAGGAAGGTATGGTGGAGATGAGTTTATAATGTTCGCAGAAGGTAAGATTCTGAATAAAGAATCTCCTTTGGTTGATGACATTATGAATATCTTTTCAAAACCCCTGTCAATAGGCAGCGGCAATGTGGTAATGTCAGCAAGTGTAGGTATATCCAATTCAGACGGTGAAACACCTCCCGAACAGCATGTCATCAACGCGGAAATTGCAATGTATGAAGCAAAGAATCGCGGCAAGAACATGGTATTTATTTATGAGGATGACATGAAGCAGAAGGTCATGGAAGAATCCAGGATCAAGGATTCCTTCCTGAAGGCCTTTGACAATGACGGATTCTATATGAAGTACCAGCCAAAGGTTTCCGCCCAGACAAAGGAGGTCATCGGCTACGAAGCACTTGTAAGACTCAGGGATTCAAAGTATGGCCCGGGACAGTTTATTCCGGTCATAGAGAAGAGCGGATGGACTTCAAGACTCGGAAGACTTATTACAAAGCTTGTGGTTAAACAGCTTGGCGAGTGGCAAAAGATGGGGAAGGATATCAAGCCCATATCCATCAATTTCTCCAGTAGACAGATAAATGACACTGATTACTGTAAGTATCTCGAAGCCTTACTGAAAGAATATAATGTAGATCCAAAGTATGTGCAGATTGAGATAACAGAAAGTCTTTTGATGGAGGAGACTACAATCACAAAAGAGCTGTTTGAGAGCTTCAGAAACCTCGGAGTTATACTTCTGCTTGATGATTTCGGAACCGGCTATTCGTCACTTGCTTACCTTACTTATGTTCCGGTAGATGATGTAAAGCTCGATAAGTCACTGGTAGATACTTATCTCTGCGAAGGAAAAGAAGATTTTATCAAAGATGTTATCCGGCTTGTACATGATATGGGTAAGAGCATAACCATAGAAGGTGTTGAGCAAGAGTGGCAGTATGACAAGCTTCGTGAGTTTAATGCTGATACCATCCAGGGTTACTATTTCTCACCGCCTCTGGATCCGGAAGAGGCTATAGATTTCAGAGCAGAGTGAGAATATTTATTGAAGTCAAAAAGAAATAATGTTTTATTAATATCGGAGAAATAAAAAATATTTCAAATTGATAATAAAGCGATATAATAGGATGTGGATGTCATTTGACATTCACATCCTATTTTTATTTTACGCAATATTTGAACTGTTAAAAATAATCCGAAAGGATTCTATAGAATGAAGGGGGATTTAATAATGAACAATTTCAAGTACTATGCACCAACAGAAGTGGTATTCGGAAAAGATGCAGAGAAGGAAACCGGTGAGACTGCAAAGAAATACGGGAAAAAAGCATTACTTGTTTTCGGAAAGAACAGTGTAAAGAAAAGCGGACTCCTGGACAGAGTTGAAAAATCACTGACTGAAGCAGGAGTAGACTATAAAGAATATGGCGGAGCAAAGCCAAATCCCACACTTGCTCATGCGGAAGAAGGTGTTAAGGAAGCATTAGCCTATGGTGCCGATATGGTTATCGCTGTAGGCGGCGGAAGTGCCATAGATACAGCCAAAGCCATTGCCCATGGTACTGCAAATCCTGAATACAAGCTCTGGGACATCTGGACAAAGAAGGTTCCCCTTGAGAAATCATTGCCTGTTGGTGCCGTGCTTACTATCGCGGCGGCAGGAAGTGAGATGAGTGATTCGGCAGTTCTTACAAACGAAGATATCGGCAAAAAGGGAGGCATTAACACTGATTTCAACAGATGCCGTTTTGCCATTATGAATCCGGCTCTTGCTGCAACACTTCCGAAGAATCAGATTGCGGCAGGTGTTGTGGATATAATGATGCATACCATGGAACGCTATTTCATACCGGATATCAAGGCAGACCTTACAGATGAAATAGCAGAGGGCCTTATCCGTACAGTGGTCAGCAACGGCGCAAAGGTGATGGAAGATCCAAATGATTTTGATGCAATGGGTGAGGTATTCTGGGCTTCCAGTCTTTCACACAATAACCTTACGGAGTGCGGAAGAGGCAAGGATTTCTCGGTACATAAGATCGGTCATGCATTATCCGCAAAGTATGACGTTACACACGGTGCATCCCTCTCTGCGGTTTGGGGAACCTGGGCAAGGGAACTCTATGAGGGAGCATTACCTAGATTTGCAAGATTCGCAAGAAAAGTCTGGAACGTAACGGAGACTGATGATCTGAAGGCTGCGAAGGAAGGCATCGAAAAGACAGAAGATTTCTTCAGATCCATAAACATGCCTGTAAGCCTCACAGAGCTTGGAGTTAAACCTACAGATGAGGACTTCAGAGACCTTGCCATGGATGCCACCATGAAGGACACCATGAAGCTTTCAAGAATTCGTCCGCTGGACGCTGCAGCGGTTGAAAAGATTTACAGGGCAGCAATGTGAGGAAATATATTTAAAGTGAATACAGCCGCCCGACCAAATGTTTTTACATCATTCAGTGTATTGGTGGAAATAAGTGCCTTCCTTCTGGGAGACATTGAATCACTAACAGTATGGACATAGTATTTAGTTCATTGTGCCCGGGAAACCGGGCACTTTTGATAATCTCAAAAGATATGATATGATTAGGGACATATTTTTTGAAAAAAGAGAGGCTGTCAGAAAGTATTTATGAACGATGATGTAATAAAGAAAAAACAATTTATATTATGCTGCGGGGCATTTATCGCAAACGGAATGCTGGCACTTTCCACAGGATCGCTGCTTCCGTTTCTGAGGGAAAGCAATGGCCTTGACTATGCATTTTGTGGACTCATTGTAAGCCTTCATTCGGTGGGAAATCTGATATCCGGATTCTTCGCCGGGACACTTGCCGTGATGATCGGAAGGAAGAAAAGCATACTTCTGTTTGAGACATTCTTTCCGATATCCGTTCTGTTAATGCTTTCGGGAAACAGACCTCTTCTGGCCTTTGCATTTCTGGCTACGGGACTTGCGAGAGGTGCATGCAGTAATTACTGTAATGTGAAGATCAACTCTATAGCGCCCGGAATAGCCTGGGTTCTGAACTGCCTCCATGCCTGCTTTGCTGTGGGAGCCTTTGTATTTCCCCTTGTGCTGATGCTTTTCACCAAGGCAAACAATGGGTACTGGGTTTATGCCTGCTGGTTTCTTACGATAGTAGGAGTGATAGCCTGGATTTTATATTTTATCATCCCAGAGGATGATGATAAAAAAACAGACAGTGGTGAGACGGATGCAAAAGATAAGGTAAGAGAGACCTTAGGCTTTTTCAAAGAGCCGTTGTTTTACATATGCACCGCAACCTTGTTTTTCTATTTATGCGCAGAAACAGGAGTCATCGGCTGGATGATAACCTACTTCAAGGATACCGGACTTCTGAATCCAAATCTTTCTCAGGTAACCGCAAGCATACTCTGGATAATGATCCTGGCCGGAAGACTTACGGTGGCATGGCTCTCGACAAAGTTTAGGAAAGAAAACCTTCTTCCCGCAATGGGTATAGGCATAGTTGTTTTCTTCCTGGTCCTTATCATTTCCAAAACAACAGCACCGATCATTATCGGAATCATGGGCTTCGGATATTCCATGGCGGGGATTTATGCCACAACGGTTTCATTTGCAGGAGAAATCATAAAGAAGTACAGTCTGGCATGGAGCTTCATTCTGACCATCGCCAGCCTGGGATCCATCATAATGCCGGCGATCATAGGACTGATCGCAGAGAATTACGGAATAGCTTGGGGAATAAGCAGTATAGCGGTCGCGTTATTTATAGACATGGTTTGTATTATGAAGCTTGTAACCCATGTTAAAAAAACATCCCGCGGTTGATGCTCATATATTAAGTTTGCTATTTAAGAATCAGAGGTGAAACAGCCTCTGATTCTTTTTTATCTATCCGCCGGCGAGAACCGTCCCCGGTGGATAACTCCGGCGTTGAGATGGTCTTTTGGATATATTACAACGTCTTTATATACATTTGTCTAATATCACAATTGTAAGTGGTTTCATATTTTGAAGTATATTGCAAATTGACTAAGAAAGCGCTTTACTTTTTCTGCAAATGTCATTATAATCAAGATATATGTTTATTTAAAAAAAGGATATGAACGTTTAAAACCAAAAAGGTGTAACGAAGATTGTCCTACAAATCAGGGAGGTAGAAATGAAGAAGAGAATTTTATCAACACTTTTATGTGCAACTATGCTTGTTTCCATGACAGCCTGCGGATCAAAGTCCGCCGCTGATACCGGAAGCACTACAGCAGCACCTGCTGCAACCACACAGGCTGCAGGAGAGGCTAAGGCTGAGACAACCGCAGCACCTGCTGCTGAGCCTGCAGCTGACGCTATCGTTCTTACTTATGCAGAGGTTAACCCTCTTGACACTATCGTTGGTATGACAGGCCAGAAGTTCAAAGAGGAAGTTGAGAGCCGTTCAAACGGAAGCATCATCATCGACATTCAGGCAAGTGGTGTACTTGGTTCCGAGAATGAAGTACTTGATGGTATGCTTGGCGGTACAGGCACAGTTGATATTTCCAGAATTTCAGCATTTGCACTTACAAGTTACGGTGGAGAAAAGTCAAAGCTTCTTTCACTTCCTTATACATTCGTAAGCAGAGACCACTTCTGGAAGTTCGCAGAGTCAGATCTTGCAAGAGAGTTCCTTGATGAGCCTTCACAGAACGGAACAAACCTTATCGGTCTTTTCTATGGAGAAGAGGGCTTCCGTCATTTCTTCACAAAGGATCCTGTTTCATCAATCGATGATTTCAAGGGCAAGAAGATCCGTGTATCCAATGACCCTGTAATGGTTGGTCTTGTTTCAGGTCTTGGCGCTAATGCCACCGAGGTTTCCTTCACAGAGCTTTATTCAGCACTTCAGACAGGTGTATGTGACGGTGCTGAGCAGCCTATCGCAAACTACAAGTCAAACGCATTTGATGAAGTTGCTCCTAACCTTATCCTTGACGGACATACACTTGGTGCTATCCAGGTAGTTATCACTGAGGAAGCATGGAACAAGCTTACAGCAGATCAGCAGAACATCCTTATGGAGGCTGGTAAGGCTGCCGGCGAGTACAACAAGTCAATCTCAGAGCAGAAGGAGAATGAGGTTCTTGACGGACTCAGAGCAAGCGGTGTTAATGTTGTAGACGTTGATGATAAGACTCCATGGCAGGAGGCTACAAAGCAGGTTATCGCTGACAACACAAAGGGACAGGAAGATCTCTATCAGCAGATCCTTGATCTTGCCAAGTAATTAAAAACATTGCGGAGGCACAGTCGCATAACTGTGCCTCTTTTTTAAAAGTCTTAAGGAGGTAAATAATGGAAAACTTTTTCAGAACTGTAGATAAAGCTAAGCCTGTCTATGATGCTGTATATAAGTTCGTTCTTTTATTGTGCAAGATCCTGCTTATAGGAGATATATTACTTGTTAGTTTTGCGGTGCTGGCGCGATACCTTGAATTCATACCTCATCAGGCATGGGTTGAAGAGGTTGTACTTACACTGATGTCCTATATGGCAGTTCTTTCGGCATCTCTCGCCATCAGAAAGAAGGCACATATAAGAATGACGGCATTCGACAGATATCTGCCTGAAGGTCTGGTTATATTCCTGGATATCGTTGCCGATGTCTTTGTGCTTATTCTTGCAGTGATAATGATCGTTGTGGGCTGGCAGTACGCAACCACACTGGGAAGCAAGGGAACCTTCATAAGTATCACATGGCTTTCCAGAGCATGGTACTATTACCCGATTCCTGTTGCGGGAGTTGCGATGCTTATTTTTGAAATAGAGTCCATCTACGGACATGTCAGAAGATTATTCATTAAAGATGAGAAGAAGGAGGTACAGTAATGGTTATTAACAGCTCAGCTATCGCGGTTCTTCTCGGAACATTCGCAATAATGATCTTTCTGCGTTTCCATGTAGCATACGCAGTAGCATTATCATCCATAGCATGCCTGATGTATCAGGGACTTCCCCTTTCCACCATATCACAGCAGATGATCAAGGGTATCAGATCCTTCTCACTTATGGCGGTACCTTTCTTTATCACCATGGGTGTTCTCATGGGAACCGGCGGTATTTCCGAAAAGCTCATCGATCTTGCCGACGCCTGTGTTGGCTGGATGACCGGAGGTATGGCCATGGTTAATATCGTTGCCTCATACTTCTTCGGTGGAATTTCCGGATCCGCATCGGCAGATACAGCATCTCTCGGTAGTATCCTTATCCCCATGATGGTTGAGCAGGGTTATGATGATGATTTTTCAACCGCTGTAACCATCACATCTTCCTGCGAAGGACTCCTGGTTCCACCAAGCCACAACATGGTCATCTATGCCATGAGTGCAGGCGGAATCTCTGTAGGAAGCCTTTTCCTTGCAGGATACGTTCCGGGCGCACTGCTTGCGATTTCCCTTATGATAGGTTCATATATCATTTCAAAGAAAAGAAACTATCCAAAGGGTGCAAAGTTTTCTCTTCAGAATCTCGGAAAACAGCTGGTTAAATCCTTCTGGGCACTTGCTGCGGTTATCATCGTAGTAGTAGGTGTTGTAGGTGGATGGTTCACAGCAACCGAGTCTGCTGCTATCGCTGTAATCTACAGTCTCATAGTCAGTGTTTACATTTACAAAGGACTTAACTGGAAGGGTGTATGGGAATCACTTGAGAAGTGCGTAGATACTCTCGCAATAGTACTCATACTTATCTCTACCTCCAGCGTATTCGGATACTGCCTCACAACACTTCATGTTCCTGAGATTGCAGCCAATGCTGTTGTCGGAGTTACCGATAACCCTGTAGTTATCGCCCTTTTACTTAACCTGATACTTCTTATACTCGGATGTATCATGGATATGGCGCCTATCATCCTGATAGCTACTCCGATCCTTCTTCCTATTGCAAAGAGCATAGGCATCGATCCGGTACAGTTTGGAATCATGATGGTACTTAACTGCGGTATCGGACTTCTCACACCTCCTGTAGGTGCGGTACTTTTCATAGGTTCTGCAGTTGGTAAAGTAAAGATGGAGAGAGTTGTAAAGGCAACACTTCCATTCTATATCTGCATGATCATCGCCCTTTTGCTTATTACCTTTATTCCTGCAATTTCTCTGGGTGTTCCAAGAATGTTCGGATATGCAGGTTAATGCAGGATAAAATGACAAAAGTAGCATAAGTAAATAGCTTGAGATGTACGGGGACGTAAGGGATAATAGATATATCCTATACGTTCCCGTTTTGATACCGCAAAGATTCAGGTTGTTGGAGCCGGGAACGTTATCTGACCGGAATTAGTTTTTCGTATGATGATGTCATTTATCAGTATTTTGAAATGAATTCAAAATTTCTTGCGGCTCTATTTTGATAGGTAGTGGAGGATTTTTTATTGAAATATCAGTTTAAGATGGACATAAGTGCTTCCGAATTGTTCTATATAACAATGTCCAGAACCTACAGATCCCTGGCCGGGACAGTAAACATCGTTTTTACTGTTGCAATGTTTATACTTGCGTTTAAATTCCTGGGAACTGCCAATATGTTTTATAAAATTTTGATCATATTCGGCTGCTTACTGTTCCCCGTTATTCACCCACTTGCGATATACGGTCAGAGCATCAAACAGAAGGAAAGCATGCCTGAGGGTGTGGTTCTCGGTTTTGATGACAGCGGAATGCATGTTGAACAGGGAGACAAACATGAGGATATCCCATGGAGCAGAATTCCAAAGGTTATAAAACAGAAAAACATGGTGATAGTCATGTCGGACAAGCTGCATGGGTACATGTTGACGGATCGGGTTTTGGGGAATAAGAAGGAAGAGTTTTATAATTTTGCGTTGGGAAAAATCAACCGGGATTAATGAGGATTTAAAATGATTGACAGAGTGAAAGCGGAAAAGGCCTTTATGAGATAGATGAATTCCCGAAGAACGAAGCGGGGAAGATAATGTATGGGGAGCTGAAGAAGCTATTATAACCCTCTGAGTTCAGCCCCCGGAACATAATTTTTTACAATCTCAAGAAATCTTACCATGTCCTCATCTGATGGCGTGGTAAGATTTTTATTAGGTACAGTATCCCTTTCGGTGAACTGCTGGAGGTAGTAACGGGATGCACCTTTTATCATCTTGCCGATAGCTGTAAAGTCTTCGTCTGAATGCAGTTCATGTACAACTGTGGTTCTAAACTCATATGGGATATCGGAACTCATGATGATGGAGATGCTCTTAAGTATGCGTTCTGTATCAAGGCTGTCGATACCAACCGTTAACCCATATTTTGGCAAGGAATTCTTTATGTCCATTGCCACATAGTCCAAAAGTCCTTCTCGATACAGTTCCTGAAGTCTTTCCGGGTGATAGCCGTTGGTATCAAGCTTAACCTTGAATCCCATAGCTCTTATTTTTCTGATGAAATCGGCAATGTCAGTTCTCATGAGGGGCTCGCCTCCTGTTATGGCAACGCCATCCAGAAGTCCATGCCGTTTTTCCAGAAACCCAAAGAACTTTTCATCATCCATAAGGGGTGCAGCACTGCCATCCACCAGCTCAAAGTTGTGACAGTATGGGCACCTGAAATCGCATCCGCCCAAAAACACCGTACATGCTATATGTTCCGGGAAATCCAGAAGCGTCATTTTTTGAAGTCCGTGAATAAGCATCGTTTTTCCTCCCACATCCGAAGTGTTTTATATGTTCACATTCGATACTTACTATAGATGATAAGGTTATAGTTTGAGAAAAACAAGTAATCAATTTAAGGCTCAAAAGTTCATCACCCGGAAGGTTATGACTACTATGTAGCATTATGTTAAAAAATCAAATAACCACGATGTAAAATCTGTCAAATAAACACGATGTAAAATCTTAACTTTTTTTCGAATTTATGCTATAATTAAAAACTCTTGAACACTAAGTTTGGGGACATTCAGCACATTAAAATCATAGCCTTACATCCCCCGGAAGACAGAGGTGTCTGATTGCGCGTATCGCAGAGGATGTTGTAATCAGTTTGTACTTTAACGATAGGTATTACACAAAGGAGGCAAAAATGGAATATCCGATACTGGATCTGAAGGAAACGGGAAAAAGGATTAAAGATCTTCGGGAGGAATCGAAATTGTCAGTGGAAGATGTAACCAGATTCCTTGGCGATATTTCCGCACAGTCGGTTTACAAGTGGCAGAGGGGAGAAAGCCTTCCCACCATTGATAACCTTTATGCGCTAAGCAAGTTATTTAAAACACCAATTGATGATATATTGATAGGTAACAGAGAGAGGGACGAAGGTCCCTCTCTTTCCTTGTTTATTTGAGATTTTTTAAACCACAAGTTAAGTGACATGGCATACCCAAGGCTTTATACTGACTTTATATAAATACGTGTTTAATATGGGAAACAGTTTGATTATCGGAACAGATGCTCACTTTCTTAAAGAATTAATTCACCCGAATGGTCTCATAACCAAGGATATGGAAGAAAATAATTCGTAGAATAAAACATAATTCGGAAGTATATCGATATTACGTTGACATATTTCCGAATTATGTTTTATTATATAAAAAAGTACTATTAATGAGGAATTGTCTTATGAAATCATGTAAAGAAATGTCTTTAATATGGGGTATTTCGGAGCGACGTATCACTGAATTATGTAAAACTGGTAAAATACCGGGAGCTGTGAAGGATGGAAAACAGTGGCAAATCCCAAATGATGCGGAAAAGCCTGTTGACAGTCGTATAGTAACAGGAAAATACATTAAATCCGATAAGAATAAAGAAATGAAACCACTTCCTGTTGGGATTTCTGATTATATACGTGCGCAGTCAGAATACTATTATGTTGATAAAACGCTTCTGATAAAAGAGTTTCTTGATCGTAAAGCACTTGTTTCCCTATTCACCCGTCCACGACGTTTTGGAAAAACACTTAACATGGATATGCTCCGTGTTTTCTTTGAAATATCTGAAGATGATACCAGTAAGTATTTTTTGGACAAAGCCATTTGGAAGTGTGGAAATGAATATACAGTTCATCAGGGGAAATATCCGGTGATATTTCTGACTTTTAAAGATGTAAAATTTGATTCATGGGAAGCAACATTTTCCAAAATCGCAGAACTTCTCCAGGATGAATTTGGCAGACATTCTGAACTTAAAAACAGTGATGAGATCGAAAAGTACGAGAAAGATTATTATGAGAAGGTAGTAAACGGAAAAGCAAACGAAGTTGAACTGTCTGCGTCCCTTCAGAAGCTTTCTAAAATGCTTACTGAACATTATAAAAAAGCACCTATCATAATCATTGATGAGTATGACACACCGATACAGGAGGGTTATTCTAAATCGTTCTATGATGAGATTATCGGATTCATGAGAAACTTCTTTTCCGGTGCATTTAAAGATAATAGAAACCTATCCTATGGATTTTTGACAGGGATCCTGCGGATTGCTCAGGAGAGTATTTTTAGCGGACTCAATAATCTTACCGTAAACTCGGTAATGGATAGTGAGTATGATGGCTTCTTTGGGTTTACAGAATCCGAAGTAAGGGAAATGCTTGTTTATTATGGTGCTTTGGGAAAAGAAAATGAATTGCGAGATTGGTATGACGGATACATTTTCGGCAACAAAGAGATATATAATCCATGGTCAGTGATCAATTACCTGTCAAAGGGATGCCTCCCTCAGGCCTATTGGGTTAATACAGGAAAGAATGAAATATTGGAAGATGTATTGAAGTCTGCTTCCGATGATACAACAGAAAGACTCAGATCCTTACTTATGGGAGAAAGAGTTATAGCCAGAATAGATCAGAATGTAGTATATAGATCACTTACAGAAGAACCTGCGAATATCTATAGCCTGCTTCTGGTTGCAGGATATCTTAAAACACCAAAAAAGGAACTCCAGGGGGACGGATCATGGCTGTGTGAGGTTGCTATACCTAACCGAGAGATAGCAGCTGTTTATAAGAGTGAAGTACTATCACATCTGGTTTATATCGGGGCAATGGGCAGGGCAACAGCTAATAAGATTGCGGAAAGCATTTATGCATTGGATGTCCGAAAGCTTCAGGATGGAATAGGTGAATATATGATGAAGAGTATCAGCTTTTATGATGCAGGCGCTGAGGGCTTTTATCATGGACTTGTTCTCGGGTTGGTAGCATTAATGGATAACCAGTACATGGTCAGATCTAACAGGGAATCTGGTGAAGGAAGATATGATATCAGCTTGATACCCAGAGAAAATAAGTATCCGGGGGTTATATTGGAGCTGAAATGGGGTAAAGATCTTGAAGATAATAAGCTGGAGTTGTTATCTAAAGAAGCATTGAATCAAATAAATGATAAAAGCTATAGCATTGAGATGATTGATAACGGAGTAAAAAACATCATCAAAATGGGGATAGCATTTTCCGGAAAAAAAGTAAAGATTTGCACAGAATGAATTAAGTGGGGTGGCTGCGTATATCGTTAGCCACCCCTACTTAATTCATTGTTATAATTTCTGTATCTATAGCACAGATAATGAAAAAACAGGATATCTAAAAAATGAAATGTAGATAATATTTTAAACTTATGGTTAAATGACAAGGTTTCCCAAGGGTCTTATACTTGCTGTATAACATTTGATCGAGTAAGTGAAAGGAAATCATAAAATGGGTAGAGAAGATAATATACGAGTCTTTGAAGACACAGAAAAACTATGCAAAACAAACGAGAAGCTGAAGGCATCAGTTAAAAATGCAACTGCCGGGCAGAAATTGATCAGAGAAACGGATAACATTCCTGAACAGAACAGAAATCTGTATGAGGAACCGGCGAAAGTTACAGTTTCAAAGAAACGTTCTTTTGAAGCCGCAAAAGGATATAAAGGGCTCAAAACTGTCGTACATAACTTTGCTTCGGCCACAACTCCGGGAGGAGGTGTAGTCAATGGAGCGAGAGCACAGGAAGAATGTCTATGCAGATGCTCAGGATTATATTTCAGTATCAACACACCTGAGATGTGGGAAGGCTTTTACAAGCCTCACAGGGACGCACATGATCCAATCCATAATGATGATATTATCTACACTCCGGATGTTACTGTATTCAAGACGGATACTTCCAACCCGGTACTGATGCCGGAAAAAGACTGGTATAACGTTGATGTCATAACTTGTGCAGCACCGAAGTTGCAGGGGAACGGCGGCAACAACCCACATCGGGCAGTCATGAAGGATAAGGACCTTCTTGCATTGCATGAAAAGAGACTGAGACGAATCCTTGAAGCTGCATTATCGGAAGGAGCAGAGGCTATCGTGCTGGGGGCCTTTGGATGTGGAGCATTTTGCAATAGTCCGGAAGTGGTTGCACGGGCAAACAAAAATGTGCTGGAGGATTATCTTCATGCCTTTAAACACATAGAATACGCAGTGTACAGTAATCAAAAAGATGAAACAAATTACAGAACCTTTGAAAGAGTTTTGAGACCTTTGTGTAAATAAGGAGATAACCGGTTGGAATTCCAATCGGTTATACGTGAGGAAGAGTATGAGATACTTTTATGTTGATTATGAAAATGTTCAAAGCACGGGCCTTGAAGGATTAGCAATCAATCCACATTTAGCTAAAAAAGATTTGTTCATCGCTAAATTCCTATGATCTGAAAGTGCATATATAAGTAGATAGTAATCAAATTATATTTTCAGATCAAAAGGAGAAATAAGGATGAAAAACAATAATAAAAGTATATTTGCTGCCCTGGTTTTAGCTATGTTGAGTATGGTGCTAGTATTTTCATTTAATGTAACACATGCGGATGCTGCGATTTTGAGCACTGACTTTATATATAACGGTCATATCGGTACGCCTAAAATTATAGGTGAAGAAGTGTCATCTGTAGATATCGAGGGTGAGCCTATAAGTTCTATTCTGAAAAGAACTTATGTGAGTACATCGAATGATGTTCTTGACGGTTATGTGTACAAAGCTTTCGACATGATTGAGCGTAACAGGTTCAACAGTGGTAAGCTGCTCATCTTATATACCGGCACTATGGAAGATTGCGAAAACTTTGTAAATTATTACAACTACTATTATGGCTTTGTCTATGAACTGATGGCCATGAATATTAGGTCTACCGAAGGATATAACCTGGTTGCAACAAAGATTAAAGATTCTACACCTTCAGATATCGAAAGATACAAAAGCTGTGTATTGCAGGTAAAAGCACTGGCTGAAGCCCTGAAGGGAGGAAGTGAGATGGATACAGCCCTTAATATCGCAAATTGGGTGAATGACAATGTTGAGTACGAGAAAGCTTATTGTGATTTGGATTTAGACCTGATGTTAAAGTGTTATTACGATGCGGTCAATACTCGTAAGACTATTTGTAAAGGGCAGGCAATGCTTATAAATGAACTGGCCTGTATGGACGGTATCACATCAAGAGTTTCTATTGGAACTGCTAATGGGGGACCTCACGCCTGGGCAACATTCTTTATAGGAGGAATACCATACAATATAGATGTAACATCAAGTCAGGTTTTGTTTATGCCGCAGCGTTATACAACCTTTGAGCTTGAATTCTATATTTAAAAACTTGTAATAGTATGCTGTCTTTTTAGCCGAAGAGAAGCTTTATGAGTTAAGGAAACAGAAATTAATCAGTATCCGAAAAAAAGAAAGGATATAAGCATATGAATTTGTCAATTATTATACTGGTATTTAGTTTTATCGCCGGAATATGCATTACTATGAGAAACAAGCCATCCATTGAAGTCGAAGAGGTTAATATAGAAAAAGATGTGTTTCAAATGGGCAGAGACAGGGGAGGAATGTATCCGGACTCCTATGTGTTCCGAAACGAAGAAGATAAACCCCTCAGAGTAGTTATAAAGGAGAATGTAGTAATTCCGTATATTAGAAACTATAAAATGAGCATAGTGGGCTTTCCGGTGCGGCGTCGGGTCCTTATCATTTCCCAGAGGGATTATGACAGAATGAGAGTGATCCCATACAATCCTTCAGACGGTAAAGTAACAGAAGAGAGTAAATACTATATAAACCTGAATAAAGACCGGTTTGAATTCAGATATCTTGAAGACATAAAAAGAGAAGTCTTAATGTATCTTGAAAAGGGGGATTGTGATGTGCCTGTAAATATAAAGATAGAAAATGTGGCTAAGCCGTACATGAAAATAAAGAATGTCGCTTTTGATAAAGAAAAAGACGGGAAACCGGTACCGTATGTATGTCTTTTTATAAGAAAAAATGATATCAGTAGACTGAATATAGTAGATGGAGGGAGGTGAGAAAAGCCACGATCATCTAACTATCAGATAGTAGGTTAACCGTGGCTTTTGGGAGTCAGATTATTTATAAAAACATTCTTCGGCAAGCGTAACATAGGCTCTTAATGCCCATTCAATGACCTCCAGTGTATATGAATCATCAGAAGCATGGTTTGAGCTGTTTCTTTGATTCTTTAATGTCATGTGTAGACACATGAATTTTTCAAGCTGAGGTTTAATATCCCTACGCACAGGAGATATACGCAGCTTGACAGAGTCTTTGTGTGAAGGATCCTCTTTTGTTTCAAAATATAGATAGTTATTAGGATTAGAACCACACAGTGAAGTATCAAGCGAATTAATATATATCTTCATGTTTTGAGGGTTATTAATATTATTTCTCATTTGTCTCTGGAGCAAATCAAAACTTGATTTCAAGTCAAGGTATATTTTTTCGTTTCGACCGGTTTCTTTGTTTAGCTTTGTGTTGATAACATAACAGCTTGTTGCCCAACGTTCAAATAAACAGTTGACAATGGTACCCCAGGGAAGTTTATTATTGTTCAGGATTCTTTCCAGCTCTAAATCTGGCTTATTGGAATTAATTATTTTGCATTTAAACCTCTTTAAGTCAAAATCGGATACCGGAGTTCGTAAAGAAGGATTATATCCGGAATTATTCTGTATATTGATTATCTTTTTGTCGTTGATCAATTCTTCCGGCATTCTACTTTCAATGAGTGTGAGAGCCTGCTGATAAAAGCCTTTTGAAATACACCATCTTATCTCATCCAGTACACTTGCTTTGGATTCCCCGGGGTTCAGAAGACCTTTGTAATTGGTTTCAACATCATTCCAGAAAATAGATAAAAAACTGCTTGTTTTACTCATGGAACTGTTGAATGTTCTAAGATTTTTTAAACCGTTTTCAAATGAAGTTATGTCACAAAGCTGAATACCGGAAGCGATCTTTTTAAATATTTCGATTGCTTCCAATTCGGACTTGGTATTCTCTATATTATCTTCATTGGTATGTGATAGTTTTTTTTCATTCTTATAAAAACGTTCAAGAGAATCTGTTCTTCCATAAGCCATAAATTCGTTCATTCCTGAAACAAAATCCATGATCCTAAATGTGTTTCCGGCATTTTCAACGTATGAAGTATTGTTTTTGTCGATTCTGACATTAAAAACATTGTCTGACAGTATTCCTATTCCTTCCAGGTGTAATAAAGATAAGATGCTGCTGACAAGTTGTTGTGTGGTTCTGGGACCGCCATGTATATCAACATATACCTTTGCCTTACTGTGTTCTCGTAATTTCGTCAGAACTTCATGGATGGTTTCTGCAATATGACTGGTTTCGAGCGAAGAACAATCGTGAATGCTGAATTTGGTACTCCTTTCACTGTTTCTTTTATTTACGCAATATACAAAGTAATCTAACGGAGAAATACGTGTTGGTTCTTCTCTGTCAGACATGATAACGGTGTTTGTTTTATTATCTTTTGTGACAACTCTTATGTTTTCAACAGTTTCTTCCGTCTCTTTTGTTGAAAGAATTATGATTTCATCAATATGCTCGCCTTTTTTTGAAAGGTGCTTAGTCAAAAGGTCAACAACCGGTTCCATTTGATAGAAGTATGATCCTGAATAATTGGTTCCGGCATATGTTCCTTCATACGTGAATTCTTTCATCTGACTGTTATATGGAAATGTACTGAGGGCGAGAAGTAAAACATTCTTTACCTCAATATCAGTTGAATCATCAAGGCTTTTGGGAACATAGTCTTTTATATCTACGGTTCCGGGATCATCTTCAGGAAGTGATGTTTCCTGAGATGGAGAATTTGCTGCAGGAACAAAAGAAACACTTTTTTTGTAAAAAGGTACGCAGGAAGAATCGAGTATACCATCCATCTGATCTTTTCTGTAATATTGCCCTATGATGCGGTCAATAAGATCACTGACAAAATCAAAACCTTTAAGATCTGCTTTATCATAAACAGTTTCTATATAATCATGGATTTCCTGTTCAAATGCTTTATCCATCGTCAAATCATGACTGAGTAAAATCTCAGTAGTTTCTTTTTCGACTTCGGAGATATTTAAAGTATTTTTTGAATAGATTTTATATCTGAATATGCGATAGAAAAGATCATCATGCCCTTTGAATCGGTTTTCGATAATGGTATCTGATGCCATCATAACAGGAACAACATGAGAATGTTCTCTAAATAAATCGGCGATAGTTTTCCAAGTGTTTTCCTCGGATTCTGTCATGGGAGAATCTTCGCATTCCTGTATGAACAGAACACTGTTACTTTTTAGTTTATTGAATATATCCGGGTGCTTGTCCAAAAGTTCCCTTTCGCTGACAACCAAGCCGGTAAATGATGAAGATACAACATTTCTAAGAATTTTTAAAAAATCATGAATAAAAGAGCCTTTTATATATTTATCTGTTTGCACCATAAATCCAAAGTGTACAGGATTGCCCTCATGGTTTGATATCAAACAGAATTTTACATAAGCTGATATATTTTTCAGGGATGCTTCCTTTAAATGATACTCATTTAGAGTTTTGCATACATAATCGTGAATAAATGCTTCATCCATTACAATTTCTCCTTACATAATAGTTACATAACCTTTATCTTAACACATTCCATTGACTTTGTGCATAATTACTATAAAATTAAATGGGGCAATATGACAATTGTATAAATGGTTCAAGCACATAAGGTAAACACTCATATTTTTTATTAAGAATGCGTCAAAATAACTATGAAGATATTTAATATAAGATACATAAAATTACATTTTAATCTAAACATTACCGTGTCATCTGAATGGCCGGAAAACAAAGTTTCTGCATTGCGTGGTGGCATGGGTGAGATGCTTTTAAGGATGCATTGTGTAAGAAGCAGAGAATGTGAGAACTGTGATTTCAATCCTGATTGTTTAGTAAGGCAGATGATGTATTCTCAGATGAAGATACAGCCCACTTTTATGACAGAAGGGGATAGTGCTGGATACGTTATAGAATGTGAGGACTATTCAGATTATTTCGAATCCGGAGACGAACTCATGTTTAATCTGTTGTTATTTGGAAGAAATATTGCATTTTTTGGTTTATATCTTCAGGCGTTTCAATATCTTGGCATGTCCGGAATCGGTAAGGATAAATCAAAATTTATTGTTTCCGAGGTCACCAATTCCAAGGGTAAGATAATTTTCGATGGAACTATGGTACACATGAACGCACTTGAAACGATGTCAATCCGGGAGTATGTAGATTATAGATGTAAAAAGATCAACGGAACCGCAAGACTCATGTTCCATACTCCATTGACTTTGAAATATAACTCGGAATTCTTAAAAAAGTTCGATATAGAAGCTATAATGCGTGCAATTGAAAGACGAGTTTATATTCTGAATTGTTTTGAGGGGAATGATACCGGAAGAATCGATCTGAACGGGCATATCCCCTTACTGACTGATTCAGACGTTAAACAAAGCAGTGTTTCCAGGTATTCCTCAACACATCAAAAGGTGATGACTTTTAGAGGAATAAAGGGATATGCAGACATAGAAGAAATAGATCAGTATGCGAAAGAGCTTCTTGCTGCGGGAGAACTGATACATATAGGGAAGAATACGAGCTTTGGATTTGGCAAATATACAATTATGAGTGGTGGTGAATAATGTATTTAAAACATAGACGACATTTATGACAACAAAAACAAATCTTGTGCAAAAATAATAATTTTTTTGACATCGCTAAATATCTGTGATTTCAGATGGATATAAGGATATAAGGATATAAGGAAACATCAAAACAATTTTTAAAAGGAGAAAAATTATGATCGTTAATTTATCAAACCATCCATCAGATGTCTGGGATGAAAGTCAAAAAGAAGCAGCACACATATATGGTGAAATCAAAGATATCCCATTTCCGATGATATCAGCACAGAGTACTGAAACAGAGATAAAAAGACTTGCTGAAGACTATGCTGAAGAAGTGAAAAAATATAAACCGGAAGCGGCTATGGTTCAGGGTGAATTTACGCTTACGTATAGTTTGGTTAATAAATTGAAAGAGTTGGGTATTAACTGTATTTCAGCCTGTTCGGAAAGGATGACAACAACCGAAATCTTAGAGGACGGCAGCTGCAAAAAATCCTCTGTATTCAAGTTCGTGAAGTTCCGGAAATATTAATACAAGTGATTAAAAACAAATAACGAAAGGTAGGAATTAATAATGAAAAAGTTTTTTACATGTGTCCCATTACAGCCTGCGGAGAAGTTTTCTGCATATGATTATTCACCTGCGGAGAATGAAAGACTGACATACAATAAGAAAACACATTTTCCGATCATTAATGTGATAAACGGATACGCAGAGGAAGGAGATGAGATCCGTGTTATCGCGATCCTGACAGATAACGAAGATTGTAGAAGGAATTTCAAAGTACTGGAAGATGAAATCAGGGAGATATGTAAAGATAAGAATATCACATGCCCAAAAGGTGTTGAGACGATAACAGTTCCGGTTGATGATTCCGTGAGAACCGAACTTGAAAATTTCCAGAAGGTCACAGACTATGTTTCAGATGATGATGCCCTTCATGCATGCATGACATACGGAACAAAAACATTGTCTTTGATCCTTATGATGGCAATCCAGTATGCATATCGTGTAATGAAGAATATTTCTATTGACTGCATCGTATACGGGCAGATCAATCGTGAAAACAGAGACCATGAGGCAGCCAGGATTTTTGATATGACTGCGCTTGTCAAGGTCAATGAATTGATCAATATTCTTGCTCCGAAGAAGATCAAGAATGCAAAGGATATCATACAGGCTTCACTGAATGTCTGATGGGAGGGCCTGTGATATGTCAGTGAATAATAAAATAAATAATAAAATATTAAATGAGCTTGGAAGACAATGGGGCAAACGGGATATAAAAAACGAAACAATGTGCAGAGAATTGCAAAACAAGATTTTTGTCGCTATTTATAACTGCTATAGTAATAATAAATATCTTGATGCATTGTCAACATTTTTTGAACGATATTGGGAAAAATATGATCCATCAAAAAAGCAATTAGGGGACTATGTAGATAAATATCTGGAATATAGTAGCAAATATGATTATAAAAAAGATTGGGATGGACATAGAATATTAGATGACACAGATGGGTACACAGCAGAAGGCGTTCAAAAAAAAGTATATAAATTTGCCGCTTCTAATCTTCTTAGTGCACCTGTTAAAGATAAATTTGGTGAAGATCAGAATGAAGAAGAATTGGATTTTGTACGTGATAAGGTTGATCAATACGGTGATTATATAAGAAAAGATGGTATAGACAATACTTTGCTTCATGCTGTCACGATTATGCTGAGTCTCGAAGATTATTTGTCAGGGAAAAGCAAGAATGAAAAAAGTATGATGTACAAAAGGATGTTTCATACGGAAGCGGTATCTATACTTTGTCATGAAGGTGTTATTGATGAAGAATATCAACATGAAAGAGAATTGATCGACTCCTTGAAGCATGAATTTCTGGATTATTATACTTTGGATAAATGCAGGGAGATAGCTGCTATATTACGTTCGCCATTAAAGAAATTGTGTGATATTTCCGATGAAGATCCGGAAGATGTATCTGAGGCTAAACTGCCGCTTAAGCAGGGTGTAATAAAAACATATTTAAAAAAATATGAGGGAATGGATGTATCAGACGGAGCCATATCTCAACAAAGGGCAAAGTTTTATGAATTCTATAAAGAGAATATAGAATATGAAAGATATGAAGAAATGTTTTCATTTAATGATTGTAAAACCAAATTAAATTGATTTGAATGATGAAAACAGTACGGTCCACAGACTGTACTGTCACGAATGAGGAGGACAAATGGCATCCAAATATCTGGTTATACTTGAGGTATCACAAAAACAGGCATATATATTTTCGAGTAATAAGCTTAGAAAGAATATCGAAGCTTCAGCTGTTATAGCACATGTAACTTCACCTGAGTTTTTTAAGGAAGTTGCGAAGAATGATTATGCTGACAAAAACCTTGTGTACTCGGGCGGAGGACACACTGTTCTTATTTTTGAAAATGAAGAATCTGCAAAGGAATTCATTTCAATAGTTACTAAGGCAGCTATGGAACGATATCCCGGACTTGAATTATTTGGCACTTATCTTGATGCGGATGGTGAACCAAAGGACAAGCTTCTTGAATTGAGCCAAAAACTGGAAAAGAAAAAATCCATCAGATCTGCTTCATTTCATCAGGGAAGCTTCGGCATAGAAAAAATTAATACAGAGAACAATTCAGTTGAACCTATTACAGTTAATGGCAAGAATATTGATATTTCTATTCCTGAAGAAGAAATAATTGATAAAGAACTTTCTCCTAAAGGTTTTAGAAGAGCTTTCGAATTTGAAAGGTTAACTGTAAAGGACGGAGATAACAGCTTTATTGCAGTAGTTCACATTGATGGAAATTCCATGGGTAAAAGAACTATTCAAATAATGGAAAAAATCGGTTCTGACTGGGCATCTGCAAAAGATAAACTGGACAAATTCAGTACATCCATAGATACAGATTTCAAAAATTCCTTTAAAGAAATGTGTGAAGAAATTGCGGAGCATATCAGTCCTGAAGGGAAGCTGGGAAAACTTCAGCTCCAAGAGGTAGAGGATAAAGGTATGTTTTATTTTCCGGTAAAACGTATCATTACTGCGGGAGATGACATTTGCTTTGTTACTGAAGGACATTTGGGTCTTGAATGTGCAAGGATTTTTATAGAGAAACTGTCCACAAAGAAAAATAGTGTGGATGGTGAAGGATATTCGGCATGTGCCGGTGTTGCTATAGTCCATAAAAAATATCCTTTCTATAAAGCATACGAGCTTTCGGAATTACTATGCAGTAATGCGAAAAAGTACATATCAACTGTTGCGGGACCGGATGCGGCTGCAGGAAACTCGGCAATTGACTGGCATATAGAATACGGTGAACTTTCTGACACCCTAGATGAAGTAAGACATGACTATTTATGCGATGACGGAAGCCGTATGGAATTACGTCCATATATTGTTTGCGGTGATGATAGTGTGATAAAAGAAGATCCGTCCAGAGATTATAAGTATTTCAAGAAGACCATATGCAGTATTCAGGATGGTAATATCGGATATGCAAGCGGAAAGATTAAAGGTCTTAGAAATGCGATTAAACAGGGCGAAAAGTCTACCTATACATATCTGAAAAAGAATTTGATGAATGAGCTTGCCCTGGATGCATATCAGGGTACTTATACAAAGCCTGAAATCAAAGGTATAGGAATCGGGGAAGGTCTGGAGCGCAAGGTGGTAATTGAGACAGCTGACGGAGTTAAAAGATCAATACTCTTTGATGCAATAGAAATGATCGATACATTCATTCCGATCAATCCATTGGAGGCATGATATGAGAATAAAAATGAATATTATATCAGATACGATCATTGGAAGTGGACAGTCAGTGCCGGGTGCTGAAGATATCACTATCCTGGTTGACAGGGAGGGATTTCCATATTATAAGGGTGGATCTCTCAAGGGTATATTCAGGGAAGAATACTCAAATCTTTTATACTGGAATGATTGCTCAGAGGATGAAGTAAAAAAAGAACTTTTTAATCTTTTAGGCAGCAATGGTTTTAGTTCTGATGCAGATGAGACAAAGCTTCGATTTACAAATTTTGAATTGTCAGAAGCTGTAAAAAATGTGATAAGAAAAGAAGGACTATCTGCCAATGAGGTCAATGAAGCTTTTACCACTGTAAGAACATTTACTGCCATAGACAATGATAACGGTATGGTTAAGGAAGGAAGCTTAAGACAGGCCAGATGTTTAAAAAAGGGTATCACTCTATATGGAAATATCACCTGCAGCAAGGAACAGGAAGAAACTGTTAAAGAGGTCCTTTCTTTAATTAAATGGATCGGAAGTATGCGGAACAGAGGCTTTGGACGTGTTGGATTTGAAATAGTCCGGGAGGCATCCAGATGAAATATTTACGAATACAATTAAAAAATATCGAACCACTTCGCATATCGGATGATAGTGTAAGTCAGAGTGGACAGACAGAAACACTTACATTTATTCCCGGTTCTTCCATGAGGGGTGCATTAATTGCGGAAATAATAAAGAATGAGAAAATGAAAGGAGCTGAGGAGCTTCAGAAAAGTATAGATGAAATACTCTCCGATAAAGTGAGCTTTATAAATGCTTACCCAAGTTCGTACTCTTCTGATGGAATTAAGGAGCTCATCCCTTCTGTTAAAGGTTTTTACGAAGATAAGCAGGAAGTAAAAGGGAAAAAGCCAATCGAAAATGTACTTAAAACCGGAGAAGTGGAGGAAGGGAAAAAAAGAGCAGGTCTGGGAAGATATTGCTATCCTGATGGTGATACCATAAAGTATTTGTCCAATTTCAATCTGGAAGCTGATCTGAAAATAAACATAGGACGCGAGGCAGGAATAAAGAAAAACGTTTTCAGAATTCAGTATATTCCTTCAGGAAGGATATTTACCGGATATATAAAGGTTGAAGATGAAGTGCTCTTTGATAAGATCAAAGATACTCTTAGCAGGATAAAGGAGCATGATTCATTATATCTTGGAAATGGTAAGTGGAGCGGTTTAGGCCATACAGAAATAATAGATATTAAAGAGTGTGACTCAACAGACGCAGAAACATTTGCAGAATCCGGAAATCTGAAAGCACCTCAATATATGATGCTTCTTTCTCATGGAACCATGCTTAACCAATATGGTGAGAATGTAGGTATCGATATTTCATCTCTTGAGACAGCTTTGGGAATAAAAAACCTGAAGATAGCCCTTGCATCCTCATCGGTTGTAGATGTTCGTGGTTTTAACAGAACATGGAAAACTCATGTACCATCAGTAAAGATGTATGAAATGGGATCAATGTTTAAACTTGAGTTTGATGGTGAGATACAGAAAGACAGAGTCAAAAAACTTTACGATGACGGAATAGGAATCAGAAAAAATGAAGGATTCGGTCGGGTTATCTTTGTTAAAAATTATGATGACATCAAATTCAAGGAAGCGTTCAGAATTGAAGAGAGAAATACAGGTATAGAACATAGTAAAGATACTGAGCTTACTGCTGATGACAGAAGTACTTTAAAGGTAGCTGCCAAAGGTATCCTCAGAAAGAAACTGAACAGTGCATTAATGGATTATATAAACAGTAATCCTTTGAATTTTGGCAAATTAAAAAGAAGCCAGATTGGAACAATCAGGTCCATAGCATCTCTTAACCAGTTCAATCCGGATGAAGCGGTTAAACAGTTAAAAGACTATATGGAACATAGTGAAAAGAAAGCCGATGACATGAAAGTCTTTTCAGGTACAAAAGATGTTAAGTCATTGAATAAACAAATAAGAACTGTGATCAATAATGATGTTCCGGAAATACTGTTTGGCACAAAAGGACAGGAAACAATTCTCGGTATACCCGTTAAGGATATTTATGATGAAACGGAATGGAAGCAGTTCAGGATCCAAATGTTGCTTGAGATGATAGATCATAGTAACAGGAAGGAGAAATACAATGGATAAAGCCCTTTACACAATGATTGAGCAATTTATCATCAAAGCGCATTGTGCTGAACCTATGCATATAGGAAGTGGTGATAAAGATAAAGGATATATACTTTTAGACGAGGAAAGCAATCAGCCATTTATTCCTGCAACAGGATTAGCCGGGGTCTTCAGAAGTTGTTATGAAGAGAAATTCGGCCGCGAAGCTGCCTGTGAACTGTTCGGTACCATAGCCAATGCTGAGATGCCTGATAGTCTCATAAAGTTTTCTGATGGAAAATTCCTTACATCAGGCGGAACTGTCAAGGTTGAAATACGCCCGAGACTTGCACTGGATCCGGCAACCGGAACCGTTTCTTCAAGTAAAACAAAGGGCGAGGGAATTGCTTCAGGTCACAAATTTGAAATGCAGTATGTAGGTACGGGAGCTGAGCTTCAATTTGAGATAACTATTCGTTCAGTAAAATCATACGTTGATAATCTTTCAGAGTGCTTTTCTGAGATTAATAACGGAAGTATCCGGTTTGGAGGACAGAAGAGCAACGGCTGTGGTGTTATCTATATAGATAATGTTGAATATTCCCGGTATGACATGAAAGATAAGACAGCAAGATCTGCATGGGAAGTAGGAAAGTCTTACAATGAGAAGAAACTTGAAATAAAAGAAAAGAAATCTTCTATGGCTTATACCATACATCTTTCCGGAAAAACAGACGGGGAAATGCTTGTAAAAGCTATATCGTCCAGAATTTATGATTCAGACTCTCCCGATGCCGAAAATATAAGAAATGCTCTTGACGAATACATCGTTCCCGGAAGCTCTGTAAAGGGTGCTGTACGAAACAGGATGAATATGATCAGAAAGTATCTCGGGCTTCCTGAAGATGTGATCTATCATGCATTTGGTCGTGCAGAAGATAAAGGTATCTCCGGTTATGTTGGGAATATATCGTTCAGAGATATAGTTGTAGGTGATAAAAAATCAAACAGTAAATCACCTGTCAGAAATCGTATCCATATCGATAAGTTTTCCGGAGCAGTTATCAACGGAAATCTTTTTTCGGAAAAGAACGTTCATGGAAAGCTTAAAATAGAAATACAGATAAGTGATAATCGATACAGTGATGAAACATTTGCACTTCTTATTTTTGCATTAAGAGATCTGGCAGCGGAAACTTATTCACTTGGTAGTGGTTACAATATAGGAAAAGGATTTATAAAAACTGATGAGATTGAGGTTGAAACAGGAACCGGTCAAAAAATGTGTATATCATACGATGAGACAGGAAAAGCAGAGATGGATGATAGGGATAGCATAATCAAGAAAGCAATGGAATCTTTGAAATTATTGAAACAGGAGGTATGAAATGGGCGTTATCAGAGAAATCATAAATAAAGATGTTGCACTTTCTGAGGCTGATAACTTTCCATATGCAATCATCTATACTAATTCAGGAATAAGATTTGGTTTAACACCGGATGTTTGGGAAAATAATAAGTGTTCATTTAACGAGGCCAGATTCTTTAAGCCGGATGAAGAGCTGCATTTGTTTAATTATGGTGATGAGATGAGAGCAGTCAGAACAAAAGAAAATAATGCTGACTATATCGAAAAAAAGTATGCTCTGAAAGATGTGTTTGGAAACGGTACAATTACAGTGAGGGAATACCTGGATACTGACGATGATGGACAGACCTTTATTTCTGCAACATGTTTATCTGATGTGGAAGGATTAAATTGAAAGTGAGGTCTATTGATGAATATAAGATTAAATGACTTTTCTATGTTGGCAGGACTGAATTTGGAAACCAATGATTATGATCCGGATAAAGCCTCAGCAGCAAAAAAAGAACGCGATAAAAAAGAGGAAGAAAAGAATAAAAAAAATATTGATGATTTAATGAAGAAAGAAAGATCATCTCAAAGAGATAGAAAAGATAATAATAGAGGAAATAAAAGGGGTTCTGATTTCACTGCTTATGCTCCATATAATTTCATCCCCTTTCCTGAGATTATTTTAGATGGCGAAGAGATTTCGCACGATTCGGTGGCTTCTGAGCTTCTTTCAGGTGAAGTGTCATATAAAATTGAAGCTAAAACGCCTATTTTTATCGGCAATGGGAATAAACAGGAACATTTTTATAAAAATTCTTATGGAGAATACGCAATTCCCGGAAGTTCCATACGAGGTATGATTCGTAGTAATGCGCAAATACTTGGTATGTCAGACGTCGATGATGATATCGATAATTACAAGCTGATGTTTAGGGAAGTGGCAAATGGTGTTGATAAAAAATATTATAATGAAATATTAGGAACAAAACCTATTCCCATAGAGGGTCATAATATAAGCGTTCTTACTAATGTTGAAGCAGGTATTTTAAAAAATGAAGATGGTAATTATGTCATTTATCCTGTTGAAAAAGATTCATCGTTTAAAGATCTTGAAAAGATGAATTATTATCCGATTAGTGAAAAAACGATTATTTCAGCTATACAAGAATCAAAAAAAGACAATAAACCCTCAAAATTTGATTATTTTAAAAAAAATCCATATTTATTACAACATAAGATTAATAATATATTTTATGAATATCAAGAATATGAAATGGTAAATAATGAGCGCATAATTAAAAATCACTATGTTAGTATGCCTGATGAGAAATTATTTAACGAGGGTGTAGCAGAAATAAATAAATTGATAGAAACATTTAAAGAAAAGGATTTTAAATCATATAAAATAGAGTTAAACAGAATAAAGAAGATTTTTGAAAATAAGAAACATAAAATTAAAGACTATCTAAATGAAGTATACCATCCATTTTATAGACTTGTATCTTTTGAATCAAAAGGAAGACTGGTTACATCTGTTGGTAAGACTGGGGAATACAGTAGAAAAGGTTATCTTGTATCTTCCGGTGCTATGCAGGAAAAAAAGATAATGTATATCATTCCGATAGATCATGTTAAAACCGTAAAGATTTCAGTAAAAGATAAAGTGATCAGAGAGTTCGAGATAGATTTTAATCGTCGGAAGAATCAATTGATAGGATCATCAAAGAATCCCGACGCTCCGGATTATAAAGAAAAGAAGGCATACTATTCATTGCCGGAGTCTGGTATAGAACGTCCCGTTTTCTACATTCAATCTGGTGATGATGTAGAATATATTGGTTTTACTCCGAGGCTTAGAATATTTTATAATCATGAAATAAAAGACGGATTCCCAAAGAGCAAAAAAACCGGTAATAAAGATCTTTGCAAGATTTTATTTGGCTATACAGATACAGATAATAATAAAGCATATAAGTCAAGAGTTTCTTTTACGGATGCAACGATAATAAAAGATGCCGGAGAATGTCCGGAAGCCGGTGTTGTTTTAGGCGAACCTAAACCTAGTGCATATCTTAATTATGTTGAAAATGGAAAGACATACAACAATGATTTTAATCTTAGAGGTATCAAACAATATTGGCTATCAGATTGTTCAAAAAATTGGACTTTGAGAGAGAATCCAAACAAGTCGAACAATAATAATATTGGATCAACCATAAGGGCTCTTAACACAGGAAGTGTTTTTGAAGGAACTATTCGTTTTCACAATCTGACAGAGAATGAATTAGGATTGATATTATGGAGTATCAAATTAGAAAATAACTGCTGGATGAATATAGGAAAAGCAAAATCTTATGGTTTTGGGACAATACAAATTAAGGATATACAATTACGCTGTTTTGAAAAAACAAAAGGATATGATTTAAATGATTTTGATCTAAATCCTTTTGCGAATAAGGATGCTGATGATTATATCAATAAGTATAAAAAGTTCCTTAACGGCAAGCTCAAAACCACATGGGATAATAACCCAAGTATCAAGGCACTCCTTTCGATGAAAAATTCGACGAAGATTCCTTCAAATGAAAAAGTAAGCTATATGAGTTTGGAAGAATTCAGAAAACAAAAAAATAATAAAGCAACACTACCTAAAATTGATGATATTATTTCATGATAAAATGTAATTCGCTGATTTATTTTAAACTATAAATTCAGCAAGTGTATCATGCGCCGGTATAATTCTTAGGTGCATTATATCCTCTTTCGCAGGATATAATGCACCTCATGTTATTACCTTTATTCAGTATTAAAGGATTGTCTAGAGATTGATAACCATAAGCATTATGCTTGTAAATTAGTTATTGCTTAATAAAGAATACTAATATAAAATTTAATAAACAAACGTACTGATATCAGAGGATAGGTTTTGATTCCGAGGAAAGCTTCCGGCAAAATGGCCATTATGGAGGTGAATCAGAGTGTAGCTGATGATATAAGGTGAAGATTGAAGAGGTTCATCTTAATAGGAGGTGAGTCTTCATAGTGGATGGGTGCACTGACTTGGTTCAGGGTATCTGCAGAAACGATTGGAGATTTAGTGAAAGTAAGAAGACTGATCGGTTTTTCAGGGATGCGTACATAAGTGGTTAGGTGCTTTGGATGGGTTATTCGAGGTTTTATTAGTTGTGTAAAAACTTGAAAAAATCCGGTGTTTTCAGCCTGACACCAAATACAAGCATAAAAACGACCACATTGTAGAATATTTAACATAGATGTCTTAAATCAGCCTTACGGAGCCGCTCATAGAGCCAATTCCGGACACCAAGTGTAGAAAAGGCTGACGCCCGACCTAGGGCATTAACACG
>NZ_KL370810.1:52920-86511 GCF_000701645.1 Oribacterium sp. FC2011
TGTCTACGACACGTTTGGTAGAAAAGGCTGACGCCCGACCTAGGGCATTAACACTCCTCAATTCCTGAAATGCAGTTCTCGTAAATGTCGGTGGTAGAAAAGGCTGACGCCCGATCTAGGGCATTAACACTCCGCAGCTTCATCAACCTCGGCTACCTGCTCTGCATACGGTAGAAAAGGCAGACGCCCAACTCAGGGTATTAGATATTATTACCAATAGGAAAACTGCGTTATCTTAGAATGGATAGTGCAGGCTTATTATTGATCTTGTTTTTAAGAAAACAAATGAATTATGTGAATAACAATTCCGATGGTGCTTTATATCATCGTTTTTTCTTTTAGTATTTCTTTATATAGTCATAAATCTTTAAAACGTTTAAAAACCAATAAAAACTCTAAAAAACAGTTAAAACTGTTAAATAAGGTAAATATCCATAAAATTCATATAAAACTTTAAAAATCGCCAAAGTGATGGTATGATTCATTTAACAGGAGGTATAAGTTTTATGGGAAAGTCATCTGAAATATTTAGGCCCGGTGCATTACCTTCCAGTACGTATATTTCAAGAGAAGCTGCTTTGGGGTTTACATACGAGGAACGCCTGGAGCAGGCGATAAACACCACAGGTTATCTAACGCTGATATCAGGTCCATCTAAGATCGGCAAGACTGTTCTATGCGAAAGAGTAATTGGCCTTGATAATCTTGTAGAGGTATTGGGTTCGGATTTTCTTAATAGGGAAAATGTATGGACAACCATCGGGGCGAAAGCAGGAATGCCGCTTAGCGGTCTTATCACCACGGGAGATGCAGAGAAAGGCACTATATCAGAAGAGTACACAGTCACCAGAGACAATGTAATATCTTTTTATGAAGAACATGGATTAATTCTGCTTATTGACGATTTTCATTATGCTGAAAAGGAAGTACAGGTTTTCCTCGCTCAACAGCTAAAAGATGCCATAAGAAAAGGATTGAGAGTTATAATTTCCTCACTTCCTCACAGATGTGACGATGCCATCAGAAATAATCCGGATTTACAGGGAAGAATCAGCATAATCGATATAAAGCCCTGGTCTAAAGATGAACTTCGGCTTATTCCACAGAAAGGCTTTGAGCAGTTAAACATAAAAATAAAAGAAGAATATATTGAAAGTATGGTCAGTGAAAGCCTGGCTTCTCCTCAACTAATGCAGCTTTTATGCCTTAATTTGTGCCTCCTGGCTAAGTTCGATACAGATGCTAATGCAGAAATATCATCTGATTTGCTGGAGAAGACTTACAGGTTTTCTACTCTGAATCTGGATTTCAGAAGTGTCACACAGATAATACAGAACGGTAAAACCAGCCGGGGCAGTAAACGTAAACTATATGCGACCAAAAACGGGATATTGGATCTTTATTCGCTCATGTTGGAAGCAATAGCAAAAAATCCACCGTTAGGATCAATTCCTTTTGATGATCTGCTTGAAAGAGTTAACTCGCTCATTTCGTCTAACGATATAGTCCAGGGAAAATCCCTCCGAGACTATCTGAATAGCATGCAGGAAGTATTAACAGATCACAGCAGATCTTTTGAAGTTTTAGAGTGGCGGGATAATGTGCTGTATGTCATAGAGGCATTGTTTTTATTCTATTTGAGGTGGGGACGCGATGAAAATCACAGTTGACACTAACGAAATCCTGAAAATAACAGACACCTCAGAATTAGAAGCTAAAATAACTGAAATCAGTAATGCGCTTTTATCTGAAGGTAATCAAGAAAAAGCTTATGAATTAAGGAAACTTATTCCTGTCGCAACAAACAGGTTTTCTAAGATTGGGCAAAAGGAGTTATTGGAAACAACAAAAAGAAAGCTGATCGGACTTTTAGAGAATGATAGCATAAGCAAAACAATGACAGAAGTAGTTGCTATAGATACAGTTGGGACATTACTTGGAAATATCAAAAACTATTTTGAATTGATGTTTAGAAAAACGTCCCATGCAAAATGCAGCAAGCATATATCTGATATCCAAAAGGTCTTTGAAATAGAAAATGAATATGATCTGCAGCATTATCTATATGCCCTGTTAAGATCGGTATTTCCACTTGTTCGTATTGAAGAAAATCAAGACACCGGTGTCGGAACGGTAAGGAAAGATATAGCTATCGACGAGTTTGATATTGCTATTGAGCTTAAATGTACGAGAAACAGTATGGATCTGCGTAAACTGTCAGAAGAAGTCGCATCAGATATCATACATTATGACAATAAAAATCTATTTTTCCTTATCTATGATAAGGCCCACATAATAGAAAACGCTGATTTATTTAAAATCAGATATGAAAATACAAATATAGATAAAAGAGTTCGTATTTATATTTTCTCTATACATTAATTGAACTTTTATAACAGGTATTTTTATAACGGATGAACAAGGCCATAATTATGTAATGATAGAGCAAAAAAATAAGTCTTGCTGAAGTATCGATGCTAATATAGAATTGATACAACTTGAAAAAATCCGGTGTTTTCAGCCTGACACCAAAAACAAGCACAAAAATGACCACATTGTAGAATATTTAACGTAGATATCTTAAATCAGCCTTCCGGAGCCGCTCGTAGAGCCATTTCCGAATACCAAGCGTAGAAAAGGCTGACGCCCGACCTAGGGCATTAACACAATGCAACTACGAGGCCTTCGTAGTGGTCCGCCTTGTAGAAAAGGCTGACGCCCGACCTAGGGCATTAACACTGAGCTGAGCCCACCTATTTAATAGAAATTGCAATGACGTAGAAAAGGCAGACGCCCGATTAAGGGCATTAAAAATTATTGCAATAGAAAACTTGCGTTATCTCAGGACAGATAATGCAGGTTTTTTATGTTCCCGATTTTAGAAAGTCAATGAATAAAAAAAGAAATTGATAAAAGATTGATATATATGTGTATCACACAGAACTACAAGCTCAGACCTATCAGAGGTGATAAAACTCTTTTTATGTGAGAGCCGTGAAAATCCAATCTGTCCTTACTGCAATTCCGCTCTGAAATATCGCGATAGCCGTAAGAGAATCATGCGCTGGTACAATTCCGGGGTGCGTTATATCATCGTGCGCAGGATGAAATGCACATCATGTAATAAACTTCATGCAGAGCTGCCGGATTGTCTTGCACCATACAAGCAATATGCTGCGGAAATCATTGAAAACGAGATCGATGGCATAGTAAGTGAAGATGATCTCTGTACTGAGGATCGACCCTGCAGCAAAACAGTAGATCGCTGGAATCAATGGCTTCTTAATTTGAATCCTAAGGTTTTAAGAAGCCTCTTTTCTATACTCAAATCCCTGATTAATAATTTCAAAATATCATATACCCCTGAAGAAATACTCTTATCCATACGAAAGTTTGGAGCCGGTTGGATGACACTTGTTTCCGTAGCCGGTATTATCTCACGCGAACACAATAGAAATGAAAAAGGATCTGCACCTGAGTTGTCTGGAGCTCGTGATATATAAGCATTATTCTCGTAATCAGGAGGAAAATGCCATGAACAGAGAATTAAAACAACGAACCAAGGAGTGGATGAGTCTTGAAAGACGTACTCTTGAACAACGTAAGGTGGCGGATGAGTACTCATTTTAACTTGTCTGGGAAATCCATACCTGTGAAGGCAGAACAGAATCTTCAGGAACGTTTGGAAACCATGTGGCTCACAAATGCTTCACTCTCGGTTGAAGAAAAGATCAGGAAGGCCTTGGAAATAATCGGCGGATGGGAACAGTATTTTCGAAGGGAAAGAGATATTCATTCTATATTTGAATATATATGTCTCGTTGAAGTAAGTGACCGGGAACCCGAAACACTGGAGAAATTGCGTAGTTTAAGATGTAATGTTGAAAATGGATATTCGGATATTTTCAAATATCTTATCCGGTTTTGGCAATCAGTTAATATTAAAACATCGGAACTTTTTGAATGTCTGGCTTTTTCTTACAGAATGGATGCAGGTTCGTTATGCAAATATGTTAAGTGATTTAATCGAACAAAAGCTTCCTCAGGATAATGATATATCCTTGGAATTCTTCCCAAATAAAACCAAGCTTAAAAACGGTAAGTTCGGGCAGGTTTTGAAGCTTCCCTACGGGGTGCATTTAAATACCGGAAAGAGGTCATATTTTTTGGACGATAATTTTGAACCTGTTATGGATATCGATACCATGATAGATTCAATTGCCAAGTTTTCTGTTAGTGCGGTAAAAACTGTTATTTCCAGAAATAACGGTACAAAAGAAGTCTCGGAAATAAAAAATGTGGATCAGGATCTATCGGCTTTTGGAGATATTGATGCAAATATAGCTGAAGTCCTTGGAAAATGTAATCTCATGAGATATCTTTGCCAGAAGTCGTATAAAACCGGATATCTATCTCATTTTGAGAGACTGAGTGTTCTTTATGTATTTGGGCATCTCGGGGAAAAAGGAAAAGATTTCGTTCATAAAGTCATGTCGTTTACATTGAACTACAGTTACAATGTAACGGAAAGATTTATAAGAAAATGTCCTGAAAAGCCTGTGAGCTGTACCAAGCTTCAGGACCAGTATAAAAAGGTTACCGCTGAAATAGGTTGTAACTGTATATTTAAAAAGGTCAAAAACTGTTATCCATCACCTGTTCTCCACGCAATCATACTTTCTGATGATGCTAATACAGGATTAACACTTCCCACAAGTAAAACCTACACAAAAGAAAAGAAACAGAGTGTCCTGGAGGAAATAAATATCCATAAGAGTGCCCAGACCCTCGCAAAGAAGATACTTGATCTTAAAAAAGAAAAAAGGCAGTTGGATAAAAAGATAGCGGCTGTTGAGCAGGAACTATCCATCATATTTGATAACGAAAAGATAGATCAGCTTGAGCTTGAGATGGGTTTACTTACCAGGAGAAAGTCATCATCAGGTTATGATTGGTTGATAGAAATATAAAAAGTAATTGCCTAAATAGGGATTCTTATTTAAAATTAAATCAACATACGTACTGATAACAAAGGATAGGTTTTGGTTCCGAGTAAAGCTTCCGGCATAATAGCCATTATGGAGGTGGATCAGAATGTATCTGATGTTATCAGGTGAAGATTGAAAGGTTCATCTTATGGGAGGTGAGTCTTCATAGCGGATGGGTGTACTGACTTAGTTCAGGGTATCTGCAGAAACGATTGAAGATTTAGTGAAGATAAGATGGACTGATCGGTTTTTCAGGGATGCGTACATAAGTGGTTAGGTGCTTTGGATGGGTTATTCGAAGTTTTGTTAATCATGTAAAAACTTGAAAAAATCCGGTGTTTTCAGCCTGACACCAAAAACAAGCACAAAATCGACCACATTGTAGAATATTTAACGTAGATGTCTTAAATCAGCCTTGCGGAGCCGCTCATAGAGCCAGTCCATTATACCAAGCGTAGAAAAGGCTGACGCCCGACCTAGGGCATTAACACACCGAGAACAGACGGAAACGCCTGCATTTGTATTGGTGGTAGAAAAGGCTGACGCCCGACCTAGGGCATTAACACTTCATAGCAGAAGAACAGCCCGTAGGAGCGAAAAAGCGGTAGAAAAGGCTGACGCCCGACCTAGGGCATTAACACCTCTCCTTTGCGTCCTGCAAAAGCATTGAATGCTAATGCGGTAGAAAAGGCTGACGCCCGACCTAGGGCATTAACACTCTTTGCGAAGCCGTAAAGCCCTTCCGTGATATCTGCGTAGAAAAGGCTGACGCCCGACCTAGGGCATTAACACCTCTCCTTTGCGTCCTGCAAAAGCATTGAATGCTAATGCGGTAGAAAAGGCTGACGCCCGACCTAGGGCATTAACACTCTTTGCGAAGCCGTAAAGCCCTTCCGTGATATCTGCGTAGAAAAGGCTGACGCCCGACCTAGGGCATTAACACTGCCGCCAAAGACCTTTATGGGTCTTTCTATCCTGTGTAGAAAAGGCTGACGCCCGACCTAGGGCATTAACACTCTTCCTCGTCATAACACTCCCATCCTATTAAATCTACGTAGAAAAGGCTGACGCCCGACCTAGGGCATTAACACTTTGTGAAACATTATTATGGCTGTGTAGTTATGCACTGTAGAAAAGGCTGACGCCCGACCTAGGGCATTAACACTTGTGAGACAGGAGACGCAGACGTTTCCATGTGCGAGGTAGAAAAGGCTGACGCCCGACCTAGGGCATTAACACACACGTTGATTTCAGGGTAGTTATCAACGCCTGTGTTAGTAGAAAAGGCTGACGCCCGACCTAGGGCATTAACACACGAGAGTAACTGCATCGTCTGTCTCAATCCTAGTCCCGTAGAAAAGGCTGACGCCCAACCCAGGGAATTGACACAAGATAGCGGAAACAACCTTAGCCTTCTTAGCTTTGGTAGAAAAGGTTGATGCCCGATTCAGGGTATTAGTAAATCATTATCATTTGAAAACCTGCATTATCTTTAAACGGATAATGCAGGTTTTTTGTGTCTTCTTTATTACTGCGGAAATCAAATAATTCATAATAGTTGAAATTTTTTTGATTCATCACTAAATAATCAAAATCTGAAGAGCATATATAAGTGTAAGAAGTAAACGAACAAAAAAAGGAGACAAAGAAATGAATAGAGAAATACCTATGATTGAAGTTGAAAGTTCATATGGAACAAGAGCAGTATCACTAAATACACATCATCTGATGAATGGCATCATTTTTCTGAACGGAACCATAGACAGGGAAACAGCTAATGATTTTATTTCCCGGCTCATATATCTGGGAGAGAATTTCAAAGGGCCTGTAAATATTTATATCAACAGTCCGGGAGGAGAAGTAAATGCGGGACTTGCAATCTATGATGCAATACAGGGGAGTGACCTTGAGATCAATATGATCTGCACCGGAATTGCAGCCAGCATGGCAGCGGTATTACTTGCAGGTGGACAAAAAGGAAGAAGATATATCCTTAAACACAGCAAAGTGATGATACATGAGCCATTGATATCTGATGGTTTAGGTGGGTCAGCTACATCCATAAAAAATATTTCAGAATCCATTCTGGCCACAAGAGATATTATAAATGGAATTCTTGCAGAACATACCGGCAAAACCGTAGATGAGATAAATGAAGCTACCGGATTTGATAACTATATGAGTGCAGAGGAAGCCATAGATTTTGGCATATGTGATGAAATAACACAAAAATTGAAAGTAGTTTAATAACTGAATAAAGTTGCAACTTAATTACAAATAAAAAAACGAATAGTAAACATTAAAGAGAGGTAATAAAAATGATTAGAAGAAACGATATGATATTAGGTCAGGACCAGTATTACAACATGAATTGCTACGAAACCAAAGTGAACAACAATGTTCTGGTTGTGGGAACATCAGGCTCCGGAAAAACGAGGAGCATAGTTACTCCGAATATTTTGCAGGCTGTCGGAAGTTACGTAATCTCAGATCCTAAGGGCAATCTATATGATAAATATAAGGATTATCTGATGGACCGTGGTTATGTTGTGAAAAAGCTTGATTTCACAAATCCGGAAAAGTCCGCACATTATAATTTCTTCAATTATATCAGGAATACCATGGACATATTAAAAATAGCACATATGCTTATTTACCAGGAAAAGAACGGAAGAAGCTATGATCCGTTTTGGGAAGAGTCATCGCAGCTTCTACTTCAATCACTGATTGCATTTTTAAAAGAAGGCGTTGTTGAAAAGGACCGAAATCTACATAGAGTAAACTGTTTGTTAAACCTTTTCCAGGCTTCTGGAGATATTGAATCTGAAATAACTCCACTCGATAAGATTATGACAAAGTATGAAGAAAACCATCCTCACAGTTATGCTGTTGAGACATATAAGAAATTCCGTGTAGCTGCCAACAAGACACTCCGATCCATAATAATATCCGCAAATGCAAAAATAGGTCGTTGGGATACACCTGAAATCGCTGAGATGACAAGCAGTGACGACATTGAAATCGAAAACATTGGCAGAAGAAAGACAGCAATCTTTGTTGTTGTGAGTGATACAGATCGTTCTATGGACGGACTGGTGAATATCTTCCTTACTCAAACCATGAATGAACTCTGCCGTATTGCGGATAATGAATGCGAAGATAATTGTCTGCCGGTTCCGGTCAGATTTATCCTTGATGACTTTGCTACCAACTGCAAAATTGAAGAATTCCCAAGGATGATAGCATCAATCCGTTCAAGAGGTATTTCAACAATGCTCATGATCCAGGCAGAGTCACAGCTTACTGAAAATTACGGATATGATGGCAAGACCATAATCGGAAACTGCGATACCTATGTCTATCTGGGAGGAAACGACATTGAAACTGCAAAGGCTGTAGCCGAACGTTGCGACATGCCGGTAAAAAAGATACTCAATATGCCGGTAGGAACGAACTGGATCTTCAGAAGAGGGCAGAATCCGATAAATGGAATGAATTTTGATCCGGATACATATGATATAATAAAAGAAAGAGTTGATGACATTGAGAGATAAAATAAAGCGGGTTTCATCCCGTAGGTGTTTTTCTAAGAAAGAGCCCCTTCTGCCGGTGCAATGGCTGTTGGGCAGATTCCCAATGGTGTAAAGGTTACTTTTGAAGGGAATTACAATAACACTTATGCATTGGTTACGTATCAGGGGGTAACAGGTTTTATTCCTATGGGATATCTGGATTTTTATGAGGCTCAGATGTGAGCTAAAATCAAATAATTATTCCGGCATGATGGGATTAAGTTAAATCATGCCGGAATATCCACAAATACTATATAAAAATAAGATTATAGGTATTGCTGTAGAATAGATACTAATATAAAATTGAAACAACAAACGTACTGGTAACGAAATATCAGTTTTTAAGGGATACGTACATAAGTGGTTAGGTGCTTTGGATGGGTTGTTCGAAGTTTTGTTAATCATGTAAAAACTTGTAAAAATCCGGTGTTTTCAGCCTGACACCAAAAACAAGCACAAAAATGACCACATTGTAGAATATTTAACGTAGATATCTTAAATCAGCCTTCCGGAGCCGCTCGTAGAGCCAGTCTCTGATACCAAGTGTAGAAAAGGCTGACGCCCGACCTAGGGCATTAACACTTTGAGACATCCTTGTCCTGACGCAGATTCTCCAATGCCGTAGAAAAGGCTGACGCCCGATCTAGGGCATTAACACGCAGCTTGTGCGAATTCAAATTCTTCTGTTTCGTAGTGTAGAAAAGGCTGACGCCCGATCTAGGGCATTAACACCCTCTGCCCGGACATCAGAGGTAGCTTTCAGAGATGAGTAGAAAAGGCTGACGCCCGATCCAGGGCATTAGAAAATAATTATTATTTGAAGACCTGCATTATCTTAAAAACGGATAATGCAGGTTTTTTGTGTCTTCTTTTTTCTCAGGAAGATGATATTTGAAATCATTCTGATTTATCGCTAAATAATCCCAAATTCAAAGTACATATATATGTAGTAAGAAGTGATGAAGCCAAAAAGAAAAATCCAAATCTTCGCTAAATATGCAAGATACGGAGCGCATATATAAGTGTGTGAAGCAAAGAGGTCAAAAAAATTTCGCTTCATCGCTAAATAACCAAGATCTGAAATGCATATATAAGTGTAAGAAGTAAAGTAACAAAGAAACCAAATGATTCATCAGGATTCAATGAAACATCTGATGAGTTAGATAACACAAGTAAAGAAATGGAGAAATAAAGATGGAAAATTTAAATGAAATGCTGCCACTTGTTATGCAGGGTGCCATCATAATAACGGCAATAGTAAGACTTACAATCATAATAGTTAGGAAATTCATAGGAGTATTCAATAATCTTCTTGATATAAATCATTATTCAAGGTCTACTACTCGTTCTGCAGGAAATCAATATACAAGATCTGTAAACACTTCTGCGAACAGCAACACAAGACATAATTCTGTAAGAAATGAAACAGGTCCGGTGGTTTATTTTGCCAATAATCCACATGGAAGCAGTGATAAAAAGTACATGTTTAATTATAAAAAAGTAGATGGTTCATGGCGTGCTTACATCCTAAGGATGCCTTCACTGAGAGGGAGAGATCCCAGTGGCGTGGTCACACATAGACTTTTTGACAATGACGAACCCTATGTTTGTTGGGATAGTGATGTAGACACATTAAAGGGTATACAGGCGATATCAAAGGTCTGGGCAGACAATATTCAGGAGTACATTGCAACAGGAAAAACATTTGGATAAATGGAGGAAATGAAATTATGGTAAAGAACCCTATATTAGATGGATTTAATTATTTATTAGATGGTCTCGAGGAATTTGTAGATTTGATAATCGGGGATGATTATGACAACAATGAGCCTAATGATTTAGGCATTAATATGACTTTTAACAACGGAATACCGGATAAATCGGTTCTTTTTTCAACAAAAGTTCTTGATGAGTTCCGCAAGGACGTGGGACGTTTCAGAGCCGAGACAGGAGGTATCCTTGCTTCAACCGGAAGTGAAAAGTTTATTGACAAATGCTGTTTTGATACTCATTCCAACAATACATCCAATGAATTTTATTATGATGTTGAAGCTATGTCGGTTGTATTTCGTAATTGGAAGGCAGCCGGGTATATAACCAATGGAATATACCATTCACATCCAAAAGGATGTACAGAACCTTCTTATCATGATATTTCATCATCCCTTCTTCACATTGATTTCTTTGGATTGGATTATTTTTATCTTCCGATCTTCCAGCCTGATCCCAGAGGTCTTTATAAGATGTATTTCTATATCGTAAGAAAAATCGAAAATAACTTGGAGGTAACCCTGAGCTACGTGCTTGAAGCCATGAAGGAAGGGTATCGTTATGTCCCTTTCCGTTCCTGGAAGCAGACATATTCGATAGATCAGCTTAGACGATATCGGGAATTAATTGATAAAGCAGATGCAAAACATTCAGAAAAAAACAATGCTGAAAAGACAGCTGAAACACTGTCAGTAAATTCAGATTCTTTAGAGGAAAATATTGCAGTCACTACCTGTGAAGGAAATGCAGATCCCGAAGTCGTTGAAAATACAGATATAAAAGGAGATATGAAAGATATGATACCAACAAATGAATATTTCACAAAAGTTTCCGCCCTTTATCCTGAAAAGGTTCTTGATAAGGTCATCGTTTGTATAGGAACCGGTGGAGCAAGAAGTTTTCTTGAGAACTGCGCCAGAAGTGGATTTAGAAATTACATACTTATGGATGCGGATATAGTAAGCCCTTCTAACATTGCCACACAGGGAGTTTTCATCAGCGAGATGGGTAAAAAGAAGGTGGACGTAATAAGGGATAGGATCATGGATATCAATCCGGAAGCTAGAGTTATCTGTGTAGATAGATTCCTTGATGATTATATGAGCGATGAAGAATTCGTGAGATATATGTCTTTATTTCCCGGAAAAAAGCCTACAGATTATCTCATTCTCGGATGCACAGATAATTTCGAGGCACAGAAGAGGAGCTCTCTTCTTGCTCTGAAATATGGAAATCCATATCTTGCCGCAATGATGTATGAAGGAGGAGCAGCTGCGGAAATAATATTTGTTTATCCGGGAGTGACAGAAAGCTGTCCAAGATGTCTCCTTAGGGACAGGTTCGAAAAATACGAGAACGGTTTCGTAAATGATGTGGATTCTTCTGCCTGCCCGATATTCGCAACAGAACGCATGAATTCACTGAAAGGGTATATCGCATTGATGCTCATGATGTATGGAGAAGATCCGAAGAATCCGCTTAGCAGGGAGCTTCTTGACGTAAAGGATCGTAACTTTGTTGAAATCAGACTGACACCATACCTTAAGGATTCAAAGCTTGGAATCGGACTCTTTGACAGAGTATTTTCAGACGTATCAAGATATACATTTTTTGATGAAACATTGTGGATACCCCAGCATCCAGACAGACCGGAATATGGTGAAGAACCATGCAAGCTGTGTGGTGGAACCGGTGACCTTACCATGCTTCAGGATAAGTGGAAAACAGAAGACACAAGATTCATAAGATTTTAAAAATTTCAAATTATCGCTAAATAACAGAAATCTGAAGTGCATATATAAGTGTACAAAGCGATGAAGGAAAAAAGATCAAAAAAAATTCAAAACATCGCTAAATACTTAAGTGCTGAAGAGCATATATAAGTGTACAAAGTAAAAAAAGTGCTCGGGAGTTGTAAAGGATCCTCAACCCACAGGGCAAGCAAAAAACAATTCACATTTTTCAAATTAAGAAAGGAAATAACAATTATGAGTATTATTGAAAATTTCAGAATGAACAAGGTAACAAAGAAGCTTTTCCGCGTCTTCACAATCTGCATGGCTGTATGCAGCATCTCAGCAATAACCTCTTTGGCTGACTGGTCAAAGACAGCCGATAACGTTTGGCATTATACATACCCAAACGGAACATATGCATCTGCAGGATTACAGCAGATCAACGGAGTCGGATATATGTTCGACGCTGCAGGTAACATGCTCACAGGATGGCAGCAGACAGCAAGCGGATGGCTGTATTTTGATCCCATATCAGGCTCGATGGCCAAGGGCTGGAAGCTCATTGACGGGAAGTATTACTGCTTCAACGAGCAGCTCGGACTACTCTATACAGGCTGTACAACACCTGATGGATATAAAGTAGACAACAACGGAGTCTGGGTAGATACAACCGGTAATTCCGGAACTACAACATTTACGACACTGACAACAAAGAATGTCAATGCAGCTTCAATGGTGAACAGCAAGTATGTGTACGAAGAAGATGAAATGGTATATGAGAATAAAAAATACGATAACGATGACGAAGAAGACGAGGAGGATGTAGAAGATCTTAGCGATAGCCAGCTTTACAAGCTTCTCACCGGATCATATAAGCGTTCAAGCGATCCTTCAAAAAACTGCGATGAAGACGAAGCTCTTGAGAAGATAGTTGAATACGTAAACATCCTTAGAGCCAAGAAGGGACTTGACGAGCTTGAAATGGATGACGACCTCATGGAAGCTGCGGCAATAAGAGCAGAAGAACTGACAGAAAAGTACTCACATACAAGACCTGATGGCACAAAATGTTTCACCGTACTTGATGAAATCGGTTATGAGGCACGCAACAAGGCTGAGAATATCGCACAAGGACAGATTTCAGCGCTGGATGTAACAAATTCATGGTATCACTCAAGCGGCCACAGAGCGAATATGCTGTTCTCAAAACACACTAAGATCGGTGTAGGCATGTGCGAGGATAACGGAAGAAAGAACTGGGTTCAGTTGTTTTCTGACTAACCCGTAAGTAAATCTAACCTGCCGGCTTTCCATGGAACCCGGCAGGAAAAAGATCACAAACTAAAAATTAATCCGGATTATCACTAAATATCAGAAAACTGAAGCGCATATATAAGTGTAAGAAAAAACAAAATCATAATACTAAATTCGAAAAGGAGAATTAAAAATGAAAAACAATATGAACAACAACAGATGGATAAACCTTGTAAAGGAGGTTTTAAACCCTGAATTTAAGAGAAATTGCAATGATGGAGGTGAACAGACAGAAACTCTCCCCGGCGGAGGCTTCCATGGTGGAGAACAGACAGAAACACTACCCGGAGGCGGCTTCCACGGAGGCGAGCAGACCGAGACTCTCCCGGGAGGAGGCTTCCACGGAGGTGAACAGACAGAAACCCTTCCGGGTGGTGGGTTCCACTGAGACCAATAAACCGGGATACATCGCAAAAGATCCTGAATTCAAAGTGCTTATATAGGTTAAATATTTAGTAAAGATAAGAATTTCAAATTTCGAAAAGGAGAGAATAAACATGGAAGTAATTACTGAAATAATAACATTATTGGTTGCTGCTATATACGGTTGGACGGCCGTCTGTTGTGTATGGGAAGCAAATACTATCGGTGAATGCATTGGTTATTCAATATTAACAATGTTACTGGGACTGATGATCATTCCTGTTACGCAATGGGGGATAGCATTTATATGCCAGCATTATGTAATTGTTTTAATCTTGTTATTTATTGGTGCCGGTTGTAGTAATTCATAAAGGAGAAAGTAAATGAAAGAATTTGTATTTGGGACAGACAGTCAGTTTATTGCATTAGATAATGAGCTTTCAAAAGGAAAGAAATATAAGTTTTCAACCAGACAGCTTCCGGACTCCTGCACACCGGGTACCGCTAACCTCTGGTTTGCAAAAGTTGAAGATATGTACGTAATTTGTACAGATAAGGGAATAACAACAAGTAGTAATAACAAGGAATTCAAAGATTTCATAGAGAAAGGAGAAAAGAAATTCAGGTGTCTTAGGGACATGGCAGAATTTTTCAGATCATTAAGAGTTCTTTACCCTGAGAGAAAAGAAGTTAAACATGAATACAATTCAGACAACGTAGTAGACAAAGAGAAATTAAAGGAGATAAAAGCTTCAGAGAAAAAAATAAAGAATGTCTGGCCGGAAGACATTTCTGCGCCACTCAAGAAAAAAGTTTTCGGCCAGGATAGTGTTTTAGATGCACTTGCAGATATGGTTGTCATAAATCAGATGCGTAAGAACAAAAAGCTTCTGGCTGTAGCATTAGTTGGACCGACTGCAACCGGTAAGTCTGAAACAGCAAAATCTCTTGCTGAGGTTATGTCCGAAGCTTACGATACACCGTTCGGGTTCATAGAAATTGCAGGCAGCGAATTCATAGGAGAACATACAGTCCACCGCTTTTTTGGAGCGCCTCCCGGATTTGTAGGAAATGGACAGCCAACTATCCTTGATCCGGTTCGTCAAAACCCAAACCACGTTATAGTCATAAACGAAATAGAAAAAGCTGATGAGAAGATCCTGGTAGGTCTTATGGAAGCAATTGATACCGGAATACTTGGCATGGCTGACAATTCACAACCTATAGATCTTAACCGGTGCATCCTGCTGTTTACTTCAAACATCCCCATTGATATGGAGAAATACGAAGAAGCTTCGGCATTTGAACAGTCAGAGATATGCCGTGATGCCTTTACAAAGCACTGCGGCCGTCCCGAGATAAGCGGTAAGATCGGAAACTTCCTGGTATTCAACAAACTTGATGACATGGCCACTACAGATATCATCGTAAAGTTTGTTCGTGATGAACTGGATAGTTTTGATCTGAAGCTGGCTCATATTGATGAGCACCTTATGGCAGACTTTCTGAAGCATCAGACCAAATATGGTGCCAGAGGTATAAGAGGCTTGGTCAGTGGATCGGTGGGAAGGCATCTTCTGAGAATGAGAAAACAGGAGGACTTCAATGGCATGTCAGTCAATATGAAAGGAACAATCGATAACATTAAGTTTGAATTCGCAAACTTGGATAGCAGAAAGGATTTGAACAGATGAATACTATACACATTGTTAAATCAGGAAAAAAGGAAAATGATAACTGCACAAACAGAATCGTACTCTCCGGCAAGATTGTAAACAAGTATGAAGCAGAAAAAACAGAAAAGCAGAACAGGATAACATCACTTACAATCGCAATTACCGAATCGAATGGCAGAAACCAGATATCAAACTATCCAAGTGTAATCGTCTTCAGGGATAATGAAACCGGCAGATCCATCGTTGATGATTTTTCCAGAAACGATTGGGTAAGAGTTGAGGGTTACCTTTCATCGTCAGCAAAATCACGTCTAAAAAAGGACACATATCGCATGCAGCAGATAGTGATCGATAAGATTGAAATGCTTGATCCTACATATCCGGAGGCCATTGGTAACAACAAAGGAAATCCTCATTACGAGACCTGCAATAGGACAGTACTTAAGGGAGAAGTGAGGTCGGTCCTTAAGAGAACCAATAATGTCACTAACATAAGTATCGACGCCATAAATAATGGTGTACATAACACTATTTTAGTGACAGCATACGGCAATCTTGCCCGTTCTGCAGCAAATGAAATCAGTATAGGTGACACCATAAAGATAGGAGGAAAAATATCTACATCCGTCAAGGAAGCAGACAGACGGAAAGTTCACTACCAGAACATAGTAGCAAAAAGCATAACACCGGTAGACGAGGATAAGGAGGTATACTTGGAAGCTGCCGGTTAATCAATTAAGTCTAGAGCAGAAGTGCATATATAAATATAAAAGATACTCAAAATCTCAAAAATATAATTTTCAAGAAAGAGGTAAGTAAATATGAGAAAAGTAATTTTAACAATTTTAACAGTAATTATCGCAATTGTAGCATGTTTTACAGCTTTGGCAGGAACATGGAAGAGTGATTCCAACGGCTGGTGGTACGACGAGGGAAATGGTTCATATCCAAAGAACACCTGGTCATGGATTGACGGAAATGATGACGGCGTATCCGAGTGTTACTACTTTAATGAAAATGGTTATTGCCTGATAAATACAATCACTCCTGATAACTACTATGTAAATCCAAGCGGCGCTTGGGTTGAAAACGGTATAGTACAGACTAAGGATACCGGTGTTTCAGCCGGCACTGAAGCATTAGATTCAGTTGATGTTGTTTCCGGCAGCAACAAGACAAGTTCTAAATCCGACAACTCAAACTCAAACAAGAAAAATATGCTTGAGTCAGACCCGGAGATTTCATACCAATTCTTTGATAACAGTGAATATATAACCCTTAGCGGTGATAATTGGAAAGGAGGAGCATATTTCTATACATCAGATTGGTATCCGGAATCATATGCAGAATTCTATCTGGGTAAAAAGTACAAAAAACTTACAATAAAAGCAACCCCATTTACCAAAAACTATAGATATTCGATGGGCGTTAAGACTGAATTAATAGTTTCAAATGCCGAAACAGAAGAGGTACTGTTCACAAAGGAAATAACCGAAACGACTAAAAAGTTTACAATTGAGGCTGATGTTACAGATGTAGATTATATCCGCTTTGATTATCGCATGACTTATAGAGGAGAATCAGTAGTACCAGCAGGAAGTCTTTTGATAAAAGACGCCATCTTAACCATGTAAACATAAACATAGAATTACTAGGAGGTGATACATATGATCGAGTTCATAAACGGATCTGATGAGCAGTATGATGAGTTAAAAGATTCTTTAAATGACCATCTCTGCCATGTATATAAAAATTGTTGTTTTCCGCTATGCTGCAGCAAAACAATCGGGAGAATAGGGTTTGAAAAAGATGATAAATCCTATGTACTCTATATCGATAAAGAAATAACATGTTCCGGAAATAATGTACCGGATCTGTTTATGAACTGGTTATCAAACGGGTATCTTCGTTTCCTTGATTTTCCGGATATGAAGGAATTTTTGAAAAGTTTAATCTGTTTATATTGATTTTTAGTAGGTGAATTTTACATCCCCCGGAAGACAGAGGTGTCTGATAGCTGATAGCAGAGGATGTTGTAATCAGTTTTAAGTTTAGCGTTAAATATTACACATAGGAGGCAAAGATGGAATATCCGGTATTGGACTTAAAGGAAACGGGAAAAAGAATCAAGGCACTTCGTCTGGAACAAAGATTGTCGGTGGGAGATGTAAGCAAATATCTCGGCGATATCTCCGAACAGTCGGTTTATAAGTGGCAGAGAGGAGAAAGTCTTCCTACCGTAGATAACCTTTATGCATTAAGCAGTTTATTTAAAACAACAATTGATGATATATTAAAAGGCAGCAAAGAGAGGGACGACGATCCCTCTCTTTCCGATATATTTTGTAAATTTATATTTTTAACTTGTAAAGCCGACATTATTCATGATTAGCAAATATTCAGTACTGTGCTCGAGAGACATAGAGTTAAGAAAGAAGTGGAGGATATAAGAAATGGCGGAATCAAACAACTATAAGATTTTTTTTGATATGGATGGAGTTCTTGCAGATTTTAATAAGGGCGTGATTGATTTATGTGGTGTGTCTCCGCAGGATCAGGAAACTGCAGATGAAGAGGCAACTGATAACCTGTGGACAGCAGTTAGAAATGTAGATCATTTCTATGACAGGCTTGAACCGGTTGTAGGTGCAATAGAAATGTTTGAATATGCATATAAAATAACTAATGGGAATTGTGAGATATTGACCGGCATTCCTAAACCGAAGAGAAATATTCCGGATGCGGGAGATGACAAAATAAAATGGGTGCATAGGTTATTGGGTGAAAATGTAAAGGTAAATATAGTATATAAAGAAGAAAAAAAGAATTTCTGCGAAGGAAAAAACAGTATACTGGTAGATGATTTATCCCCCAATATTAATGAGTGGGAAAATGCAGGAGGAACCGGAATACTGTTTAAAAATCCTAAAGAAACAATTGAAAAGATAAATGAAATAATGGGGATAATCAACTAACACACTAAACTGTTGTTTCTTCCATGAGCTATAAGTCGTGAAGAAGGTGTGAGAGATAATGGTTTAATTTACCGCTGATATGCATTTTGGACACAGATCCTGGATTTCACGGACATGAAAGAATTTCTGAAAAGCTTAATATGTTTATATGCAGATGAAGATATGTTAGTATTTATTTAGTAACTTTTCATTTACACGATGGACCTGATCGCAGCTTAAGCTTGCCAAGTACCATTGGTAATAGTTGTTAATAAGCGGAGAAAAAACATGTCGGAAAATAAAAGAATCGAAGATATCAATGAGATTTTGACAGAAGAATTGGCCAAGCGCAAATTATATGTTTCAAATGATAAGTTGGAGTATCTGAGTAAGGCAGTTGTTCAAATCTATAACAGAATGAACATAGGTGCTGCCTTTAATCCAAATGTTATTATTTGCGCGGTAGACTACGAAACTGCTTATAAATTCGGATACGTTCTTGCAGAAATTCTAGAGATGTTTTTCCCCGATATCTGTGCTGAGATTAGTGAGGAGGAATTATACGGTAAAAAACGTATTGAAAAAGTCAGGGCAGAAAGCAAGGTGAGAATAGTCAGAAATTTCAAGGCAGCTTCACCGGAGCTTCTGTTTGATTGTCTTGATAAGCTTGAAAAAGATGGTTGGCCTCAGACTGTTGTCCTTTGTACAACAACAAAGGATATTGAAGCGATTAAAGATTATAACAAACAAGATTATCGTCTTTATAATTACATGTGTGGGTATAAGGTCTTCATACCTGAGGTCGATGAAAGCAATATTCCGGAATTGGTTTTTGAGAGACTTGATCGTGAAGGATATGAGTTAACAGACGGGTTTAAAAAGAAATTAGATATATATGTTCGAGCTGTCTATCAGGAGGCAAGTCTTTCCCAAAAAGCATTTTTAGAGGATTTGATTCATAGAATATACCAGGTTCATTATCAGAAACTTGCTGAAGGAATGCAGTTGGATGAATCGGATGTACCATATTCCGAGAAGGCAAAAAAGCTTGAAGAAAGCGAACTTAAGGAATTAGCTGATTCAGGAAGGAATGATATTCCTGAATCAAAACAGGAAGATAAAGAAGATTCTTCTTCACATGATGAAAAAAGAGAGCATCAGGACATAAATCTAATAGAATCTTTAACAATCAATACTGATTGTGAAACACCATCAGACACGGTTAATATACTAATTACAAATGTTAGTAAGGTTTCAGAAAAAAGACGTGTCAAAATATATAAAGATGAAGAAAGTAAGCTATATAACGGAGAGATGACAAATGAAGCTCCAATAAAATCTATTGCAAATCGTCTGGGACAAAAAGGCGAAAAATTGAACGCAATACTATTTATTGAAAGTGAAGAAGTCAGAACAGGGAAGATATCAATAGGTGCTACAACATATTCTCATATTGGTTATTTAAAAGAAAAAATAGAAGAATTCCTTGGAGAGTATGTAAAAGATACTGAATTTATAGATATTGAAATCAAAGATGAGCCTTCAAAGGATGATGTTTCAACAACAGTTTTCGAAATATATAATAAGTTGTTGGAAATGGCTGAAGATAATAGAAATATTAATATTTTTATTGAATCTAATGGTGGAGTTAGATATGTACTTACTATGCTTCTTTCACTAACAAAAACGTTAGAGAATTATTATGAAAATGTTCATATCAAAGAGATAACCAGCATGGTGTATGATCAGAATCAAAATAATGATCAGAATCCAACAAAGATTGTAAATACGAAGGATGTTTATGATACAGCACAGATTACAGGTATAGCGGATGAATTTGTAAATTATGGAAGAACTAATAGTTTACAACGTTATGTGGAGGGATACCTGAAAGATTTAACACCTGATCAGAGGCAGGATGTTCAAATAACATTGGATAAATTAAAAAAGATATCGGATGATATCCAGTTATGCAGATCGACGCTGATCTTGGATGATTTTTATGGTAAGAACAATCTAAAAAGTATAATTGAAGAGTTTACAGATAAATATAAAAAGAAAGATATTCCGGCGATAATATCAATTTTTAATCATGTATTACAATTGATTTTGAATGAATTAAACCAAACTGTATATAAAGATTTAAAAGCAGTTGTAGTTGATGAAGAACTGAAAGAAGATGGAGCTAATTCTGTAAACTTGCCACAGATGATTGAATGGTGTTTGAACAAATCATTTATACAACAAGCATTAACGTTTGTTGCAGAAAGGTTGCCTTTATATTTATTTGTAACAGGAAAAATCTCCCATAATAAAAATTTTTCCAATAAAAATATAGGAAATTATGAAAAGCATTACTATTTTATAGCTCATTTACAGGAATTTAAGGATTGGGTAAATAAATCAAGAATTGATAAAATACTGGAAATGATAGAGGAATCTGGTGAATTGAAAGAAATTATTCCTTCAGAAAAATGGGATAGTATTCGTAATTATAAAGGTATTCCGGAAGCTAAGATTACAGATGACTTAATTGATATTGCGTGTAAAGTAACAGAGTTGATTAAAGAATATAGGGATTTGATTAATAAACATAGAAGTTTTGCAGCCGTATCTGAAGATGATTTGAATAGGTTATTTGAAAAAAGATTTAATAAATTCAAATTAAATGAAGAGTTTCATTTTTCAAACCAGTATACAAGTACGTTGCATCTGGCACTGCGTGGTAAGTGTTATGATAAAGATAAAAAAGAAAAAATAGTAGAAATAAGTGAAAATCTGAAATCTCTGGAAGATATAATTGTAAGAACTTTACATAAAATCGTTTCTGTTGCAGTTGATTGTAGCAATTCAGTTTATCTTGCAAAGGCCAAAGAGGACTATGACGCTCTTATTGAAGGACTTTTTATTGATGAAAAATTATCCGATTTATTCAAATATAGTGAATTATCAAACTCATTGAAAATAAAGTATAGTGAAAAACAGAGTGAAAAATTTTTCATCAAGGATGCATTTGATTCAGGACATATAACCTCTAATATGCGCTATGAAGATATTCAGAAACTACTATATATTTATTCAGTCTGCAAAGAACAGAGAAATTTTTCAAATCATGCTTACGTTTCGAAAGATGATAGAGCAGTTGCTTTGAATTCAGAATGTCTGAAAATAGTTATTAAAACACTTTTGAGGATATGTGAATCTGATAATTAATTATGCCATCTAAGGGCTGATGACCTTTATGTGCTAAGCAAGTCATTCAAAACATCGGATGATGATATATTGAGAGGTAACAGAGAGGGATGAAGGACCCTCTCTTTCCTTATTTATTTGAGATTTTTTAAACCACAAGTTAAGTGACATGGCATACCCAAGGCTTTATACTGACTTTATATAAATACGTGTTTAATATGGGAAACAGTTTGATTATAGGAGTTTTGAAATGAGTAGAGTTCTTGTGATTCCGGATGTTCATTTAAAGCCCTGGATTTTTGATATTGCTGACAGAATAGATGCAGATAGCTATGATGACATTGTTATTCTTGGTGATTTGGTGGATGACTGGGGAAAAGGAGATGATCTGGATGCGTATAGGCAGACTCTGGAAAGGGCAGAAGAGTTCGCACAGAAACATTGTAATTCTTTATGGTGTTATGGAAATCATGATGTATCTTATTTATGGGATGCTATGGAATCCGGCTATTCTGTACAGGCAAGATTGACTGTTATTGAGGGGATAACCAGACTGGAGAATGTTCTTAAATATAGATATAAGTTTGTTCATAGAATTGATGATGTGCTTTTCAGTCATGCAGGACTTACTGAAAAATTTATATTTCATTCGTGCGGTTTTCAGACGAAAGAGATTGATGAAATTCTTGCAAAAATCAATCTTATGGGGAAACATGAATTATGGAAGAATAGCTCACCAATATGGGCGAGACCACAGTCTGATTTTTACAGGATGTTCAGAGATGATATCTATTTTCAGGTTGTTGGACATACACCTGTGGCAGAACCTTTAGAATTTGGAGGAATCTTGACGTTGGATCTTTTTTCGACATATTCAAATGGGGATCCCTATGGAAATCAGAAGCTGTATATTGTGGATACTGTAACTAAAAAACATGAAGAAGCAAGGGAAATGAATTTATAGCAAGGTTAATATGATAAGTTACGAAGATTTGATTAATTTATTGAAAACGGCAGAGTCAGCTGAAGAGATAGATTGCCACAGGGAAGAAATCGCAGAGCTTATACCACAGGTCAGGGTCATGTTTGATTTTGATCAGAAAAACCATGCACATCAGTATGATTTGTGGATGCATTGTATTCATACAGTCATGAATTTGGACAGAAATATGGATGATGATATGCTCTATCTGGCAGCATTACTTCATGATATAGGAAAGCCGGACTGTCAGGTGGCAGGTTCCAGACCTGATGATGAGAACATGCATTATTATGGTCACCCGGAGCGAAGTGCGGAAATTGTACAGGATGAAATATTAAACACTTTGTATGAGCATGGAGCAAATCTGCTTTTTGAGGATCAGAAACGGCTTGTATATTATGTGCGATATCATGATGAGCATGTGAGCCTGAGAATGAAACATCTTAGGCGGCATCTTGAAATGGTGAGTCTTGAGGAGTACAAGAAACTTATGCTGCTTCAGGTTGCAGATGCCAGGGCACATGTGATGATTCCGGTTATAGAGCAAAGGATAGAAATCTGTCAGAAATTATCCGGAGGATATGCGGACTATCTGCAAGAGCAGATATTAGCTGGAAAGTAGATGATTATGGAAATAGAAGAGATCAAGGCAAAGGTTGCCTCAAGTGAATATGATTTTTTAAGAACAAATGAGCATCTTGGAAATAGGGTGATATTACTTGGATTAGGTGGTTCTCATGCATATGGAACCAGTAATGCTAAGTCTGACCTTGACGTGCGGGGATGTGCCCTGAATACTAAGGCTGAAATCCTAACTAACACGAATTTTGAGCAGTTTGTCAATGAGGGGACTGATACGGTAATCTATTCATTCAACAAGCTGATCTCACTCCTTTTGAACGTGAACCCCAATACGGTCGAAATGCTGGGCTTAAAGCCGGAGCATTATCTTTATATTTCTCCGATTGGACAGGAACTACTTGATAACAAAAAACTGTTTCTGTCAAAGAAGGCGGTACATTCCTTTGGAGGATACGCAAACCAGCAGTTGTACAGGCTTCAGCAGAAGTCAGCAAGTCACATGAAGCAGGCAGAGCTTGAAAAGCATATTCTAAAGACATTAGAACATATGAGGACGGACTTCAGTTCCAGATATTCATCTGTCCCCGGAGATTCGTTAAAGCTGTATATCGATAAAGCCGTTCAGGAAGGATATGACACAGAAATATTCATGGATGTAAAGCTCAGCCACTATCCTCTACGGGATTATTGCAGTATGTGGAATGAGCTTCAAAATACGGTGAAGGCTTATGCCAAAATAGGCGTTCGAAACGAAAAGGCCTTGACTCACAATAAAATCGGAAAGCACAGTATGCACCTTATCAGACTTTATATGATGTGTCTGGATATCCTGGAGCGAGAGGAGATTGTAACCTATAGAGAGAAGGAGCATGATCTTCTGATGGATATCAGGGATGGCAAATATCTAGGTGAAGACGGCAAGCCTAATGCGGAATTCTTTGAAATGGTTAACGATTATGAAAAGCGTTTGGATTACGCAAGGGCTAACACAAGTCTTCCGGATGAACCGGACTATGAGAGAATCAACGAATTTGTGATGTCGGTAAATGAGAGAGTCGTGAAGAAGGTGTGAGAGATACTGGTTTATTTTACCGCTGATATGCATTTTGGACACAGAGACATTATTACGATGCAGAATCGACCGTTTGCTTATAGGGGAGTTGTTGAGAAATAACATGAATTGCTATAAGATGTTAGTATAAATAATATACGAGGAACATGCTTCGTTAGGAGGGCAAAATTGATGCTAAGCATTAGATCTTCATACGATAGTTTTCGAGATCTGCGTGAAAATAATTCATATTACATTGATAAGACAGAAATCATTGAAGAGTATCTTATAAAACGATTTGATAAAGCTGTCCTTTTTGCGCGCCCTCGCAGATTCGGAAAAACATTGACCATGACCATGTTCCGAGACTTTCTGGACATAAGACAGAAAAGTGAATCAATTTTTGCCGGGTTAAAGGTCATGGAGAACACAGATGTTGTAGAAAAATACATGAACCAATATCCTGTGATTTTTATATCCCTGAAAGAAGTGTTCGGAGATAGTTTCGAGAAGGTATTCAGAAACTTTCAAATTGCCATAGCAACTACTTATGATAGTTGTGCAGAATTGCTGGAAAGTGAGAAAATAAGTGATCTTCATAAAGAATTCTTTGTCAAACTACAAAGGAAAGAAATGGGGGAGGAAGATACTATTCAGTCTGTTGCTTTACTCGCTCAAATAATGAGAAAACATTATGGGAGGCAGGTCTTTGTCATCATTGACGAATACGATGTCCCAATGGCAAAAGCTCTAGGTACGCCTTATTACGATGAAGTAAGAGACATGATAGAGCATATGCTGAGCTTCATTTGCAAAACCAACGATAATGTAAAAGCAGTGCTGCTGTCCGGATGTCTATACACAGTGAAGAACAGTACCTATACCGGTGTCAACAACATAATGCCATATACAGTTATGTCACCTATATATGCATCATCCATAGGCTTCACAGATGATGATGTGAAGAAACTACTTGCAGATGCAGGCTTGTCAGACCGGTATGATACCGTTGCTGAGTGGTATGATGGATATATGTTCGGACGTGACAAGATGTACTGTCCATGGGATGTACTGTTATATGTAAAATCAGTTCTGGATGGAACTTATGATGATGACAGAGGGCCTGAGAGCTACTGGCTGAATACATCAGAAACTTCCATTAACTTGATTCACGGTTTTTTTGGAAAAACATCCGGCGCGAATGAAAGCTTTGAGCAACTGTTGGCAGGAGGAACCATAGATTGCACTGTAAATGAGTTTGTTCCATATCACAGGATTCATGAAAACGGAACAAATCTGTGGTCTGCACTGGTAGAAACGGGATATCTTACAAAAGCCGTTACAGGTCGTCCGCCCCTCATGCCTTTGAGAATACCAAACAGATCTGTTCAGATTGTATTTCGACAGGAGGTTTGGGAATTCTTTAAGGACAAGGTGGATAATGTTTATAATAGATAAGAAATATGAAAGCCAGTTAAAATACGAGGGCTATACTGTCCGTTTACAGTATGCAATGGCCTTCAATGATAAGAAATGTATAATCAAGAAGGTTTAGTTGAAAGAGAGGGACGACGGTCCCTCTCTTTCCGTATTTGTTGGAGTTTTTTTAAACTACAGGTTCAGAGACAACTCTTCTTCCCGGTGTTATTCTTTGAACATCAGGAGGGGATGCCATGGAAAAGATGAAATCGATAACAGAAAAAAGAGATGCGAAGAGAGAAGAAGATGAAAGAGTACTTGCAGAACTTTGGGAGGAATACTCAAAAGTAGCAGACGAAGTACATGCCATTTACAACAGAGACGAAATCAGAATAAAAGCCGGCCAGGAAGGCATGACATTTGAAGAAATGATTGCTTTAAACAGAAGAGTATCGGAAAAGAAACTTGCCTACGAGAGAGAGTACACAAAGAGAATACCCTACGAAGAGCGTCTTGAAAACGAGAGACAGAGGATGAGGCTTTTGATGCAGTGTCTAGCCGCAGAAAAAGAAAGACGGGAACAGGGGTTGACAACGGAAGAGGACCGGGAAGAGGATGAGTACTGGGAGAAACTATACAAAGAACATCCGGAATACAAAGACGCCGCGGAATACGGTTATGAGGAGTTAACAGAAGAAGAGAAAGAAGCAGAAAGTCAAAAGATAACGAATACACTTATAGCGCTTAACCCGGAGCTTGAAGAAAAATATCGAATACAGGAACAGGTTCTACAAGAACTTAAGAATGGATTGCTGTAAAAAAAAGAGAAAAGGAATTCGAAAGGGTTCCTTTTCTTGCATTCTACAGGAAGTATATTTATCATCATATATTACTGCGAAAAATAAAAAATACTTTATCTTTTCTATGGAAAAATAATTTATTCATATTTATAATAATAAATAAGTATATCAAGTAATTTAAACTTTTCAAGAAAGGTAACCAGTATGGAAAACGAGGAAGTAAAAGTAGTTGATCAGCCAAAGACAGAAGAAAAGCCGGCAGAAGAAAAGAAGGTTGAAGCACCTGCAAAGGCTGCTCCAAAGAAGAGAGGGCCTAAGCCTAAGACCGCCGCTAAGAAGCCGGCAAAGAAAACTGCAACAAAGAAGAAGGATGCTGCTGCAGAAGTTAAAAATGATGATACAAAGGCAGCTGTAGAGAAGAAGGCTCCTGCAAAGAGAGGACCAAAGAAGACTGCAAAGACAGCAGCCAAGAAAACTGTAAAAGCTCCAAAGACACCTGCAAAGGCTGCTCCTGAAAAGAAATTTGATTTCGCCAAAACCATGTTTGAATATGCAGGAAAGCAGTTCACTGAAGAAAGCATCAATGCAAGAGTTTTAGAGTATCTCAATAAGCATCCATATATCAGTGCTGAAAGGATCGAGGCATTTGTAAACATTGAAGAAAAGAAAATCTACTTCACTGTTGATGGATTCGGTAATCCGGATTTCACAATCGATCTTTAAGCAAAAACCCAAAAAAAGTTCAAAATTTAGAAAACCAAAAAAAATTTAAAAACCAAAAAAATTTTTTTGATGAAAAATCCAAAAAATGAACAAAACCCTATAGTGTTAAAATTGCATTGCAATATAGGAACCGGTCTCTAATCAGAAGTTAGAGACCGGTTTTTTTAGACATTTTGATTTTAAGTATTACTTAGATTAATTGTGTTGCGATCATAATAATGAATCAATGAATAATTTTACTTGAGGAAGATCATAATAATCATTCTTATAAAGGACATAAGTCTTACGAGTTAAAGCTGTGCCATCTTTAAGATAAAGCGGTTTTATATATCCGTCAAAATTCTTTAGACATACTTCGGGAAGTAGTGCCCAACCAATACCGTTTTTGACCATCTCAAGACATGTTGATATATCATTAATATATAGTGTTGAATTAGATCTTCCTATATTGTTTTCTTCACACCAGATCTTCAAACTCTTTTCAAGGGATGGATCAGTATTTCTGCTTATATTTGGCAAACTATTAATAGGTGTGTTTTGAGGATCCTTAGATGCAACAAAGCAGACCGGTTCTTCTGATAACAATATAGATCCCTCTTCCCAATAAAAATCACCACGTATTATAGCTATATTAATTTCGTTGTTTGAGAGCTTACTGTAAAGATTTGTTGAATGACCGGTCAATACTTTGATATCAACATCAGGATATTTTGTCATGTAGTTTTTTAGTATTTTAGGCAGGCTATATCTTGCAAAATTAATAGAAACCCCTATGTCAAGAGTTCCCGCTATAATTCCCTCCGAGGAAAGCGTGTAATTCTTGACCTTTTTTAAAATATCCTGCACATTGCATAGATCTGAAAGAATCTTTTCAGCAACCGGAGTTGGTATTATACCTTTTTTTGTGCGTATAAACAGAGTGCATCCCAGTTCATTTTCCATTCTTTGTATGCGTTTTGTGACTGATGACTGAGTGACAAAGAGCTTTTCAGATGCTCTGGTTACATTTTTTTCTTTTATTAATGTTCTAAATATCTCGATATCATTTTCGTCCATAATATCACCCGTAAGATTTGAATTTGGTTCAATTATCCTCTGCTTAAATTTTATCATTCCCAAACAGAATCGTAAATGATAATAAATAATAATTATACAGAATGTAAAAAGTTCTTTATCATAGAAATAGAAAAAGAGCTACATGAAAAATCATTATCGCTGGAGGTATTTATACATGATCAAGTTACATGAAGGAAAAAAACTTATCCTGAATGATGAAGTTATAGCTTCTGTTGAGGAGCACCCTGAGATAAATCCTGAGGATGCAAAAAAGGAAACTCTTACATATAGGGTGCTGAAGGCACATAACCAGTCGGAAGATATGGAAAATCTTCTGATCAGGTTTGATGAAATGGGAGTATATGATAATACCTATGTCGGCATACTTCAGACTGCCGTTGCATCAGGGCTTAAGAAGTTCCCAATGCCAACAGTGTTCACAAACTGCCACAACTGTCTTGCGGCTGTTGGAGGAACCATAAATACAGATGTACATAAATATGCGGAGACAGCCTGCCATAAATATGGCGGCATATTTGTACCTCCTCATGAAGCGGTCATCCATCAATACATGCGTGAAATGCTGATCAAATCAGGAGATATGGCTATAGTTTCCGATTCCCATACCAGATATGGCACACAGGGCTCTGTTTCCATAGGTGAAGGAGGTCCCGAGCTTGCAAAGGCCATGATCGGAAAATTCTATGAGATAAAGTATCCGAAGGTTATTGCCGTATTCCTTCACGGAACTCCAAAGCCATGGGTAGGTCCCATGGATGTAGCGCTTACCCTTATAGGTGCAACATTTAAGAACAAATTCGTGAAGAATGCAGTACTTGAATTTATCGGGCCCGGTGTACATTCCATGTCCATGGATTTCCGTAACGGAATCGATACTATGACAACAGAATCAGCATGTCTTTCATCTATCTGGGAGACTGATGATGAAGTAAAAAAATACTTTGAAATACACAAGAGACCGCAGGATTATAAACATCTTAAGCCCGGTAATGCAGCCCTTTACGATGCAGTTGTTGAGATCGATCTGGATACTGTCGAGCCTATGATAGCTCTGCCATATCACCCTTCTAACGCATTTCCGCTAAGGGAAGTGATTCAGAACCCGGCGAAATACGCAGACTGGATAGAAGAACAGGCAGTAAGCACATTTGAAAATACTCCTGACATCCATCCTGACATTAAGAGCAAGATAGTTCCTGTTTCCGATAATGCTTCTGGCGCAGGAGTCCTCACACACGGATTTACGGTAGACTGCCGTATACGTGTTGACCAAGGCAACATCGCAGGCTGCGCTGCCGGTTCTTTTGAAAATATCTATGCCGTTGATGCAGTTGCAAAAGCTGCAGCCCACGGTCTAGGACAGTTCCCATTCAATATTTATCCTGCTTCCCAGCCTATAATGGTTGAGCTTAACAGAGTAGGTGTGATGAATGACCTGATGATTCATGGCGTACGTGTGAAAACTGCATTCTGTGGACCTTGCTTTGGAGCATCTGACTGTCCTGAAAACAATGCATTTACCATAAGACATTCAACAAGAAACTTCCCGAACCGTGAAGGCAGCAAGCCGGGACAGGGGCAGGTTGCAAGTGCTGCACTTATGGACTCAAAGTCAATCGCGGCTACTGCATTTAACGGTGGAATGCTTACATCTGCAGAAGAGATTCAGGATGTGTTCAAAGCAATGCAGGTTCCGGAATATGAGTTCAATGAAAAGCTGTATGAGAATGTAGTTTACAACGGGTTTGGAAAAGAAGAACCGGAGACAGAAATCCAGTATGGTCCTGCAATAAAGGACTGGCCGGAAATGTCAGCATTAACAGACAATCTGCTCCTTCGTGTGGCATCTGTGATCCGTGATGAAGTGACTACAACTGACGAGCTCATTCCATCAGGGGAAACAGCTTCCTACAGGTCTAATCCTTACAAGATCTCAGAATTCACACTTCAGAGAAAGGATCCTTCCTATGTGCCTAATGCAAAGGATACCCAGGCGTATGAGAAGGCACGTCTTAAGGGGGATAAGGAAAAGGCCTCAGAGTTCTATGCTGTACTTAAAGCTGTAGGAATAAATGCTTCTGATGAGAATGTCCTCAGTGATCTTATGATAACAACAGGTATCGGTTCAGTGCTTTACGCCAAGAGACCGGGAGATGGTTCGGCAAGAGAATATGCTGCATCATGTCAGAAGGTTCTCGGCGGTCTTGCAAATATCTGTATAGATTATGCAACAAAACGTTATCGCAGCAACTGTGTGAACTGGGGCATGCTTCCGTTCACATATCCGGATGACAATATCAACCTGTCTGTTGGAGAATATGTATGGTTACCGGATATCAGGAAGGCTGTTATGAACAACGAAACTGAGGTTAAGGCGACTATCATTGGTACCGATGGAAGCACACGTGAGATGACATTGGAACTTAAGGATGTGACTGATTCTGAGAAGAAGATTCTTCTGGCAGGTTCAATGATAAATTCCTACAGGGAAGATATTGGATTGAATTAAAGGAATAAGAGAGGTGAATGGCTATGGATTTCAAGGATCTGAAATTTGAATTTGGACATGTGGGCATTAATGCCCAAAGCGAGGAAGAAGGCGAAAAAATGAGAACATTCTTCTCGGATGTTTTCGGATACAGGAACTATCGTGAGATACCTGCCTCATATTTTACTGAAGACAACAAGATGGAGCTTATGAAAAAGATGGGAAAGGGCACCATGGGACATCTGGGATTTTTTGTCAATGATATGCCTCTTGCCATACAATACCTTGAGTCTAAGGGCTATACCATGGATTATGATACAGCACGTTATGATGAGGACGGAAAGACAATAAAGCTCATTTTCCTTGTAGAAGAGATCAATGGGTTCCGTATCCATATAACGGTTAAAAAGGCTCCGTTTTATAAAGAAAGTAATCTGGAGGAAATCCCGGTTGTAGGATAGGACAATACCATAAAGCATTAGTTTATAGATTAAGATTATTTGGAGGGACAGATTAATGTCAGCATTAGATCAGAAACAGCGAAAATTTCCATGTGTATTTATGCGCGGTGGTACCAGCAAGGCGGTTTTCTTCCATCAGGAAGATCTTCCGGAGAATGAAGAGGAGTGGCCTGAAATCTTCATGAAGGTAATGGGTACACCTGATGTAAAGCAGATTGATGGAATGGGAGGTACCGTTTCGTCTACATCCAAGATTGCAGTGATCAAAAAATCAGACCGCCCCGGGATTGATGTGGATTATACTTTCAGACAGGTAGACATTAAGATTCCACGAGTTGACGGTTCCGCAAACTGTGGCAATATCTCTTCTGCTGTAGGTCCATATGCCATCGATGAGGGACTGGTTGAAGCAGTGGAACCAATCACGGTAGTTCGTGTATATAACACTAACACCGATAAGGTGATAGAAGAGCATGTAAGAGTCAAGGATGGCCATGCCTGCATGTATGGCGATGAGGAAGTTCAGGGTGTACCCGGAACAGGATCCCGTATCGATATGTATTTTGAAGATCCTTCAGGATCCCGAAGCGGAAAACTATTCCCGACAGGAGAAAAGCAGGAGGTGTTTGATGTACCCGGATATGGTCCTGCAACAGTTACTGTAATTGATTGTTCAAATCCTGTAGTGTTTATCAAGGCAACAGACCTGGGTATCAAAGGAACTGAACTTACGGAGCTCAATAATAACAAAGATGTTATGGAACATATTGAACGCATACGCGGTATGGCTGCTGTGAAATTCGGTTTTGTTGAAGACTATATGGAGGCTCGGACAAAAGCTACATCAGCCCCGAAGGTTTCAATTGTAAGTCCTTCTCAGGATTATGTTAATATGGACGGTTCCAATGTTTCCGGCGAAAAAATGGATATCTGCGTACGTGCAGTTTCTGTTGGACAGCTTCATAAGGCATATCCCATGACGGTTGCTGTTGCAACAGGAGCTGCCGCTATGATAAAAGGTACTATCGTAAATGAAATAGTAAAGGAAATCTCAGGAGATATTATCCGTCTGGGACACTCTTCAGGAGTCACTGAAGTTGATATGAAGATGGACGGAGAGAAAGTTCTGAAGGGTGGTGTTACACGTACCGCCAGAAGGATAATGGACGGATATGTTTATATCAGATGACATTTTACGATTCCTCTTCAGCACACAAAAAAGTACATTTTTGAATAATACATACAACACTATTTTTATGTAAAAAATAAACAAAACTATTATATTAATGTATAGATAGCTATCATGGTTTTGTAGATTTTATGTAACATGAACAAAACTCTTCAAAGCCTGTAATTATAAGGGTTTATAGATTAAAATCCAAATGTTCATTATTTTTTGGTTTTCCCAAAAAATGTTCAAAACCAAAAAAACGCACTAATTTTGAGAAAAAATCCAAAAAATGAACAAAACCCTATATAAGCAATGAGCATTGCAATATGGGAAACAGGGGAGAGTTTGAAATTTTTTCTGTAAATATGGGTATTCTATGATTATTTAGATTTATGAGGGAGCAATCAGACTGGTTGCTTCCTTTTTCTGACTATATATTTATTAAAGATATAAGTCAATATCAGTTTGTGATTGTACCAAGGATTGTAGTATGATTATTTGCATATGCAATAGATAAATCGGTGTTATGTAAGTGAGAAATAATGAATAAAATCTTAAAAATGGTAGGATGTATTTTAAGCGGAATTATTTGTGTGACACTCATCTTATTGGTGTCATCTGATATTAAAACGAAACATACCCAGAATGATTATTCATCATTCTATACAAATCCTAAGTATCAAAAAGCATTAATAATTGATGATGTAGAAGTAATTAAGCAGCATATATCATGTGGCTATGCTGTTATTGAGATGTTTTCTGCATGTGATGGTGGTGATATTACAGAAGACAGCCTGTATGAGAAATATGGGACCATAGTGACTTCTACAGGAGATAAGTTCTGTGAAGAGATGAATAAACAATTTCCTGAATATGTTACAGAAATTCATAAGTATGTAAAGAATACTGAGTTTATCGATATTATGTACGATACCCTGGCGTCAGGAAAACCAGTTCCATTTGAATGGGCAGCTTTGTATGGGAATGGATGGACATTACACTATTCTTTAATCATTGGGGCTGACATTCCAAATGATAAAATCACTGTGGCAAATCCCTACGGATACTATGAGGAGCTTACATTGGAAGAATTACTGAAAAGAACCAGCTTTCAGGCCTATGAGAATATGCCACTTTTTATGAAAATGGGCTTTGCAATCGGAATGTTTGAAAAAAATACTATTTTTTCAGTGAGGTAAATTAGCAGTTAGAGTTTTATATACTGAAGAGTTCGACAACTTCAAGTTCACGGAGGTAAATATGCAAGAATTG
>NZ_JNJM01000021.1:0-83173 GCF_000701645.1 Oribacterium sp. FC2011
AATTAATCAATATTTTTAGATGATTTTTATCCCCATATTGAATCTTCCTGTCCAAAACCTGTTGATATTCCACTTCCGTTCAGATAATAGTTGATATTTTCTGTTGTTGCATCAACATAATTAATACTAATCAAATTTGTGCCATACAGCTCATATTGTTCTATTTGACGATTTGATAATTCATCATTGGGATCATCTGTAATATAGCCCCCAAACCAACCACCGACAGCATTGAAACCTGAATTTTTATCAAAGCTATAAACATCATCAGTTGCTTTACCTCGAGTTCTTCCGGTACCAATGTATTTTCTGTCAAGGTCCACGGAATCTATGTACGATAGTCCATATTCAGATAAATATTCGTAATTGATGTTGAATGATTTTAAACCGTTTTCAGAATAACACAGAAGCACATTACAACATGATCCATACTCTATTTCGCTATGCGTTAAAGACATAATTGATATTTCCAAAATCCCATCATTATCTATATCAACAAGTGAAAATTTTTCTGCCTTAAGTCCGGCACTATTCCATGTATTATTTTCTATTGCTGAACGATATGTTGCAATTGCGGCTGAATTCATGGCTTGAATATCACTTATATTATTAGTTCCATTATCTCCCTGATACCATGTTTGCCAATTGTCTCCGCCGGATCCCACCTGGCCTGCAAGTGCAGTAATTGAAGCCATATAGGTTAAAAACATAGTCGCTGCAAATAATCTTGGTATTTTCATTTCATCCTCCTGATAAACATTGCTTGTTTTCTTTGTATGAACTCATATTACTATCACCATCTATATAATGGTTTATAATCTGATATAACGCATTAATTTCTGATGAATGGTAACCGATGGTTAATGCAAACTATTTGTACAAAACAATAATAATTCCAACTAACCACATTTAATAAGCTTTAAACGAATCTGCATAGCCCGGCATACCGAATGTATGTTCAAACACATCTTCTTCAGTTGCACCAGACAGTTCACCATTTTCATTTACAGCACAAAAGAAAAACCCTGGTTTTTCCGGGAACGGTCCCAAGTTAACAAGTTTTCCCTTTCTAATATTATAATATTCGATCTTACCTCGAAATGAAGCTGTACCTTCTCCATCATATAGACCGTCTATTAATTGAAAAGTCGCAGACTCTGTCCTTCCGCTATTAGATCTATTAAAATATTCTGCACTGCCATATGGCACATCTTCTTTCCAACTACATTTCACATAAGTTTCATTTTTATTACTAATTGACACTAACAATCCCGAACCTTCACGTAAACCGTTTTTAAAACTTCCCCGAAATACGTAGTAAGCTTTATCTACTTTATACAGACCAAAGCCCTCACCGTTTTCATTGGAAATATACTTACCTCCAAACATATCTGTTATAGCTTTTAATTTTTCAACATTATCCTCAGATGAAATGTTAAAGGCTTCAGCTGAAACATCCAGTTCCTCGATAAGCTTTTCTGCATCCTTTATGTCACTGATAGCTTGAGATCTTTCTATAAGTTTGTCATCTCCAAGAATTGCATATCCGTCTTCCAGTATCTTGGCAGCATGATCACTATCGCCTTCTTTTAATGCCAGATCCGACCATGCAACATAAAGTTCCGCAAGGATTCCCCTTACACTCTGATTGATTTCCTCAAGGGATTTATCATTAACTGTGGTGCCGGTTCCATCGCCGATTAAATTAATGACTATTCCATAGTTTTCTGTGGCACTTGTATAAAGCGTATCGGCGGCACTATAATCTCCGGCATTCTTTGCCTCTCCATAGTAAGCGTCACCAAGTCCCAGATACCCATCAGTATTCTTTGGGTCTATTTCGATTACTTTATTAAAAGCAAGAATCGCCTGCTCATAATCAAGTTCCGCCAAAAATTTGTTTCCTAGTTCCAATTGCTTTTGTATTTTCTGTGCGTTTGATACACAGGCGCATAAACATACAAGTACCAATAAATTAATTAATATTTTGGATAATAATTTATTCATATTGTTATATTTTTTTTCCTCCAATTCCGGTTGTTATTCCGCTTCCACTCAGATAATAATTAATATTTTCTGTTGTTGCTTCAACATAATTTAAATAATACAAATTTTGGCCATACTGTTCATATTTAGCTATATTATAGTTGGATATTTCATCATTGGGATCATCATTAATATATGTATTACACCATGCGTCAATTTCATTAGTACCCGAACATTTATCGAAGCTATAAACATGACAATAATCTTTAATTCGTATTGATCTGGTAGCAATGTATTTTCTGTCAATGTCAACAGAATCTATACATATGTTATTGTAGTGATCATCGAATGAATTGAAATCCTCTGATTTTAATCTGTTTTCAGAATAATAAAGCAAAGCGTTACAACAAGAACTCATTCCGCTACTAAGAGCTGAAGTATCTGTATATACTGATATTTCCATAATCCCATCACCATCTATATCAATAAGTGCAAATTCATCTGCCTTAATCCCACCACTATTCCATGTATTATTTTCTATTGCTGAACGATAGGATTCAATTGCAGCCATTTTCATAGCTTCAATATCGCTTATTTTCTTTCCGTCCTTACCAACTTTCTTCCCATCCGGTGTTACGGTATCAACGAGCATCGCTCCATCTGCCCCAACATAGAAGGTGTTATCAATCCACTGGTTTTTAAGCATTGCTCCATTTTCATCAAAGAAATATCTCTTCCCGTTTATATCCTGCCAACCGATGACCATAATGCCGTCAGTTCTGAGATAATAGGTATTTCCATTGTCTTCCCGGAAACCGGTGAGCATAACGCCTCTACCGTCAAACAGATACCATTTCTCTTTAAGCTTTAACCAGCCTGTAACAGACACGCCGTTTTCATCATAGTAATGTCTTCCGTCAGCCTCATCTAGCCACTCATTGAAATGATACTTACTCTCATCAAGGTTTATCACGTAGGTGGCAGTTTTGTGTTCACCCTCGTATCCGGTTTTGCTTACCGCATAGTACTCGATGGTATATTTTCCGTTTTTTCCGAGTTCAATGGGGGATGAATATTTACTTTCATTATCACTTCCGGAAACCTTGTAGAAAATCTCGCCACCTTCCGATGAAGACATGGAAAGAGTCACAGGATCGGTATAGGTTCCAGAGCCCTCGGACAAAGTGACCTCCGGATATACATCTACAAGAACATCAGATATCTTCTGGTTTTCCGGCATCAGAGTCACGGCATCCTGAAGAAATTCTACCTCTTTATCAATATCTCCATTTTTCTCATATGTATCTGCAAGAAGAATGTAGATATCTTCATTCTTCGGATCTATCTCTAACATCTTCTGCAAGGTCAGGATCGCTTCGTCATAGTTTTCTTCAGCAATATACTTATGTGCGGTCTTAAGCATTCGCCTGATGCGCTGCGCAGGAAGGTTGAAATATACCAGTATCCCGACAAGCGCTGCCAGAAGGATTCCAGTCAATGCAAAAATAATTATAAATGGACTTGATTTCTTTTCCATACGCCCCCTAACGATTTCTATAATACGTACACTTCAAATATAATATATCTTACTATAAATAAAAACGCCAAAAATCTTATAGATCCTTAGCGTTTTTTGACCATACTGCTCATATTGAACTTTTTTACGATTATATACTTGGTGTCTTTCTGATAGGATTGTATCTGTATCGCATATTAGAGTTTACGGTCTTCTTATAATTGCGCATATGTCACATCCGCTATGAGTTGGTTCCTGTCCAGTTAATCCACTTGCTGCAAGTAATACTACCAAATCATATCCTGTGTCACCAATCTTCCAACGCCAGACTCCTTTTTCGATTCGTTCAGGATCATCTCCCAATAATTCACAATTACTATTAAAACTTTTTCCAAGTGGTGCCGGCAGTTTTCTCATATCCCCATTACCTTGATAAATCGTGCCTACAGGATATCCTTTTTCTTTTTCTGCCAACCAGTAGAGCTTATGATGATCTATCTCTGCACATAACAACGGATATTCTTCGTTCAATCCATAATATGAAGCCAGAAATTTGCTAGCATCAAAGACATGCCGATCTTCTTTAGTGATGCTATAAGAAGAGTTAAAAAAATAAATGATAGCAGATTCATCATGGTTATTTAAGTATTTGGAGTAAAGCGGTACTGACACTTCATCTGATCCCATTTTTATCATTCCGGTCTGCAACAATTCTTCAATTTCTTTGAGCTGTCTTTCTTTATCTTCGTTAGTTACAATCTCAAGCGCAGACTGGTCTGAAGAAATGACAGATGGCATGAGCATATCGTGTGCCGGCCAGTAGTCATTCTTCGCATATGTCTCTATGTCCTTAAATTCATACTCAAAGAAATTGCCATTATAATATATTTCACAGAAGCCAAGTTCATCATCTATCGTCTCAGCTCCAATGTGTCTATCAATGTCACAATACTTTGAATCCAGAGATCCATTAAACCCCATATCCTGTTGTCTTTGTGATTCATTTCTCTTGAAATCCTCTGATAATGGCCAGAAATGATACTTTGAGACACCTTCTACAAAGAGCTTAGGACGATATTCTTCCTTTGCGTGAACATCGGTGTAATCATGAGTAATTGTCCACCCGTTATCAACAAGTTTCCGCAGCAATGGATCAATTTCTTCAGGCGGAATATTATTAGATAAATCCACACCCATCATTCCCTCAATGGAAAGATTCCTCATTTGTGTAACTCTTCCCTCCAACATAGGAATCGTCTCCCCTGTCAAATTCCAGATAGTCCCTTCCAGTAGTACGCCTGATTCAGGTAATCTTGTATCAAATGTCCTGGAGGTATAAGGTTCCATTACTGAATCTCTGGTATAGTACGGAAGCTGGATATGTTCAGCGTCTGTCAGTTCCTTCAGATCTCCATAGGTCATCTTCGTTATATCAAAGTATTTTCCATTAATCCGGATAGTATTTCCGCCTGGATCCTTTACGCTGTTTTTCTTGTCTTTCCTGCTTTTATTCTCTTTTGACGATTTCTCTTCCGATATGGCAGTATCCTTCTTCCCACGTACCGTGTCATCTTCTGCCTTTCCGCAGCCTCCCATAAGGCAGGCACTTATTGCTAGTCCTATAACTATCTTTACTAACTGCGTTGTCTTCTTCATTATGGTTTTGTCCTCCTGTTATGATTTCAGACGTTTTCTTCTTTATGTAGACATATTATCATTTGTTTCAATAATTAAGATTATAATCTGACATAAAGTAAGCGTCAAATAGAAGGTGCAGTTGCAAAGTTCATTGTGGGAATACTTTTGACACCCACATCATAATATAATATGGAACGGAATTTATGCCGATAAACAATTATACTATTGAACAATAACAGCATATTTGATGATACAGGTATAAGGAACGGTGCAAAGTTAATAAGGAGAAAAGAAATGGGTTTTAGTCAGGCTCGAAAAAAACAGCTAATTACATTTTTGATGTCCACATGTATCCTCATGGTTTCAATGTTCACCCTCAGTGCTGCTGCGGAAGAGTCCGCCGGTTTCAGCAGTCTCTCTGACTTTAAAGGCAAACAGATCTCAATGCTTACAGGAACATCCTTCGATGTTTATATGGAAAAAAATGAGATATTAAAAGGGGATGTGGATATCCTTATGCAAAACAGTACTGTGGACTCGATTTCCTCAGTAATCTCAGGAAAGAGCGACGCCGTCATCATGGATCTGCCCATAGCTGAAATAGCGGTGGCAGAGCACGAAGAACTTGCCATCTTTCCGGAGTGCATTCAGGATGATGCTTATGGATTTGCATTCCCAAAAGGAAGTCCACTGGTTTCGCCTTTTAATAAAGCACTGAAAAAGCTCATGGACGATGGTCTCGAAAAAAAGATGGCTGAGAAGTGGATGGGTAATGATGAAGCACTTAAGGTTATCAACCCTCCGGATTGGGAAGGTTCAAAGGGGACTCTCAGATACTGGGCAAATACCGGTGCTCCACCCATGTGCTACCTGGGTTCCGACGGCACACCTGTAGGTTATGCAGTTGATATAGTAATGCAGGTTGCCCGGGAGATGGACTATAAGGTTGAAATAACAGAATGCGCCTTCAGCGGACTTATCCCATCGGTTCAGAGCGGAAAGGCAGATCTTGCGGGAGCAAGTATGTCTATCACCGAAGAGCGCCGTGAAAAGGTGGATTTCTCGGATCCTTTTTACAGGGGCGGATCCTTTTTGGTTGTAAGAAAAGACAGACTTGCTTTATCCGATAAAGCCGGAACAGCGGAAACTAATGAAGAAACCGGCAATCTCATTGCTTCAATAAGAAACAGTTTTTACAAAACCTTCATTCAGGAAAACAGAGGAAATGTATTCCTAAAAGGGTTTCTGAATACCATGATCATTACCATAGCGTCAATGTTTTTGGGCTGTGTGTTTGGATTTTCATTATTCTTCCTCTGCCGAAAAACCGGGAAAACAGTGTTCAGTATAGTACAGACAGTGACCGGTGTCATAGTCGGAATTCCTGCTGTAGTACTTCTGATGGTGCTGTTCTATGTCATTTTCGGTAAACATGATATCTCGGGAATCATTGTTTCCATCATGGCATTCACCCTTACCTTTGGGACTTCGGTGTTCAGTATGCTTCAGGTAGGAACCGGAGCGATAGACATTGGCCAGACTGAAGGCTCTTATGCTTTGGGATTTTCAGATAATGAGACCCTCTTCAGAGTCATTCTGCCCCAGGCGCTTATGCATATTCTTCCTATCTTTAAAGGTGAAGCGGTATCCCTTCTGAAGTCAACCGCCATTGTCGGTTACATCGCTGTTCAGGATCTGACAAGGGCCGGTGATATGATAAGAAGCCGTACTTTTGACGCCTTCTTTTCACTCATATCTGTTGCAGTCATATATTACGTGGTCGGCAGACTTATGGGAATGCTTATCGGTAAGTTACAGAAAAGCCTGGACCCGAAAAGGAGAAATATCGACAGAATTCTTATGGGAGTGAAAAGAGTTTGACCCCGATAAAGACCTGTGAAGATACCGTTTATACTTCACAGGCCTTTTTTCAATCTTCTTTTAAGCTGTCAGATATTTGTTTTTCATTATCCTTATTTCTTCATCAGACAGGGCCAGCCCATCAAGTATATATCTGCTTATGTCCCCATACTTCTCATTAACTGCCTGATAAAAACTATCTATATAATCTCTCAGTGCCCCAAACAATATCCGAATAGATTCGACAGAAAAAAGATTGGTAATAAGAAATAGTCATGGTAGAATTAAGTTTCTTATACAAACCATGGAAAGGGAAAATGTCAAATGATTTTGGATGTGTTGAATAAGATAGATGATGTGATGTATTACCCTGTACTTATCATCGTACTGTCACTTACGGGTTTATATTTCACAGTTTTAACAAAGGGAGTTCAGATAAGATTATTACCGGAAGCTTTGCGGCTTCTTCTGGAACCGCCTGAAGACAAAAAGAATGTTTCCTCACTGCAGGCAATGCTTGTTTCTACCGCTTCAAGAGTCGGAACCGGAAACATCGTAGGTGTATCCACAGCCATATGTCTCGGTGGTCCCGGAGCCTGTTTCTGGATGTGGCTTCTATGTATAATCGGTGCTGCTTCCGCTTTTGTGGAAAGCACCTTGGCCCAAATTTATAAGAGAGAAAAGCAGAACGGCGATTCCTACGGAGGTCCGGCTTACTACATCGAAAAGGCTCTTCATGCTCCAAAGCTTGCAGCTTTATTCTGCGTTTTTCTGATTGCTACATATGCTTTCGGCTTTAACCTTTTGTGTTCCTATAACCTTCAGTCAAGTTTCGCTGCATACTCATTTTATGATCCGGCTGTTACACCGGGCATGATCGGTTTTGTTCTTGCCCTATTAACCGCTTACTGTCTCTTAGGCGGAGGACAGAGGATAATTAAGTTCACAAGCTTTATCGTACCGATCATGGGAATCTCATATGTAGTCATCTCACTTATAGTGATTTTTTGTAACTTGAAATCCATCCCTGCCATGTTCGTTATGATATTTAAGGATGCCTTTGATTTTAAGTCAATATTTGGAGGCATTTCCGGATCCTGCATGATATACGGCATCAAACGTGGTCTATATTCCAATGAGGCCGGAGTAGGCTCTGCGCCCAATGCTTCCGCCGCAGCTAATGTGTCCCACCCGGTAAAACAGGGACTTGTTCAGACATTTTCAGTTTATATAGACACACTTATTCTTTGTACTGCAACAGCGCTTATGTGTCTTTCAAGCGGAGTAGAAAGAAACGAAGCAGTATCAGGTGCGCTTTATGTACAGAATGCGATATCAACGGTTTTCGGAAAGATGGGCCCTTTATTCATTACCATTGCAATGATTCTTTTTGCATTTACAACCATCCTGGGAAATCTGTTTTACGTTGATAATGCCCTTATATTCCTTAATCACAAGAAGCCGCTTTCAAAAACCTTTATGAAAGTATTTCACTTGTTCTGTGCCGTAATCGTACTTGCAGGCGCAACCATTCCCATGAGCACGGCCTGGGCACTTGCGGATATAACCATGGGCTGCATGACCCTTATAAACCTTCCTGCCTGCTTTAAGCTCAGAAAAATCGCATTAGCCACCTTAAAGGATTACGAAACCCAGAAAGCCAAAGGGCTCAATCCTGTATTTAAGGCTGAAGCTGCAGGCATCTCACTTGATGAACTTTGTTTTTGGAAATAAAAAGCAGCTTTCATACCACAGACAAGCCTTTGGGTTTTCGCCGCTATGTTATAACCACTATTTAAGCAAATCATGTTTTTTCAATGACCATATCCGACAGAGCATAAGGCAATATCTCTGTCGGATCAGATGTCGGACTGATCCATGCTTCTATCTTATCTTTGGGAAGCATTACCGGCATACGGTCATGTATCCGTGATAACTCTGCGGTTGGTTCCTTTGTAAGGATTACAAATACCGGATATCCATCTTCGATTCGATACAGCCCGCAAAGCCAGGTCACGGTACAACCTTTTGGCTGGATGGCATATTGATCTCCGGTTTTTTCTTTTCCGTCAGGACTTTTGAAATGCTGCCACTCAAAGTAATAGGAAGCCGGAATGATGCATCGGTGTGATTTCCAGGCCTCTCTGAAGGTAGGCTTTATACCTGCAGTTTCAACCCTTGCATTAAACAGTGTTCTTTTATTGTCTCTCGCCAAAAATCCCCATTGCATGGGGAATACTGTTTTCATCCCTTTTGCATTCGGGGCGATGACCGGAACGATATCGGTAGGTCGTACCACCCCGTCGGTAATGATCGGACGGGCATGAGTATCTATGAACTTACTCGCGAGAACAGATCTTGATACCGCATAGGTTATTTCTTTTAATTCCGGTAGTTCCTTTTCCAGTGCATATCTTGTACACATATTTTTCCTCTATCTATTTTTTTCTAATACGTCGATGCTGTTTTTTTTTACCTTTATATCTGAAAAACAGATACGAATTCGTTTGGATGCCCTACATATGTCGCCCCGACAAGCTTCTAAGGTGTTTCCTCCAAAGGTGAAGTTTCGTTATTGAATACCTCCGAAACTTTAGCTTCCGTCTTGAATAGCTCCTCATTGAAGCCTTTCAAAGCGTCAAAAGGACTGAATATTTTAGCTCTCCTTGAAAGATCCATTGCCGGATGCCTGATTGAAAAGCTGTCATATTTATCATGAACAGGTTTTCCTTTCTCTAAAACGCTTCTGTATTTAAATGAAGGAGGGAAATTTGAATCGCCGGTAATACTCATATCTGGTCTCCATTCCGCCGTCATGTTGTGGCACAAATAGTGATAAAAAAGTATTTTTCACATTTGTTCCTCAGGTCTGAAAACAAACCAAAGTTCACTTATGCTCTGTGGCCTCCGATCTGTTCATTCCTCATCTTTGTGGTTGCACCTTCCAAAAAATTAATTCCTTTCAACATTGCATTGGCTCCATATCTTGTCCGCACCTCCAGAAGCGCTGCGTGTAGTTGTCTTTCTCTATTCAGAGCATCGTAGTCTGTAAAGAGATCCATTTGATAAACTCCGTTATCCGATTTCACATCACAGGCGCATATTCCAAGCCTCCTTAAAAGTATCCTGTGGTCACTTTTTTTATCTACATCCTTCATGATCCCTTCGATAACGATATTGGCGGTATTGGTGGCTGATTTAAATCTTACGGTTCCGGTTGAATGGGCGGGATGAAGTCTCCCGTACCAGTCAATGGCAAGTCTTCCGTCATAGCTTGGAAAATATTCAAGACTCTTATAATCATAACTGATCCACCACGTAAACCTTGAAGAGACAAGTTTTTTCTTATACATATCACAGCATAAGATATCTATCATTTCCTTGAAAACTATACAGGCTTCATCATATTTGTAGGGTCTCGGAAGAACCTGACCATTGGAAAGAGAATGATTGTCACTTTTATAGTGTTTAATATCATACATGGTCACAGGTTCTACACCCCAGGCGTGATCTATGAGTATCTCAGCATCTATTCCGAAAACCTTATAAAACCACTCTTCATCACACTGTGAACGTTCGGCAATGTCTCCCATGGTGTACATGTGATTTTTTTCGAGCCTTGCTGCTTTACCACGACCTATCTGCCAGAAATCTGTAAGAGGTTTATGTTCCCAAAGGAGATACCTGTAGCTATCTTCCGTAAGTGCAGCGATGCGTACTCCGTCTTTATCTGCGGGAGCTTTCTTGGCAACGATATCCATAGCGATTTTTGCAAGATATAAATTGGTACCTATTCCCACTGTGGCTGTGATTCCGGTATTCTTAAGAACATCCCTTATCATAGTCATAGCCATAACATGTGCCGGGTGTTGTCCGGACTTTGTGGCATCCGTTTCGTAGAAGTGAAGATATGGCGTACAATCGATGAAGCATTCATCGATACTGTAAATGTGAATATCCTCAGAAGATGCATACTTTAGGAATATCCCATAGATTTTTGCTGAGGTTTTTTCGTACTCGGCCATACGTGGTGTTGCAGTAATATAAAGTACCTTTGTATGATACGTCTGCTCATATTTTCTGATGGCCCGCTTTGCCTCAAAAAGCCTCGGTCTGCTCGGAACACCTATAGCTTTCAGGGCAGGAGATACTGCAAGACAGATAGTCTGATCCGATCTTGTGGCATCCGCTACCAACAGCTTTGCTTTCAGAGGATCCAGTCCTCTGGCGACACATTCCACTGATGCATAAAAGCTTTTCATATCTATGGCGATGTAAACACTCATCGCTCCGCAAGCTTTCCGAAAATCCTGAAGGTACTGAATTCATCTATCTTTATGGGTTTATACTTTGCATTCAGAGATACAAGGAATGTCCCAAGCTTATTGGACACGTACTTTTTTATGTAGGTCATATCATCGAAAAAGAAAAGACCTATATCACCGGATTCGAGATTTTCCCTCTGCTCAATCCAGACAAGTTCTCCGTCGTGAAACCTGGGTTCCATACTGTCACCGGCGATATAAACGCCAAAATCAGCTTTATCAGGAACCGGTTCCCTTATCTCCATCACTTCAAAATTTTCTTCATCAAGGAAGTTTCCGGTACCGGCAGATGCACGTGTAAGCGCAACCTTCATATACCGGACAGGCATAGGGATAACTCCCTCCGGCAGTTTTTTATAATCACCGGACTTTTCTAAAAGATCAATATAATCAAGAACCTTCTGTATACCTTCTTCATTAAGCTCTATAAAAGGATCTAAAGGATTCTCCCCAATAAATTCCGTATATATATCGTATATTTCAAGGATCTTACACAGTACCAAAAGCGCCTCTGCATTGGGTGTACTGTTTCCTTTCTCCCATGCACTGATACCGGCATTCTTAATGGCGATATCATATTCGCCAAGAAGTTTAGCCAGCTCCTTCTGGGACAGTTTCTTTCTTCTTCGGTTACGTGCTATTACCTCACCTATATTTCTCATGTATAACCTCTTTCAGCGTGCGAAGCCCCGGGATACTCATCAATGTATATGCATTGTACCATACGTATGTTCTTAATTCAACGCTTTATTGATTTTTAGCAACAAAGAAGAGTATTTTCTATGCTGCATAGATTTTACCTGATTGTTGATCAACCGGTATTTTTTGCCCAAAAAAAGGGTCAGACCCAAAATGTCTGACCCTGACGGCTAAAGTAATCTTATCTTATATTCACTATACTTGCTCCAAACGGGCAAAGGCTCAGCCTTGCTATCTTAAAGAACTGAAGACCAAATGGGATTCCAATGATGGTGACGCACAGAAAACAGCCAATCAGAAAATTTCCCAAAGCAAGTTCAAGGCCTGATAAAAAGAACCAAAGAACATTTAGAAGAAACGAACCTGCTCCTCCACCATTTACTATTTCTTTACCAAAAGGACAAAGTGATAATGTTGAAAGCTTGAAGCATTGCATCCCCACCGGTATTCCTATGATAGTAATACACCAAAGAAGTCCTGCCAACCACCAGCCGATGGCGCTCAAAAGGCCTCCACATATAAGCCATATAAGATTTCCAAGAAAAGTCATGATGATATCCTCCCGTACAACATTGAGTTTTTAAACCTTATACCATGAATCTCTGATTCTCCGTGCACTGAGATGACTGTAGCAACGGATCTTTACTTCATTCCCATTATTACATATCCCTCATCATTTCTCTATTACCATTTTTTGCGTCATGACGCAATTTAGAGTTATCTCCTTCCCTGAACCTTGCCACGTTTCCTGAAATCTACATTGATTTCTTCATGCCAGTCACTTTCATCGAGACATTCACCTGCCTTTGCAGCACTGGGGGCCATCATTACCGAGCATACAGCCTTGGAAATACCGGAAAAGACATTAGCGGTACCAAGTTCATCACATACGTAATTTACTGCTCGCTCCTTACGGATGCCAAACTTTTGTGCTTCCGCATAGGCATCTATATTGGCACCGATGAAAATAAATTCCCAACCATACTTCTCCTGCTGATGTTTCACCATTTTTTCAACTTCCTCCCTTGAATACCGGGAGCTTGCATTCTCCATTCCGTCAGTGGTGATAACAACGATAGTATTATCAGGTCTGTCTTCAGGTCTTATATATTTGTGAACATTACCGATATGGTGGATCGCACCGCCTACTGCATCAAGAAGAGCCGTGCATCCTCTGACATAATACTGCTTGTCTGTCATCTTCTCTATCTTTTCAATCGGAACTCTGTCATGTATCACTTCACTCAGGTCATCGAAAAGAACTGTGGAGACCAATGCCTTCTCCCCTGTCTTCTTCTGCTTTTCCATCATGGCATTGAACCCGCCGATTGTATCTGCCTCAAGACCTCCCATAGATCCGCTTCTGTCCAAAATGTAAACTATCTCTGTATAACCTTTACTCATTCTGCTACCTCCTGCATATCTCTGTATATTATTTCTGCCCCTCTGCAGCGAGGCATTTCTTATCTGTTGTCTTAATGATACATTTTTGCAAATAAAAAAAGGTAAACTCGCGGTTTACCTTTAAAAAAAACGGCTGGATCAATTTCAGCTTCTGTGCATCCGATCTGTTGAGCAGCGTGCTCTACAGTATCTATTGTCTCCGGGTGTTCCGTAAGTCTGTCGCCAAATCCCTTTATTTCAAGAAATTCCTTTACTTTTGAATTTATCATCGGTATTTCCTCCAATATTTTTCTATCAATATAGTAACAGACAAAAACAGAAAAGCCGTAATCCTTTATAAAAAAAAGCAAAAACTAAAAGAAAAGGAATCATTGATTTCTCAACGATTCCTTAACTAAGTAACGAGCGCGAGACGGGGATCGAACCCGCGATCTTCGCCTTGGCAAGGCGACGTAGTACCACTCTACTACTCGCGCATTATTAATGTCCGTTCAACTTTCATTTCTGTGAAGAACGAAACACTATACAAAAGATGATCAGTTTCAGTGTGAATGTTATCGCTGTCTTTATCATCTTGGATGCCCAGAACCGGAATCGAACCAGTGACACGAGGATTTTCAGTCCTCTGCTCTACCAACTGAGCTATCTGGGCAGCTAAGCGGGTGATGGGAATCGAACCCACATGTTCAGCTTGGAAGGCTGACATTCTACCATTGAACTACACCCGCAATTGCTTTTCGCAATCACCTTATCGGTGACGCGAGTGTTATGATACAAAACTTAAGCGGCATTGTCAACAAAAAGTTGCTTTTTATTTTTAGAATATTTCAAAATTATTTTTTATTTGTTTTAACCGGTCAAACCGTCTTATATTCATCGGATTTCAAGTATCCGGACTACTTTATTTTCCGGTTTTCCCCCGTGCTGTAATCGATTTCTATTCCGGGCTGAACATTGTAGCAGTACACACAAAAGCATATGCCCTTCCCGCCGTCTTCTACGGATAATGCCTCCATCAGCACTCCGTCAGCAAGCAGATTGTCTCCCGCGAACATGGGTGTAACTCTATATAGAACATGATTATCGGTCTCGTCAATATATTCCACAACCATTTCTTCAAAGGGACGCATACCATCATAGTTCATGTATCTTGTGCCGGTAATGAGATTTCTCTCATTGTCATTCTCCGCAGTCAGTGAATAAGCAATCAAATGACTTCTGTTATAAAGATATGGCGGATCCGAATCCACTATCCCCGGATATTTCCTCTGTACCCATCCTGTAGGCTTTATATGGGATATATCGCCGCGCTTCTTTCTGGGCATCAGCTCACGGCAGGCATTGGCATAGGCCACACCGCAACGCCCCAGGGAATCAAAATCACTGTAGGTTTCAAAAGCCTCTGTGGTCATATCATCCGCTGTAAAAAAGGGAACATTATCATTTATGACCGCATAGGTTTCTCCGGAATATTCCGGTATCTCATAGACAGATTCAGTCTTAACTGTTTCCGGTTTAACTGTCTCGGGCTTAACATTTCCCGGATGGGATTGCAAAAATGTGGTATATATAACCGCAATGGCTATCACCAGCCAGGTGATAAAACTTGTCTTCCCTGATTTTTTTATGTATTTATCGTTTCTGTATTTATTCTTTCTATTGTCGTTATACGCCATAACACCACATCTGATTTAAACAAATCCTAAGGCAAGTCCCAGAAGCCTGACTATGAAAGCCACCACCCATGCAACGAAGCATTGGAAAAAAACTGTAATAATTGCTGCTCTTCCTCCGGACTCCTGTTTTACAGACGCAATAGCCGCAACACATGGAGTATAAAGAAGACAAAAAACAAGAAATACAAAGGCTGTCAGGCCGCTTAATTCCGCCCTTAGTCCGGAAGTTCCACCATAAAGCACAGTAAGCATGGAGACCACACTCTCCTTCGCAAGGAAACCTGAGATGAGGGATGTCACTATCTTCCAGTTTCCGAACCCGAGCGGCGCGAATAATGGCGCGATGCCTCCGGCAAGTACCGCAAGTATGCTCTTTTCGGAATCCGTTACAAGGTTAAATCCGAGATCAAAATTCTTTAAAAACCATACAGCGATGGTTCCGAGAAAGATAACCGTAAAGGCTCTCTGAAGGAAATCCTTTGCCTTATCCCACATAAGCATTACAACATTTTTAAGTCCCGGAAGTCTGTAGTTGGGAAGCTCCATAACAAAAGGAACCGCTTCTCCGGAAAACAATGTTTTCTTTCCGATCAGAGCCACAACTATAGACATGACTATACCGATAAGATAAAGAGCTATAGTCACGACAGCCGCATATTTCGGAAAAAATGCCGCCGCAAAGAAAGCATAGATTGGCATCTTTGCACTGCAGCTCATAAAAGGTATCAGAAGTCTCGTCATCTTTCGGTCTCTGTCGGAGGGCAGGGTTCTCGCAGCCATGATGGCAGGAACACTGCAGCCGAAGCCTATCAGCATCGGGACGATACTTCTGCCGGATAGTCCCAGTTTTCGCAAAAGCTTATCCATAAAGAACGCGACTCTCGCCATATAGCCGCTGTCTTCAAGCATAGACAAAAAGAAGTAAAGCACCACAATGATAGGAAGAAAGCTAAGCACCGAGCCTACACCCTCAAATATAGCGTCAATAACAAGCGAATGAATAGGGGCGGAGACATTGGCAGAAGTCAGAGCTGAATCCACTATCTCTGTAATGTTTCCTATAAGCACCTCCAGAATTCCCTGGAAGAAGGCTCCTATCACGTTAAAAGTCAGGAAAAAGACCAGACCCATTATAATTATGAATGCCGGTATGGCAGTCCACTTTCCGGTAAAAAATTCATCCAGCTTCCGGCTTCTGGTGTGTTCCTTACTTTCATGAGGTTTGACCACCGTCTGCCTGCAGATTCTGTAAATGAAAGTGAAACGCATGTCTGCAATGGCTGCTGCCCTGTCGAGACCACGTTCCTCTTCCATCTGTGAAACGATATTTTCAAGAGCTGCTGCATCATGTTCATGCAGCCCCAGAGCATCCTTAACCAGCTTGTCTCCCTCTATCATCTTGCTTGCAGCAAAACGGATCGGTATCTCTGCTTTTTCCGAATGATCCTCTATCATGCTCATAACGGCATGAATGGCACGATGCACGGCACCGCCATGATCATCCTTCCCGCAGAAGTCCTTCCTGCCGGGTTTTTCATTATATCTCGCTATATGTACAGAATGCTCTATGAGCTCTTTAATGCCCTGATTTTTCGCTGCGGAAATGGGTATGACCGGCACCTGCATAAGCTGCTCCAGAAGGTTGACATTAACCGTACCTCCGTTACCCGCCACCTCATCCATCATATTGAGGGCGATGACCATAGGTATATCCAGTTCCATAAGCTGCATGGTCAGGTACATGTTCCGCTCAATGTTTGTGGCATCAACGATATTGATGATGGCTGAAGGCTTTTCCTCCAGAACAAACTGCCTGGAGACCACTTCCTCACTTGTATAGGGCGAAAGAGAATATATTCCGGGAAGGTCCACGACTTCCGTGTCGGGATACCCCTTTATGGGGCCGCTCTTTCTGTCTACTGTAACTCCGGGAAAATTGCCCACGTGCTGATTTGCTCCCGTGAGCTGGTTAAACAATGTCGTCTTTCCGCAGTTCTGATTACCTACAAGTGCAAATGTAAGCTTTCCGGTTCTTGCCTCTTTCTTCTTATGTTCAACATAGTATTCAGGTTTATCAGCTTCTTCGCCGAGAGACGGGTGCGGGATATCCTTATATGAATCCGGCTTCCCATCCGGTTCCGGACTTCCTCCGCTTCTCACATCTCTGATTTCTATCTTATCCGCGTCCGAAAGTCTTATTGTCAGTTCATAGCCGGCTATCCTAAGCTCCATGGGATCTCCCATGGGTGCAAACTTTATAAGTGTCACATCCACTCCCGGTATAAGTCCCATGTCAAGAAAATGCTGACGTAAGGCACCTTCTCCACCTATGCTTTCGATAGTGGCTGTTTTTCCTTTTTCCAATTCTTTTAAAGTCAAGCTGAATTCCTCCTGAAAATCGATAAGCATATTATTGCACTAAACACGTAAGAAAGTCGAGATGGTATTACGGAGATTCTCTAAAAGCAAAAAAGGGATCCGCCGGTTAAACGTTTCCCTTTGCAGGTTAATCGGATATTTTCTTTTCTATCTCCCTGAGATCCAGGTTTCCAAACAACTTACTGCAGAGTTCATCATATTCTTTCCAGGCGTCGCTGTCTGAAAAGTCCTTTGCCAGAATATCCCTCAGGGTCTGGTAGTACCACCCCTGAAATACCGGATCAGACTGATTGAAACGATCCCAGAAAGAGTCACGGTCACTTTCATAATCCCTGACGGAGGCACGTATATTGGAAAGCTTGTCTCCGAGACAAATAAGCTTCGTCTCATATTCCGCCTGTTCGATGTGATCGATGGTTTCCTTCTTCCTTATGACCCAGGTACTCTCACGGGGCTGATCATTTCTTTTGTTCTCAGTTTCATTTTGAACCAGGTCCGCAACTCTTTTCCCGTAACGGATTTTTATATCCTCATAGCCATAATCCGTATCCTCTATTACATCATGAAGCAGTGCCGCTATGATAACATCCTCATCCTCTGTGATAGAAGCTACGATCATAGAACACTCGATTGGGTGAATGATATAAGGCACATCCGAACCTTTCCGCATTTGTTTTCTGTGAGCATGGGATGCAAACTGTAATGCATCCTGATATCGTTTTCCGGAAAAGATATGATCCATAATGATTTCTCCTAAATGGCTACCCGGCCACACTCAAGCTTTCTGCTTCACTAAGCGTCTCTTCATTACTTTTATCGTCATTATAACCGAATCTGACTTCAGCGGTTTGATCATCCTTTAGTTCTCCGGGATCGTAGATGATCGCTCTGACCCTGTGAAGATTTGATGCATCCCCTGCACGATCTATTTCAATGACATTGCCTCTGTGTCCCACTTCATCGGCAGTCACAGTCACCTGTTCCCCGAGAAAAATATCATAAATCATATGCTCTTTCACTGAGAACTCTATATATTTTATATCGGTTTCAGTAATCTCGCAAAGTATTGATCCACCGGAAATATCTTCTTTTTGTTTAAGATTAAGATTGACGATAACCCCATCAGCCGGAGCTGTAATAAAACTGTTAACTACAGCTATATCATATTTTATCTTTGCCGTATCTGAGTTCTTTATAATCTCCGAAAGCTCCTCCGTCCGGCGATTCAATTCTTCCGCCTGTTGCTTATAAACTTCCGGCTCCACTTCTCCCTTATTGTACAAAGGAGTGATCCTCTTAAGTTCATCAGCTGCCTCAAGGGCTTTTTCTTTAGCCGGTTCGATCAGTCCGACAGCTTCATCCCAGGCTTTCTTTAACTTCTTAGCCTCATCTCTGTTATCGATAAGGAGTATGGGCTCACCTCTTTTTACTTCATCTCCTGACTTTACATAAAGTCCATATACCCTGCCATTAACCCGGGATATGAAGTCAAAACTATCCATGGTTCCGATGGTTCCATTATAGGTATCCTCCTGAACCTCTGCCGCTGCCACCGTTTCAATATCTTCAGCAAACCTGCTATGGGCAGCAATGGCTATTTCTTTGGCATTTAAACCTTTTTTATACACAATAAAAGAACAAAGGCATATCACTATCAAAATGATCCAAAGCCCTTTTATGACCTTGTCTTTCATCTTCATAATGTGAACCCCTCCTGCCAACGATAAACTTGTGTCATTTCCTTACCTATAAGGATACAATATAACTCCTCTCAATTCAAAATGAATGGTTAAAACAATGACTATTCCTGTCTCAATGAAGCTGCACACTGCTGTCCTGCAAAACGGAAGTGATGTGGTTCTCGGATTTAAGCATTGACATCATAAAATCCATCTGTTCCTGATTGCTGACGCTGTCGCAGGAAAATGCATACTTATCAAAGTTCTGATAATCATACATCAGCCTGAGATCATATTTCGAGGACAGACCTCCTAGCTCGGCGGGATCCAGTTTTTCATCCACCGAAACTATAACCACATTCGTGAATGTATCCGCGGAGGTATTGGCATAGGTATTGGAATAAGTATTGGTATAGGTATCCGCAGAGGCAGCTCCAATGGTTGGACCAAATTCAGGCGCAGTAGTCTCTGAATAATCACCGAGTGTTGGGTAATTGACGGTAGGCTCTGTCTCTTCCTCATAGGTCTCTTCTTCGTATGTCTCTTCCTGTGTCTCTTCTACTGTTTCTGTCACTACAACAACAGGATTGTTTATGTTCGTATTCCTGTTATTATTTCTAGGCCTGTTTCCACCCTCTGTCTCATCTTCATCATCTGTTTCTCTTTGTTTTTCTGTCTTTCCGGTTTTTTTGTTTTCATCGGTTCCGGCAGTGATGGCTCCCTGGCCTTCATCTGTTTCCCTCGATACAACATTACCCTCGGCGTCAGTTTCCGTCAGCAGAACATTTCCATCAGCATCAGTTTCTTTCAATATGATATTGCCATCGGCATCAGTTTCCTGGGAAATAATGCTGCCATCGGAAGCGGTGCTCTCATCCGTTTTACTGCTTTCTTCTGTTTCAGGCACAGCTTCAGGCAATACACCTGTTATTCCCTGACGCACTATCGCCCACTTATCCTTCATTTGGTCATCATAGGAAATCTCTTTTCCTATTTCCAGATCTCCGGCATCCTCAAGCATTCCGCTTATTGAGAAAAAATCATTGAGAATGGTATCTGTATAGTAATCGATTCCTCCCCAGGTCTTCAGAAAATCTTTCTGGTCATCCGCACTTAATGAGTCATAAAACTCCTGGACAACAGGAGTAACGATGTTCAATGAATAATCGCCGTCTCTTGTTAATTTAAGAAGCTGAACCGATTGGTGTAAAGTTTTAAGAGAAGCTCCCGAAGCACCTTCTATACCGAGACATCGTTCAAGTCTCTTTCTGAGAGCATTTTTAAGCGCCTCTTCCCCTATCAGCGCTTCATTTTCTTCTTCATCTGCAGCCTCAGTCTCGACTTTTGCAATGACTTCCTTCTGCTTTTTTGATGAGGTTTTAGTTTTTTTGTTCGAGCCGCAGGCGCTGAGCAAAATCATAGAAAATATGAGAACTATGAATACTGATTTTTTAATCTTCATAATGCATCCCCCGGAAAAACTTTTCGATGTCTGAAACATGATCAGGCAGTCGACCGGACATAAATCCGTATATCACTTACTTCGGCTAAAAAAACAGCATTAATAAATAAAATCAAGCGTGGCAGGCGGAATTCTTTCCACCTGCCACGCAGTAAAGTTGTTTAAAATGTTTAAACCGGAAATCTTTTGTTACTTTATCGCTTGAAAATGCTCTTTGGTGAGAGAAATAACCTTTGGAGACATTATCAGAATCGCAATAAGGTTTGGTACCGCCATAAGTCCGTTGGTGGTGTCTGCAATCTCCCATACAAGGCTAAGCTGAACTGTGGAGCCCACAACTATGAATATAACATAAATTGCCTGGTATACGATGATGGCCTTTGTACCGAATAAGAACTCAAGGCATCTTGAACCGTAAAGGCTCCAGGAGAGTAAGGTTGAAAATGCAAAAAGAGTGATGCAGGAGGCAATAATGATAGATGCCCATTTATCACCAAATGTTGTACTGAAGGCCATGATGGTCAGATCTGTACCGGCGGACTTACCGTAAAAGTTGTCTGCACATCCGGAGATAAGGATGGCAACCGCTGTAAGTGTACAGATAACAATGGTGTCCATGAATACTTCAAATATACCGTAAATAGCCTGATGAACCGGATGGTCAACGTCGGAAGCCGCATGTGCTATAGCCGCTGTACCGAGACCTGCCTCGTTGGAGAAAATGCCTCGTCCGAAGCCTGCCTTTGCTGCCTGCTGGATAGTAACCCCCAGGAGACCTCCGCTTATAGCTGATGGAGAAAATGCGCCTGTAACTATCTTTGAAAAAACTTCACCCAGACTTCCGATATGAGTGATAACAACGATTACGGAAACGATGATGTAAACCAAAGCCATGATGGGAACAAGCTTTTCAGTAACATTACCTATTCTCTTCATACCACCGAAGAGAACCAGAACTGTAAGGATCGCTCCGGTTATTCCGATGATCATGTAGATCCTCTGCAGGTTATCACCTGAGATTTCAGGATCAAAGGACTTGAATACAGATCCTATGGAAGTTGCGATGGTATTGATCTGAGTCATATTACCGATTCCCAGGGAAGCTATGGCTCCGAAAGCGGAGAACAGGATGCCTAACCACTTCCACTTTTCTCCGAGACCGTTCTTTATATAATACATAGGACCGCCTACATAATCTCCTGCTTCGTTCTTCTCACGATAATGAACAGAAAGAACTATCTCGGCATATTTTGTACACATTCCGAAAATCGCTGCTACCCACATCCAGAATATAGCTCCGGGACCGCCCATGGCTATGGCGCCCGCAACACCTGCGATATTTCCGGTACCCACCGTTCCCGCAAGAGCCGTTGTCAGAGCCTGGATGGGAGTAAGTGTACCACTCTCACTGGACCTCTTTTCAAAAAGTCTTCCGAGAGTGTTTTTCATTACATATCCAAATTTTGTAAACTGAATGAATCCCAGTCTGACCGTGAAATATATTCCGGTACCTACCAAAAGGATAAGGGTTGGCACTCCCCAGACTATACTATTTAGCTCACTTGAAATTTTACTTATAAGTTCCACTTTCACACACCTCTGCTTTAAAGTACTAAGGCATAAGTTTACCATAATTTGAGGCATAAACCTAGTGTCTGTACAAATCTTATTAAATAACGGATTTTTAGCTATATTTAGTTCGAATTTTTGGTATAATAAGAATATATTTTTTATTAGTGTATGTTTAGTGGAATATTCTGCCGAACAACGATCGTGATATGTGAGAATTTTTCAAAAAGGAGGTTACTGATGAAGTTAAAAAAGACATTGATGACACTTGGGCTGACAGGATTACTCGTGATCATGTTCAGTCTGACTTCTTTAGCCCGCACCGGAGATTGGATACAGGGTGATTACGGATGGTGGTACGGATTTTCGGACGGATCCTATCTGGCAAACGGAATGTATGAAATTGACGATGAGTTGTACGCATTTGACAGTCATGGATGGATGAAATCCAATGAATGGTACAATAACGGTTGGAACTGGTATTACCTCACAAACAGCGGTGCCGCAGCTAAAAATCAATGGGTAGGAGACTACTACCTTGGTTCCGACGGCACAATGCTCACCAGCACCTGGACACCGGATGGATATTATGTTGATGAAAATGGAGAATACGATCCTTCTAAGGGTAAGCAGGGCAATTACAATGATTCCGGCGAGTATTACACCATCGACGGAAACTGGGACAACAGGGATCAGTCGGGATACAGCAAAGATAAAAGAGTAGATCTTTGGGTTGAAGTTGACCCGGGTGATGCTTATATAGGTTCCATGGATTTTGGTCTGTACATGAGTTCCGGAACACCATACAGTCTCTATGATTCTGCTAATCCTAATGGTGATTCACTTAAGATCGGTTCCGCCGACGGTTATAAATGGGGCTGCAGAAGTACCATCTCCGATAAATGGTATGATATGACCTATAACGGAAAAGATACTATAACGCTTGAATGGAGAACCTCAGGTTGGACTTCCTCAGGAAAGCTCATATTTAAGAGACGCTCCGGCGGAAGACTCCTTTACACAGGTAATGGCACCGGAGCTGTAGGTTGATGGGTAGAAACATACCTGAATTATAATCTGCGCATATTACAGCAATACATGAGACTTCCAAATCCGCCGGGAACGGTTCCGTCCCCGGCGGATTTTCGTTAAAACTATGAAAGGCATCTAATCTGATTTTAGATTAGATGCCTCTTTTTTCACATTTTTCAGGAATCGTATGAAGTCGATCCCACTACTATATTTATTTTGTGGTTTCCCTTTTAATCAGTTCCACTCCCAGGATACAGGCCTCATCATAGGGCTTTCCTTCCGCGTAATTACAGATTATATCTACTGCCAGCTCTCCCATTTTTCCAATGGGCTGCCTTATGGTTGTAAGCTCCGGTGTCATCAGGGAACTGAACCTGATGTCGTCAAAGCCTACAAGCTTTACATCCTTAGGAACCTTTATCTTATGATTCTTCAGAACCTTATATGTAGATATAGCCACTATATCATTGGCGGCGAATATTCCGTCCGCCTCGGGATACTTTTCCAGAAGAAACTCTGCTGATTTCAAACCTGCTTCGAAGGTATAAGCTGTATCGATATACATCTCCTCCAGCTTATATTTCCTGCATACATCCTGATAGCCCTTGAAACGCAGCCTGCCACTGGCGTATTCCTGCGGTCCCCGGAGACACACAATCTTACGGCAGCCACATTCATATAAATGCTCCGTTGCCAGAACACCACCGGTATAATGATCGGATTCAATGTAGGCGATCTCGCCTCCATCTGTCATATGACGATCCACAACCACCACCGGAAGATCTGTTTCTTTTATCATCTTTCCGGTATGCTCTCCGTTTGTGATAAGGATGATGCCATCCGCTTTCATGCGACTCAGCATCCTGATATTGCTTAGCTCTTTGTCGCTGTTGTTACCTGAGCTGCAAAGCACAATTTGATAACCGCGTTTAAATGCTTCTTCCTCTATCTTTCGGGCAAGCTCACTGAAGAAAGGGTTATCGATGTTGGGAACTATAAGTCCCACAAGCCGTGAGGAATTCTTGAACAGGGCCCTGGCCAGCTGGTTTGGCTGAAAACCTGTTTTTTCAATAGCTTCCAGAACCCGGTTCTTTTTATCATCATCAACATTTGCAGTTCCATTCATTACCCTGGAAACTGTGGCAGGAGAAACTCCTGCCAGCTTTGCAACCTCACGTATCGTAGCCATCTTGTCCTTCTCCGTTTGTCTTCATGTGCGTGTCAAAAGCTGACACCGAATCATTTTGTGCTACTCTCTCCACGATTCTATCACATTTTTATGCGTTTTCCTTAGTAACAAGCATAACTTCTACAGGCATTGACTTCTCAACTGTCTCACCGTTCATAAGCTTCTGAGCTGTCTCAACAGCTGTTGCACCCATAAGGTCAGGCTTCTGAGCAACTGTGCAAGCCATTGTTCCTTCCTTAACTGCTGCGATAGCATCATCTGTAGCATCGAAACCTGCAATTACGATATCCTTGCCGCTGACAGCCTCAACTGCACCGAGAGCCATCTCGTCATTGTGAGCGAATACAGCCTGAACATCAGCATTAGCCTGAAGAATGTTCTCCATAACTGACATACCCTCAGCTCTGTTGAAGTTTGCTGTCTGGCTCGCTACAACGTCAAGCTTCTCATCAGCTACCTTGTGGAAACCCTCACCTCTGTCGATAGTAGCAGAAGCACCGTTTACACCCTGAAGCTCAGCAACCTTTGCGCCTTCACCAACGAGCTCTACGATATAGTCAGCTGCCATCTGAGCACCTGCTACGTTATCTGATGCGATAGAACAATCAACGTCAACGCCATTTACCATTCTGTCTACTGCAACAACCTTGATATCCTTTGCGATAGCATCCTCAACTGAAGGTGCAACTGCATCAGAATCAACAGGGTTAACGATAAGAACTGAAATATTCTTTGAGATAAGATCCTCGATATCACTTGCCTGCTTAGCAGAATCATCACCTGCATCAACAACGATAAGCTCCATTCCAAGCTCGTCAGCCTTAGCCTGAGCACCTTCCTGTAAGGTTACGAAGAAAGGATTGTTAAGGGTTGAAAGTGATAAACCTATTGTGCCAGAACCTTCTGCTGTTGCCTCTGCCTTTGCAGCTTCTGTCTCTGTCTTTGCGGCCTCAGTTCCGGCCTCTGCCTTTGCAGCCTCTGTTGTAGCCTCTGCCTTCTTCTCTCCGTCAACTGATACTGCAGAACCGCAGCCTACAACTGACATTGCCATAATACCCGCTACTGCTACTGTGAATAAATTTTTAAGCTTCATTTTTTTCTCCTCCGTTATTGCTTAAATGTTTACTTTATTCTCAATTCCCATCAACGCTTTCTGTCTGAAAGTACCGCAATGAGAATGACAATTCCCTTTACAACTGACTGATAATATGAAGAAACTCCCATGATATTGAGACCATTGTTAAGTACCGCAATGATGAGTACACCTACGAAGGTTCCCCAGATTCTTCCGCGTCCACCGTTCATACTTGTTCCGCCGAGGGCAACTGATGCGATGGCATCAAGCTCATAACCATTACCAAGGGTAGGCTGTGCAGATGCAAGTCTTGATAAAAGGATGAGCCCTGAAAGTGCTGCCATACCGCCTGAGATTGCATAGGTGATAAGCTTTGTCTTGTTAATGTTTACGCCGGAAAGCTTTGCTGATTCAGCATTACTACCTGTAGCATAGACTCTTCTTCCGAATACTGTCTTCTGAAGCACAAAGAAGAAAAGCAGGAATACAAGGACGAATAAGATTACAGGGAACGGGATTCCGAAAAGACTTCCCTTACCAACGAACTTAAGAAGGAAACTGCTTCCAAGTCCTGAGATCGGCTTTCCGTCCATGAAGATCATAGTGATACCTCTGTACACTGTCATGGTGATAAGTGTAGCGATGAAGGGCTGTAATCTTCCCTTTGTAACCAGTGTTCCGCTGACAAGTCCGCAGCCTACACCGATAAGCAGTGCAAGTATCATGGCAATTCCTACCGGCATTCCGCCTTTTATGAAGGAAGCGCAAAATGCTGTTGCCAGAGCAAGTGTTGAACCTACCGAAAGATCGATTCCGCCGGTAAGGATAACACAGGTCATACCGAAAGCTATGAATCCGTTAATGGATGACTGACGAACAAGAGATAAGAAGTTATCTATAGTTCTGAACTGAGGGCTTATGATACTGATGACCAGCACCAGCGCTATAAGTGCTATAAGTGCTCCCAGATCCTGAATTTTATTCATTAATTTATTACTTTCCATCGTTTTGGCCTCCTGTGGCGAGAATCATGACATTTTCCTGGTTGGCATCCTGCCTGTCTATAAATCCGCCGATTTTTCCTTCTGTAATAACCATTATCCTGTCGGACATTCCCAGAACTTCAGGAAGCTCTGAGGAAACCATAATGATCGCCACTCCCTGTGCGGCAAGGTTATTAATTATAGAGTAGATTTCCTTTTTTGCACCTATATCCACGCCTCTTGTGGGCTCGTCCAGTATAAGTACCTTTGGATCTGTGAATATCCATTTCGCAAATACAACCTTCTGCTGATTACCACCGCTCAATTTATTACAGTAGTGATCAGGACCTGTGCACTTGATATGAAGCTCTTCAATGCCAGCCTTAACCATATCCATTTCGCTCTTCTTATTCAGAACTCCGTTTTTTGAAATCCTGCCGAGATTGGTTATGGCTATATTTTTCATAATGCTTTCTTCAAGCATCAGACCTTCTGTCTTTCTGTCCTCAGTGATGAAACCGATGCCGTTCTTCATAGCCTGCTCCGGATTCTTATTGTGGACCTCTTTTCCTTCCACAAAAATCTGTCCCGTAACATTTGGCATATTTCCGAATATTGACTGCATGATCTCTGTACGTCCGGCACCCATGAGACCCGCAACGCCGAGAACCTCTCCGGCTCTGACCTGGAAACTTATATCTGAGAAAACTCCGGGACAGTTAAGATTTTTAACCTCGAAGGCAATGTCTCCGATCTTCACATCTCTTTCCGGATATCTCTCACCTATCTCTCTGCCGATCATCATCTTGACAACTTCAGTCATATCAGTCTTGCTGATCTCTCTGGTGCCGATGTACTGACCGTCACGAAGGATGGTGATCCTGTCGCAAAGCTCGAAAATCTCTTCCATTCTGTGAGAGATATAAACGATGGATACGCCCTTTTCCCTAAGGCTTCTCACAACCCCGAAGAGAACCTCTGTCTCCTTCTGTGTAAGTGCTGCCGTAGGCTCATCCATGATGATGACCTTGGCATCCACCATAAGGGCTTTTGCTATTTCGATCATCTGCTGCTGACCTATGGAAAGGGTATCCATACTTGCTGCGGGGCTGATATTTACACCGAGAGTATCAAGTATCTTCTTTACTTCAGCCCTCATCGCCTGCTTGTCGCAAACACCGAACTTCTTAGTGATCTCTTTACCGAGGAACATGTTTTCCTCAACCGTCATATCGAAGAGAACATTCAGCTCCTGATGTATGAAGACGATTCCTGCCTTTTCTGCCTCCTGAGGATTTTTGTAACAAACTTCCTGACCGTCTACATATATTTCTCCGGCGTCCTTAGTGTAAACACCGGTTAAAATCTTCATTAATGTTGATTTTCCGGCACCGTTTTCACCCATAAGCGCGTGGATTTCTCCATCGCCAAGCTCGAATCCCGCATCCCTTAAGACCGGATTTCCGCCGAAGGCTTTATTGATGCCACTCATTTTTATATTCATTATCTGCTCCTGTTATCAACCAAATATACAGCCTGACTGAAGGATGATGTTTGCGTAAGGAGTTGTCTCTCCGGTACGAATCACTGCTTTACTGTTATTTGTAAGCTCTTTTAATTTTGTATGGGGAACATATTCGATCTCGATTTTGAAACCCGTTTCATTTTTCTCCAAAAAATTAAGCACTTCCTTGTGCACTTCAGGGTTCATGGTTTTGATCTCTTCTGCAAAGATCACCTTTTCGATCTTCATGTCAGCACCAACTTCATTAAGCACCTCCATAAATCTCGGCATCCCGAACTTTACTGAAAGATCGATCCTCTCAACGCCGTCAGGAATCGGAAGACCGCAGTCTCCGATGCAGATCTGATCTGTATGTCCCATATATGAAAGAACCCGGGATATATCACTGTTTAGTATTCCATTCTTTTTCATCTTAAACCTCCAATTCAGCTTCTACTTCCTTTGCTGTAGGCATTCCACCCTGGGCACCCATCTTCTCGATGGAAAGACCTGCTGCGGTGTTTGCATAGGTTAATGCTTCCTTCATTGAAGCTTTATCTGCAATCCTTACAGCGAAAGCGCCGTTTAAGGTATCGCCCGCGCCGGTGGTGTCAACCACCTTGCTCTTTCTGCAGGGAACATTCAGTATCTCGCCTGACTTAAGACAGGTTGCAACGCCCTTGCTTCCCTTTGTGATGATAAGCTTCTCAGGATACTCCCTCAAAAGCTCCTCTTCTGATTTTTCATTTCCAAAGATCAGTACCGCTTCATGTTCATTCGGAGTAAGGTAGGTTACCTTATCAACTATTTCCTTAGGAACCTCTGCTGCAGGAGCAGGATTAAGTACTGTAGGAATATTCTCTTTTGCACAGATATCTACAACATAATGAACAGCTTCAAGCGGGATCTCATGCTGGAGAACCACCATATCAAATTTCACAAGCTCTTCTCTTATGGAATCAACATAGGCCTTGTCTGCACAGGCGTTTGCCCCGGCCACAACAACTATGGTGTTGTCATTGTCCCCCAACGTGATAAGAGCTATTCCTGTAGGAACTCCTTCAACTGTTTTTATGTTATCTGTATTTACTCCGTTAGACTTGAGATTTTCGATCAATTGTCTTCCGTTATAATCATTACCCACACATCCAAACATGGAAACTTCCGCGCCAAGTCTTGCCATGGCTACCGCCTGATTGGCACCCTTTCCGCCCGGGATGTAATGAAGCTCCGAACCCTTGAGGGTCTCTCCCTTCAGCGGGATGCGCTCAGCGATAACTGTCTGATCCATGTTAATGCTTCCGACTACAGCTATTTTCAAAACAACACTTCCTTTCTACTTCACTTCGGGAACAGGCAACCGGAAGGTCTTCTTACCTGACCCGGGAGTACCTGACGGTGTTTTCGTCAGGCAACTCTTTCATAAAAAAATCTTCTCTGAAACGGGTTTCTGAAACGCGTTTCATGTAATAACAATATGCTACCAAGCTATCACTGCCATGTCAATAATATATTGTTGAATTTTATAGTTTTAACATAATAGAGGCGATAGTTTTGTGAATATTTCACAAAACTATCGCCTCTTTATCTCTCATCTATAAACGTATGCTTTTTGCCGTTTATCTTTCTTTAACTGAACGTGTAAATGCTCCGATGATCATCAAAAGCGCCCCTATGATAAAGGCTGCGATCGAAACAACAGTCACATAAAACACCTGCCAGCCTACAGTATTTACCGAGTCGTAGCTAAAGAGTCCGGCGATCAGAAGGATCCTCTCTGAGAGAACCTGTCCGAAAGCTGCTGTAAACAGCGCGATGGAAACACAAACTGCAATAGTACTGCAGATATCGTGGTTTCCGAAGATATTGGGAAGTACTACGGCTGCACAGGCAAGGACGATTCCCAAAACACCCTGCACGATGATAATTCCCAGGTTTCCAAGGGCATAAGTCACAGTCATACTGCTGCATACGCAGGCAGCAATGATACCAACTATTCCAAGGATGGCAGCAATTACATTGAAGTATGCTCCCACGCTCTGTTTTTTCATAAAATCTGACATCTTCAATCCTCCTTTTCTTTTCTCTTGGAGAGTACGAACAGGATCGCAAATACTGCTGTTAAAAGACCTGTTACAGCGATCGCAGAATGATAAGCTGTTCTCCACCATGTGTTCAGCTTAACAACATGAGTTGTCTCATTATATCTGTTCATAAGGTTACTTGCTGCGATCGCATACAGTACGTTATGTGCTGACTCTTTAACAGCCTGCTGAGCATTGGCATCGCCTGCAAAGACTGCTGCGCTGATAGCTGAGCCATCTGCCTGGTTAGCAAATCTTGGGCTGGTAAGAGTTGTATCTGCGTAGAATCCCGACATACCTCTTGTGTCATAGCAGGTTGTTCCCGATGTAAGAACCGATCCGTAGAGATCAAAGTCATCATAGATATCTGTTACTGCATAACCCTTGAATCCCCATTCGTTCTTAAGGATTTCTGTCATAAGACCTGTACTTACAGTACACTCAACCGGTCCGATCTTGGAGAAGGAGATCATAAGACCTCTCATTCCTGCATCATTATCCTCTGTATCATACTTGGTTGCTTCAAAAGCGATCTGGTATGCTCTAAGTTCTACTTCTCTTGCACGCTGCTCTGTCATAAACGGAGCAACGCCCGCTCTGTTTGTCTCCTGGTCATTAAATGCATAATGCTTAGGTGCAGCGATCAGACCACATTCAAGAGCTCCGATAGCAAATTCCATTGCTGTGTATCCTGAAAGGATCGGATCTTCTGAATAGTACTCACCGTTACGTCCGTTGTAAGCATGACGATGTGTATTAAGTCCCGGTCCCCAGAGGATAGGAATACCTGTAAAGAGTGACTCTATACCTATAAACTCACCAAGCTTCTTAGCAAGGTCCGGATTAAAGGAAGCTGCTGTAAGAGGGCTGCTGCCGAATACTTCAGGATGCCAGTTGCCGTTTGGATCTTCCGGACTGATGTTCCATGGGGCTTCTGTATCCTTGGAAGCATTAAGGTTAACCGCGATACCGTTACCGGCATTCTCTGTCATATAAGTTTCTACAGTTCCGATAGATTCGGCACCCGGGATACTTGGGCCGCCAAAGGTTGCAAGGTACTGAGCCTCCTCAAGAGTCATCTCGGAAAGGAGTTCATCCCATTTTGCGTCATCAAAGTCAAGGCCTGCCATCTCATAAAACATGAGATCACTCTTCTTGCCCCATTCGATTCCGGAAGTATCATCATCGGTCGCAATTGTATAGTACTTACCATTGAGATAATCGATCATCTCCTGACTTGTAAGAGTCATATCTGAGTATGTCTTGGGATAAGTTCCATTCCAGTCTGCACGGCTTAAGTAAGTAACTTCACCCTCCTGGAAATGATTCCAGTCTGCATAGTCAAGCTGATCAGAAATCTTTGTGCCCGTTTTACTGTAAGCAAAGGCTGTTCTTGAAAGTGTATCCTCTGTTATCTCTGTGCTGAATGCATAGTCAGCATTAGCCTCTCCAACAAGGTTCTCTGCTGCTACGCCCTGTGAAGCCATGATGTTGTTGAGTGCGTCATGAGCCCCGTTACCAAATGCGAAGTAATATGTTCCGGGATCCACGATATATGATCCGTAAGTTCCGTCTCCGTTGTCGTAAGAGCTGTCATATGTAGCAATGTACTGAAGATCAACATCTACAGATACAACCTCAGACTCTCCCGGCTGAAGAAGTCCGGTCTTGCCGTAGTTAAGAAGAACGATGGCACTCTTTTCGATTCCGCCCCGCTCATAAGGAGCCTGACCATAGATCTGTACGCTCTTTTTACCCGGTACATTTCCTGTATTGGTGACTTTCACATTGAAGGTAGCTGTTGCTGTAGTTACATCATCTTTCTTTGAAACATTAAATACAGGCTCTCCCTCAAACTCCATATCAAAGGTAGTATATGAAAGTCCATATCCAAATCCATAGGCTACTTCTGCATCATAATCCCAGGCGGATCCTGAAGCATAAGTTCCTGCTGTTCCTGTTGCATTTCCCTGTCCGAGAACTGCATCATAGTATCTTGTCTCATAGTAGCGATATCCGACATAGATGCCCTCAGCCTCTATGATGTAATTGCTGCTGTTCTCTCGTGTGATAACATCTGCTGCGTTCTTATATGAGAAGTTACCCATATTCTGCATTGCAGGAGCAGACATGTTGTAGGTAGGGAAGATATCTGCAAGTCCGCCTGAAGGTGATACCTTTCCGCAAAGGATATCCGCTACTCCCAGAAGGCCATAGCTTCCCGGTGCTCCTATCCAGAGGATCGCATCAATTTCAGGATCATTCTTAAGCTCACCGATCTCTACAGCAGATGCACTGTTCACAAGGATTATGACCTTATCACTGCACTCTTTTGCGAGAGCGATGGCATCCTTCTCGTTGGTTGTAAGAGCAAGAGGCTCTTCTGCACCAAGACCGGCAACTATTCCGCCCGGAAGATAGTCTTCACTCTCGGCGCTTGGTCTTCCGATAACAACGATCGAAGCATCTCCGTATTGAGCAAAACTGTTTTTGAAGTCTGCATTAACACCTTCAATCTCTTTTACGGAAGGCTCACCCGGATCATACTCTTCGGAAGGTCCGGCATTTTCTGTGTGAAGATAGGTCTCATTGAGCTTTGTGTAGATGGAAGTCATGGTAGGATTAACCTTGTATCCTGCTCCATCAAATTCAAACTCATCTCCGCTCCAGTCTCCTGTTGTGTATCCTCTCTCAACCTGTCCCGTTGCCCAGTTCTGAGAAAGAGATGTTGTGATGTGATGCGCAAAATCAGTTACATTGTTCTGAAGCGCCTCATCAAGATTTATAAATCCGCCAAAAGCCTTGACACCAAAGCTTGAACCGAGGATAGGAACCTGGGATCTGATTCCGAACAATGTTACGTTTGCACCTGATGCAAGTGGGAGTACTCCGTTATTCTTGAGAAGTACTGTTCCTTCTGCTGCCTGCTCTCTGTTAAGATCGATAGCAGCCTGGATAAGTGCATGTGAATTACCTGTTCCATCCTCATTTAAAAGTTCAGCAGGTGGTGTGAACCTGTCGTACACTGCATCTTTGTCATCTGTAACCATCATCTCACTCTGGGTACCAAGAGCCGTATCGATAGTTGTTGAAAAAGATTCCAGTGTGTTACCCACTATTACTGAGATTGACAGTAAAAATGACATTAGAGCTGCCAGTCCTCTGAAAATACCTGTCTTTTTCAATTTCTTTCTCCTTATCAATTTATAGTTTTCATAGCCTCTTCCATGCTCATACCATTTGCGATAGCTTCCTTACGCTTCAGGTTGACTTCCTGGATCTGCCGCATCTTTTCCCCTGTAAGAGCGTACCCCTTCATTGCGATCAAGGTTGCTGCCCAAGCCAGCATTGGAACTATGCAAAAAAGTAAGATAACAACCGCATTCATGCCTGATGAATAAGGCGTTTCTGCAGTTGGAAGATTCTGTATTCCGATAATGCTTACAGCTATTCCTACGACTGTCGCGGAAAGTGATGAAACAAGCTTATCTACCAGTGAAAAAAGCGTTCCCATGATTCCCGGGATGTACTTTCCCGATCTGTAAGTTTCATAATCCGAACAGTCTGCCACCATCGGGATCGGCATATCAGCCGTTGAGTAATAAGCTCCATAGCCGATGCCAAAAAGAATGATGAATAAAACGGTATAAAGATTTACCGAAACGCTGCCATCAGATAAAAGTGAAAGATTCCTTGACGGCACGCCCTCTTTCCATAAAAGGAGGAGGACCAATACTCCTACGTAGCACATAAGTGCCACCGATACATACCTTAGAAGTGATGCTTTCTGCCCCTTTTTCTGGCTGGTTCTTACTGTCAAAATAAAGAACGGTACCGAGAACACGTAGCCAACTATCATCATCGGAAGATAGAGACCATCGTAATTCCCCATCATGCAGCCATAGAGCATGCACAAAACAGTGGTGTTGGTTGCTATGGACAAAGCCAGCTTACATCCGGCGCCGGCTATCATAAGTCTCTTCATAGGATCATTGTTCTTAAGGATCTCGACGTATTCCGAAAGTCTGACCTTCTCCTGTTTTGCTCCACCGATCCCAAAGTATTTTGGCTGATCCTTTTCCCAGATCCCGATGATGGCAAGTGCTGTGAGCACGATAGACACTGTGATCCCGATGGGTGTCAGGACCCTGTAAAAGCTTGCACTTGAATAGTCTGCAACATTGGCTCTTATGATCGGTGCAAGGAACTGCATAACTCCCATTCCCGCGAGAGATCCGACTGTATTAAAGATGGTAAAAAGCGGTCTCTGTGAGGGGTCGGAAGTCAGAACTGTCTGCCCTGCTCTGGTGCAGGAAGTCTGAAATGTATATCCGATAACCCATATGGCATAAAGGGCCACGAAAGCTATATATCTGAAAGCCATCATGCTTTCAGGGATATTTGGCGTTATCATATACATCGTTATGATGCTGAGTGCCATTATGATATTACCTATAACCATAAATGGTCTGAACTTACCGAATTTCCCGTTGGTCCTGTCCATCAGTGCACCGATGATCGGGTCTGTGAAAGCATCAAACACTCTCATTCCCGTAACCATGATGGATGCAAACAAGATCCCAAGGTTCAGAACATTAGAACCAAAGGTCGCAATGTAGGACAAAACCAGGACATAGTAGACATTGGTAGCTCCATTATTAAGAGGAAAAAGCACCAGCTGATAGGGCTTTGCTTTATTGCCCCTTTCCTGTGTAACAGTATTTCCCATTTTCATACTCCTATTTTCACATTTGTATTCCGGATCAGGTCCAGTTTGCCCCTTTATCTCCCTGATCCTTAAGGCTGTACTCCGGATTCGGAGAAGCAACTCTCACAAATTTTGTGCTGTCTTTGAAGGCTCCGCTTACCGCAGTGATCTCAGTTTCTTTTCCGATCTCACCGAGACTTACTTCAAACTCAAACACATGCTTTCCGTGCTTTGTCTCAAGTTTTTTCCCATCTGCAAAAAGAGTTATCTCATTCTGATTGGAATAAACCTTGAGCCTTATCCTGCTCTTTGTTCTTTGTACAAATCTCTTTGAAGCTATATGCACGAAAGGATCCTCGCTCCACCATGCCTTGTAGAGATAGAAGCTGTCTTTTTTTGTCTTTCTGTCAAAAGTAACGAGACCCTTATGATTCATTCCGGGCTCACCGCCCTGGTTTCTGGCATCTGCCGCAAAATCAAACATGTTCCAGACATGTGTCGCCCACATGAACGGATTTCTTTCAAAGCACTTCAGCATGTACTCATGGTAAACAGCCTGGTATTCCTCAGTGTGGTCACCTCTGTGAGGATTTTCAGAATGAAGGTTAGGCATTCCCTCACATCCGTATTCTGAGTAGCCAAGGCATCTGTTCGGATAAACCAGATGGAAGAATCTCATCCATAGATCATTTAAGAACAGTCCCGGAACATACCAGCCTAGATACAGATTCCAGCTGACTGTATCTGTGATATGTGCCACCTTATTGAAGGGTCCGCACGCTGCATAGCAGGCAAGTGTTGTAAATCTTGTATCATCCATTTCATGGCACAGATCATTAAGTATTCTGTGGTTTTCCATCATGTCCTTTTTATTTTTGGTTGAGATAGTGATCTCATTGGATATTCCCCAGCAGACGATAGATGGATGATTGTAGTTCTGTATGATAAGCTCCTTCATCTGGCTGATGGTGTTATCCCTTCCATCAGGCATATGCTCGGAAATGTAAGGGATCTCTGCCCAGACTATCATTCCTCTCTCATCGCAAAGATCATAGAAATACTGACTGTGCTGATAGTGAGCAAGTCTTATGGTGTTGGCACCCATCTCGCAGATAAGGTCCATATCCTCTTTGTGCATTTCATTTGTTATGGCATTTCCAAGGCCTTTTCTGTCCTGATGCCTTGATACACCGTGAAGTGCATATCTTTTACCATTCAGGTAGAAACCTGTCTTTGGATGATAATGAAAATCTCTTACGCCAAATCTTGTTTCTATCTCATCTACCGCTTCTCCGGCTTCAATCAGGGTGGCCTTCAGATGATAAAGATAGGGGTTCTTTATGCCTTCCCACAGATGAACATCATCGATCGTAAATTCATGTTCCAGGCAAAAACTGCCATCACCGGAACTCTTTTCCTGCTGACTTCTTCTTTCTTCATGGCGGATCTTAGCTTCGTGGATCACATTATCATCAGCATCAAGAACTGTAATGTTTACATCAGCGCTGTCACTGTTTACGTAGAGATAAACCTTAGCTGTAGCTTTTTTGTAGCCTTCAACAGGCTTTGCCTTGATCCGGATTCCTCTTGTTCCATAATGATCAAGATCAAAATGGCTCTTGCTGACCACCAGCAGATTTACATCCCTGTAAATTCCTCCATAGAATGTAAAGTCTGCTTTCTGCGGGTAGACCCTTGTATTTGGCCTGTTATCCACCAAAACTTTAAGATAATTATCTTTGTCTTTCAGATGATCTGTTATGTCCTTTCTGAAGGTTGAGTATCCCCCTTCGTGGCGGATCACCTCTTCTCCATTCAGATAAACAGTGCTTTCTGAATTAACTCCGTCAAACTGTATATAAACGCGCTCTTTGTCCTTATCAAAAACAGGCGCGTCAAATGTCTTTTCATAGGCAGCCAATGCTCTCAGATAATCATTTCCGCCATCCTGACCATCAACTGCATTCCAGGTATGAGGAACGTCAACCTTTTCGTCGTATTTACCTTCTATCTGAAAATGCCAGTCCTTATTAAGGGAAAAAAATCTTCGCATGAACTATCTCCTTATCGTTTTCTGCAGTTTCCTGTCAGCGTCCACATCATAACAATTTCACAACATCCCATTCAACCGAGATGGAATAATCGACACTTTTCACAACATAATTTACATGTCTCTGAACTTATTTATGTACAAAAGAAAAAGATGCACAAAGATGCATCTTTCTCAAAGGTCTGATATTAAGTTATATAGGTGTTTTATGTGAGTGGAAGTATGATATTCAGATGAAATACATCGCCTTCTACCTGTGTTTTAAAGGCTCCTCCGAATTTATCGACTATCACTTTTATACTCTTTATCCCGAAACCATGTCCGTTTTCGAGATCCTTACTGACGGGAAGCTTATCTTCAAAGGTGATATCTCCTTCAAAATAATTCCAGACGTGTATGATAACCGAATCGCCAAACTGTTTCAGGCTGACATCCACAAGTCTTTTCTCCTTGTCCGACACAGTGGCAGCGCCGGCCCTGGCGTTATCTATAGCATTGCCAAACAGAAAATACAGCGACATACTGTCAAACTTATCAAGCTTATCGGTAAAGCTTACGCAGTTAAGCCTGACCCCCTGCTGCCTGCAAAGAGCTCCCATATTGCGAAGGAGTACGTCGATCACATCATTGCCGGTTCTTACGATAGGCGCAAAACTTTCTATAGACTCCCTTATAGGTGAAAGATCCGGGATATCAGTCTTTTCTTTACCAGCGAAATGCTCTATATGATTAAGCATGTGTTTAAGATCATGCATCTGGATATTGTTGAACTCGACCATCTCTTTCCACTGCTCATACTGTTTCTCAGATGCCGACAAAAGCCCCTTTATGACCATCGATTCAGCCTTTTCCTGCTGCCATTTATGCAGATAGAACTGGATAGAAAGAGCAAAGCTGCAGCACAGGATCGCGTAAATGCTGCTGGCCACAATGACTTCATTGCTTAAGCCCTTCGCATCGGCCACCAGTCTGTTGACCCCGATACATATGAGTACAACAATGACGGATAAAATATTGAGCCTTATGCTCCCCCTATCCGGAACCTGGGCTCTTGCAGCCATAAAATATACTATGGTATAGACCACCGCCATGGTCAGTACCTCCACTATTATCCTGTAGATCACACTGATCTCCAAAAGAATACTCATAGAAGGGATCAGACTTATGATCGTCATCAGTTTGAAGGCTATGTGCTGCGTTGCAACTCCGGCTATACAGGAAGATACAATGGAAAAAGAGTTACCTTTGTAGCAAAACAGCATCACCCCTACCGTCAAAGCTATTAAGAAAAAGAAAAACATAAACCTGTATATGGCGATACTTGCCGCAGGGTAAGTAATACTTGAAGCTATGATGCCGGCGATAACGGCAGCTGCCGGAAACCTGACCCAGAAGAGATTTCTCTTTTTATAAGCATGCAAAAATAGAAGTTCCGCGATCAGAACTTCTATGATGTATCCTATTGCTTCGAATTTACTTAGCATTTCCGCATTTAACATGACAGTCTCCATTCCTAAGGCCGGCCACGGCACCGATAGTGAGGTAAAGTAATTTCACACATGTTTCTCCGGATGCCGTAACAGATATCATCCAAGATAGGTATTAAGCTGCTCCATAAATGCTTTCTTTTTTGACCTTCCTATCTTGATCCTGTCGGTACCAACTTCTATCTCATCGCCGTACAGCCCTCTTATGTATGAGAGATTGACGAGAGCTGAGGCGCTGCATCTGGCGAAATTTGCACCTGAAAGCTCTTTTTCCCTCTCTCCAAGGCCCCCATAAGAGGTTATGACCTCACTTATAGTATGGAACATAAGGTCATGCCCCATGACTTCAATGTACATGATATCACCTGATGACACGATCCTAGTCCCATTCTTGTCCTTGATCCTGACAGGAATCCCGTCTCTCTGAGACAGAACCCTTACTGCCTTGTCAAGCTTTACGCTGAGATCATTATAATTTATGGGTTTAAGACAGTAATCAAGCGCATCCACGCTGTAGCCTTCAGGAGCGTACTGAGGCATGTTGGTGACAAAGATCAGGAGCACGGTAGGATCCAGTACCCGAAGCTTTTTGGCTGCTTCCATTCCATTCAAAAAGCCTTCTCCAAGTTCTACGTCCATGAACACAATGTCACAGGCCTTCTTGTAATCCTCAAGAAAGCTCTCTGCTTTGCTGTATGACCTGATGGAAAAAGCGATCTCTTTTTCCGCACCATATTTATCCAGGCACCGGGTAAGGAACTGCGAATATTCCAGGTCATCTTCTACGATTTCCACTCTGTACTGTTTCATAAAGACTCCATCCAATATGTTTTCTCGTTCTTTAACGCCAGCGGGATGAAAGGCAAATGTCCTCATTCATACATACAACGGATAATCAAGCATAAATTGCCTGACCCTGATGTTTCCAAGACTTTTCGCAAAGTGCAACCGAAAATTATTTATCTTCTTTCAGTCGCCTTTCAATATCAGAGGCACTGTATAATACTCTGGTTACCGTGACAATCTCTTCCTCAAATACATAAAATACCGAGTAATTATCTACCAGCATTCGCCTAAGTCCTTGTGAGCGTTCAGGTTCAAAATCTACCAGTCTGAACTTCTCGGGAAAGAAGCCAAGTCCAAGAACATTATCTGCTATTCTGTTATACTGTCTCATAGCATTTTCCGGTGATTGCAGATTTACTGCGATATACTCATATATCCCATCCATATCACGCAATGCTTTCTCAGTAATTTTTACAGGATATTCTCTCATCTGTGGCTCTCTCTAAAAGCTGCAAATGCTGCCTTTGCATCCTGTACTCGTCCAGCTTCAATATCCTCAAAGCCCTCCTGCAATTTTGCATGAATCTCTGCAGTCGTCATAAGATCTGCATTAATAACATCCGGTGCCTGAGGTAATGAAACCTTAAAAGGAATTCCACCTGTAAGCGTAATCTGTCTTAAATACATATCAATAGCTGTAGACATAGGAATTCCCAGACGTGAAAGCACATCTTCAGCTGATTTTTTCGTTGTAGGATTAACTCGTAAATTAAGTGTTGCTGTTTTCTCCATATGTATATCAACTCCTTTTATTCATTGTAACGCAGTTTGCGTTACAATGCAAGATACCTTTATACTTCACTGAATGTCGATTCTAATTGTTTTTTGCACGATCTAATTTCCACACAGTTAATGAATCTTTAACTTGCTGTTTTTTATCCGCACCCCTTATACTTTAGTCAAGAAGACCAGTCTGGTCTGCTTAGTCATATAATATGGGAGGTGCAGTGTTATGATGCAGGTAAATGTCCTTGAAGCCAAAACTGATTTATCAAAACTCATCCGCCTGATCGAAACGAATCGCGAAGATGAGATACGTGTAGCCCGAAACGGAACGCCTGTCGTAAAGATGACCGCCATCGAAAAAAAGCCGGTCTCAAACCGAATCGGCATCGCTAAAGGCAAATTCACAATGCCCGATGATTTTGATGCAGATAATGATTACATTGCCGACCTTTTTACAAGAGGTGACCTATGAACCTTCTGCTCGATACCCACATTGCTTTATGGGCGATAGGCGATAATCCCAATCTGCCTCAAAAGGCTAAAGAACTCATAATGTATCCTGACAACCTCTTGCCCAAAAATGGCGATTGTTTCTTTCTCGAAATTCTGGGTGTCGATCAAAGATCATCAAAGCGCTCTTTCCTTTAATCCTCCTTATAAAGCACCAAAGCTATATGCCGCCACATATCCAATCATAGCGCCCAGTCCGTTGCTGAATACATCATCAAGTTCGCAAAGCCCGATCCCGATAAAATATTGCAACACTTCAATTCCGACACTAAGCAAAACAGCCCAAAACCATCTGAGCCGATGCTTCGGATCATACAATGCCGCTCCGAGTGGCACGAACAACCAGACATTGTTCAATATGTCCTGCCTGGTCGTTGGTGAAATCATAAATTCTTTATAAGATTTGAACAGTTCAAATACAGCTCTCCGGTTCCCGGACTCCCTGAAAGCGATAGTCATGATACCTATGAAAATGATATAACAAATCAGGAATACAACCTTTACTTTGCCCCGAACCAAGATTGCAACCATCGTCATCAGAACGCCAAAAATCAAAACCAGGTACGGTCTCGTATTCAGAATGTTATCAATCCTGAACATCTGCTTTCCGTCTGCATCCAGGTAAACGTTCTGACCGTTAACCTTTTCAATTCCATACTGGCTTCTGCCAATAGTCACGGGATTCCCATCTTTGTCATAATACAAAGTCCTCGTACCTTCTCTTTTAACTATTGCATATCCACGGATCGTGTTATCCGGTTCACCGGCGGCATCCAGATATGTGGTAATTATCGTACCATCCACAGTTTCAGTCATCTCTCCGTACTGTCCTAACGTAGATGCTGCAGGCTTCAAATCCTCATCAAAGTACATATCGATAGTTGCCGGGGCAATGTAAGTCCTTCGGATCAAAGCATAGCCTGAAGTATTCCTCACCGGATTACCCTCCAGATCCAGGTACCGCACCTCACATATACGGCTGGATTTATCATAACTTCTCTGATACTGCCAGTATCCCTCTTTCCGCCGAACCTGTTGATCTCCGATCCAATATGTGTCAATGTCTGCTTTTCCGGCCTCAGTGTATGTTCTCCGGATAGTATCATAACCACTGCTGACAACAACAGGCTGGTTCCGTACATCAAGATAAATTATTTCAATGTTTAGATCGTCTTCATACACCCGGGATATCTGTGCATAACCCGCCGGAAGGACTGTAAGCTTCCCTTTTTCATCAAAATACTGCTCCAGAACCACATGCCCATCTTGTTTCGTTTTAATAACCGTAGCATAACCCTTGTCTCCGGCAAAAGAAATATCCCCTTCAGAATCAACGTAGTCAGTCCGAACATAATCCTCTGTACTCGTCTCTTCTTCCGAAAGTTCGGCTGAATTCCGGGTGGGATTCTTTATATTCATAATGAATGTGATAATTATTATCACTAAAATCGGAATCACACGGATCATCCGGTTCAAGATATTTTTCATAAGTCGTTACCAAAAAGTCAGAAGCTACCCACAAGATTTTAATTGTTTTAAACGTGCCAGGCACTCGGTTTGTGTTCCGTATGCCTGGAAAAGGAGGTTACTTTCCCGTTCTCGACTTCCCTCCGATGCATATACCTAACGGATTTCGCATCATCTAAGGTACTATTCGGCCATCCGACTGCCTGCCGTTTGCCTCGTTTCCTTTCTGGTTACTTTGGCATACCACTTATACATTATTGCCCCACACACTAATCGGAGCTGATATGGAGCAAACAGGCTCTCCACATTCGACGCTGAATAATTGTGCAAAATGAACGGTTCTTCCCGACACCGTCGGAGTGTACGTATTCTCACCAAAACGATTACGCACATGTTGGCTTCTGCTCGTGTAACAGCATCACCCTCCAAATTGAGTATTTCGGTGCTCAATGTCCGTCCCTATTGCCTAACTGTCTACGCTTAAACCTAACGTTACCGTTTCGGCTCCAAGACTCGTTAACGGTGAATTGGTTAATCCTTTCCGTATGGGGTTTCCACCCATTATCTAAAGCGTCCTACATGGGCGCACTACACGGTACCAATGTGCATCGTTCCCGTTGTAGTGAGCGGGAGAAAACAAGTGCTATAGAACGATTGACGGGACAAAAGTACCCTGAGTTTTTGGACATCGTTTCTTATCCGATGAATTATTTATTTAAAATTTGACATTTTTTCACCGGCAAAAAATCTGACAGTTTTTGAATATATAACGCGAATCTTGCCGATAGCAGCTTTTTGCTACCGGTTATGTTGTTATACTCTTTTTTAAGTTTACACGTTTTCTCCGCTTTTTGGGGCCACTTTGGGAACACGCCGCATTCGAGGATCAAATCATTACCATGTTTCTCCGCTTTTCGAACTGTTCCATGACATCTGCTATTTTAAGTGTAACATCTCTATTTATTTCTGGATTCAGTTTTCCTCGCTCAATTGCCCTTGTAAATGAGACCAATTCATATCTAATGCCTTCTCCATCAAGCTGATAAAAATATCTTTTATTTTTTGACTGGTCCTCGTATCTAACTTCAAAATAATCTGTTTTCCACCATGGAGCTGGAACATATAAATATCCTTCTGAGCCTGTAATTATCAATTCCCCTTCTGATTTGACTCCATCACCGATTTTTATAGAACCTACGCTATGGTCATAAACAAAGTCTATCTTTGTAAAGCAATCACGTCCCTTTTTATCAAAACGAGATACTATCGAGCATTGCTTAAAGTCTGTACCAAGAATCTGAAATATCGGAAGCAGTGCCGTTGGTCCCCACTCATGGATACTATTCCACTCTATACCTTCTTCATTTTCTCTCATACTTGTACAGGTAGCATCGGCAGAAACTACATCTCCTATTTTGCCGCCTTTAAGAATCAGCAACAATCGAGAATAGGCCGTAGCGTATGCTGTTTTAATTGCCTCCATTAAAATGAGATTTTTTTCAGATGCCAACTTAATTAATTCTTCTACTTGCTCTTTATCTATAGTTAAGGGCGATTCACAGAGCACATGCTTTCCTGCTTCTAAAGCTACTCTAATGTGTTCATAATGATTTTGGGGTAACGATCTTATATATACAGCATCAATCGCAGACAAGAAGTCATTGTAGTCATCTGTTACAAATCCAATTTCAGCTCTTGCTTCTAACGTAAGAACCTCTGGATGTTTTGTACACACTGCTGTAATATGAATTCCATTAACGGACTTCGACTCAGCCCACACTTTATTCAAAAACTTTGCATCACCAAGAAGTCCCAGCCTTATTAACCTCTTCTTTTCTCTTATATCTGAGCTTGAAACACCATCGGTTCTCGGAAGATAGACCACTTTACAGTATTCTTTAAGATAATCGAAGTACCCATCCCAATCAGAACCAACAGTAAAAATGTCGATATCATATTTCTTAATATCGTCAATCTTCTGCCCTTCATATTCTTCAATTATTATCTCATCCGCAAGGCCTGTTGCTCTGACTGCCTCGACTCTTTCCATAAGGGATTGTTGCAGATTTATTTTTCCTCTGGTTTTATCATAATCATCAGATGTTACACCAACAATAAGATAATCTCCTAGTGCTTTTGCTCTCTCCAACAGCCTAATATGACCGTAGTGAAGCAAATCATATGAACCATATGTAATTACCTTGACCATATAGACTCCCTTCTGTAGTTACGCGGTATCAGGTAGCCATGGCTGTCCCTGATATGGTCTTATTTGTCTAATTCTCCCAGTGCTGCTGTAAACTGCTCCATATACTTCTGTTCGCCGATGCTCACGCGCAAACAGTTTCCAAACTCTCCGACATTCGGATATGTCTTTATCAGAATCTTCTTTTCCGCCTTCATCCGATCCACTATAGTTTGCGCATCAGTCTTAGGTTTGATAAAGATGAAGTTTCCGGCTTCTCCCTTATGCTGATATCCATCTGAGTCCAACCAATTAATCAGATACTTTCGACCAATTTCAAAGTTCTGAATCAAGCTATCAAGCATCCCCGGTGTGGTCAAGACAGCTTCCGCAAACTTCATCGCAAAAGCATTTGTATTGTGTGGTGTGCACAACTTCTGAACCATCTTAATCCCATCCGGGCATCCTGCTACATAACCAAGACGGCATCCAGCCATGGAAAACAGCTTAGAGAAGGTTCGGGTAACAAACACGTGCTCACCCTCGAGTGCATACTTGATAAAGGTCTTCGGGTAGAAATAGTGATACGCCTCATCAATAAGAATGTTGATCTGCTTTTCCTGCGCCACCTTCAGAATCCTCTCAAATTCCTCATCTGAGTACACATTACCCATCGGATTATTAGGATTGAGAAGAATGAGGAGCTGCGTATCGTCTGTCAAGGCATCAATTATATTCTGCACATCCATGCTCAGATCGTCATTATATGGAACCTTAACAAACTCGCGCCCATACATTTCTGAATATATCTGGAACATGAAGTAAGAAGGAACCACTCCGACAATCCTACCGTTTTCGCTTGTGAATGCTTGAATGATGTAACGGATGCCTTCAGCTGATCCGTTGACGAGGCATAGGTGGCTGATGTCGGTATGAAGATACTCCGCCAGCACTTCCGTAAAATGCAGTGTTTCAGGATACTGTGCCACAAACTGTGGAGTTACATCAGATAACACTTTCTCAATGAATTCCTGTGGAAGTCCTCCCGGGTTTTCGTTAAGATCGAGCCTTAGATAATCCTTTCTCTCATTCTGATCAAAGATGCGATATAGATTCTCTACCTTAGGATCTAAATAGTACATAATTCTCCTTCCGAGGTTTTTAACCTCTTTCGGAGTCCTATTACCTGCCTCACAGCAGCCCTCTTCGATTCATATCATGCAGCGCATCTATCAACTTGTGATTATCCTCCGATGTAATGTGTCCAATGTGTCCGATTCTGAACACCACATCCGCCATTTCACCGCCATTCGGGCAAGCCCAAATGTTATATTCATCCTTTAGGATTCTCACAATTTCTTTAGCTCCGCCGTGAACAGGTCTCAAACAGGTAACTGCATTGGATGGGGACTCCGAAACAATTTCAAGCGGTAAATCTTTTATGCTGTTTCTAAAGTCCTCAGCCACAGAGGCGATATTCTTCCTTTCCTGCAGTACCCCCCTCGATTTGAAATTTGGGTTAATCGCTTATTAATCTGGAGCAGTGTAGTTACTGCGGGAGTGAATGGTGTCTGTCCACGCTCCCCATTCTTTAGTGCCTGTTTAAGTGAGAGGTACATGCATACTTCCTTGTTCTTCTCTACTCGGTCTATTGCCGTAGGAGCCAAAGCGATAAGAGACACTCCCGGCTGAACAGCTAAAGCTTTCTGCGATCCTGTAATCACCGCAGCGGCTCCAAGGGTCTCCATATCAATATCATCTGATAGAAATGCGGAGATGGCATCAACTATGAGTAAGATATTATTCTCCCAGCAAAACTCTGACACCATTTTCATATCATAGAGAACACCTGATGATGTTTCATGCATGTTGATAAGCAGAGCCGTGTAATCCTCCAAATCACTCAACTGTTCGATTTTTAGCTGATGACCGAACTCACATTTGACCTCTGTATAGGTCCTATTATGCAGCTCACAGAGTTCAACAAAACGCTGACCAAAACTGCCTCCATTGATAACGATGACTCGATCTGAGCTGTTCAGAATGTTCATTACGGCTGATTCCATGGAGCCGGTACCGGATGCCGTGAGAAATACGGCATAAGAACCAGCAGGCGCTTTTAGGAATTCCAAGAACAGTCTTTCATTCTCTTTGACGATCTCAGAGAACTCCGATGTTCTAAAATATGGTGTTGAGTGATTGGCAACATCAATAATGTCGGGATCGGACATCACCGGTCCTACTGTAAAGTTAAGCATAGTATTTTCTTTCCTCTCATTTTTCATATGCGCCTAATGACATTCAGCAATCCCTTCTTTTTCTTTACTCGTGAGTCATCAAACATATCAGAAATGCTCGTCTCTATCTCGTAAGGAAACTGATAAGTATATTCACTGAATTCTTTCTCTAGTCTGTTGATTTCATCTTTCCATTTATCACTGATTCTATAAACCTGTGTGTTTTTAATAGACTTTGCGGGATCAAAAAAACTTTTGAAAGCAGTACGATCTTCCGGTTTCAAACTGCAATGCTTCTCAATACGCTCCACCGTCTCCTCATAATTATAAATGAGATCCTCAAAGCTGACTGTAAGAATCCTATAATCATCGGATGGTTGTTCACATGCATTTACTCTTCTCCAATAATCAACAAATGTGTCGATCTCAAAAGGATACATAGAGCCTGCATGGATTTCTTTCCATAAATACTTATTAAATATGTATACATCACGGATATCTCTTTGCATTCTAATAATTCGGAAATCGTCATCAAAATAATGTGGGATTCTATATAAATTATGGCATAATAGGAGCCTATCAAATACAATGTTCCCTTTCCCGGGCTCCCTATACATCTCTAAATAGGCTTTCACAAATCTTTTCGCGGCTGTGTAAAATTCTTCATCCGATGGAAATGCAACTGTCATTCCCGGCTTGACACTGTTATAGACGAATTGTCTTCCCCATTTATAGATATTTCTTCCAACCAGAATTTTTGCAGCAAGCTGTACCGGAATTTTTAAAGGGTTAAAAATCACTTTTTCACACTGACCATAGTAGCGAACACCAATATTAAAAGGATGTAAATCATCTATAAATTGATTTAAGTTTTTTTCAAACTGATTTCCAAACAGTTCACGAAATGATCCGTACCATCCAAAATTATTATTATTAAGCCGCATCATTTCTCTTTTGAAGGTCGCTAACGCTTCATCCGAACGATGTATGTCATTATTTTTTAACAGCTTATCTTCAAGGTCAAATATCCCACCGGGGAAATATAAGGTGTTATGTTCATATCCGCCTTTGTCTTCTATTAAGCCTGTTCCATTGCACCTGTATTCAGACAGTAAGTCTAATACTGCTGATGAACCAGAACCAAAATATCCTGTGACTGCTATATACATTCTCTATCCTTCTCTTTCATTTTCAAATTTCATTTATCAAATGCTCAAGCTTATTAACAGCTTTGTTGGGAGCAAAATCTTTTATTCTTTCGTAGCCTCTTTCCTTAAGCATCTCTCTAAGCAAACTATCGTCATATATTTTTCCAATATTATCTCCCAGTGTTCTCTGATCACCCACCGGACTAATAAGGCCAAATACATTGTTTCCCAGGATCTCACGCACCCCGGGAATACTGTCAGTAGCTGCTATCGGAACACCATATGCCATAGCTTCAAGCAATACTGTCGGTAAACCTTCCATAGGACTAGAATGGACATATGCATATGCTGCTGAATAATAGTTCTGCATATCAAGACAGTTACCTAAAAAGTGAATATATTCTGAAGCATTCTGGTTTTTCGTAAACTCTTCGAGTTCTTTCCTGTTTACACCATCCCCTGCGAGCAACAAATGAATTGTTCTATCTGTCTGTTCATTAAGATGCTTTATCGCAAGAATAGCAGTCTTCTGGTCCTTATCTGGTGCCAGACGTCCTGCCATTAAAGCAAAACGGCCATACTTGCTTTTCAGGTTCGCCACCTTTTCCTCATCTATCTCTTTATCTTTGATGAGGATTGGATTATAGATCAGTTCCTTTCGTATTCCGTTCTCATCATTAAACTTCTTGCAAGTGATGTCACAGAGTTCAGAGAGACATACCAGATTCTTTATCTTTCTATATAAAGCAAAGTATCCATCTGAAATGACTTTGTATTCGAATTCCGAGCCGTGAAGCCATGCGATTTTTTTTCCTGGAAGATATCCGGATGCAACGAACATCAGGTCATTAAAATGGCCAGAGAAAGCAATCACAACATCTGTGTTTGCTAGTGACTTCAGCTTTGGCTCTATAATCGTTCGCTTTAGTGCATTCAAGATGGTCAACGCAGTACTAATTCCAGCATAAGCTATAGCACCTTTTATCCCTTTCTCTATGCCTTTTGCATAACGATAGGGAACCATGGAACGAGTAAGAGAGATCTCATGAATCTCACAGGTCTTTGGTAACTGATGATACAGATCTTTTAGCGCAGGTGTAACATTGACAACTGATACTTTATGTCCCCGGTCAATAAGCAGTTTTATATAATCGATTCCGACCCTTTCGATACCGCCGACCTGCAAGCCATCAAATACAAATACTATGTTCATGCAGCCACCTCATAACATCTTTCTGTTACAAAGCAGCTATTTTCGATACTACTTAGTACCCCCCCACATGGCTTTTTGCCATCATATCATTCAGCATCGCTTGAAGCTGGATCTTTATCGTTTCAGGCTTAAAAGCTTCCAGCCTTTCTCCACTCAATGTCTTATATTTCTGATACAGTCTTTCATCAGTTTGTAGCCGATAAATTTTTCTTGCCATATCATCAGAGTCCTTAACCTTGCATAGGAGGCCGTATTCGTCATTTCCGAGAATCTCCCGAGGGCCAACTTTAGAATCTGTTACTACCATCGGCAGATTGTAAGAGAGAGCCTCAATCATCACTGTCGGAAGTCCTTCTCCAGCTACACTTGCGTGCACAAGAAGCTTTGCAGCAGCATAATAATTCTGCACATCACTTCTTGCGCCCATAAAATGAATGTGAGAAGAAACCCGCTCATCCTTTTTACTTACATGCATTTTGACTCTCTGTTCATCCGGTCCATCACCGATAAAAAGCAGGTGAAGATTTGAATTGTATTCATTCACCAACTTTTCCAGAGCATCACATACGGTAAACTGATCCTTATGAGGATACTTGAAGCGCGAAACCATGATCATAAAATCACCATACATTTCCTTTAATCGTTTCACTTCATCCTCATCTACAGTTCTATTTGCTATGTATGTCGGATTGTAAATCTTATGAATATTGAATGCATTCTGATGATTATAAATTAAAGCTTCATCCTGTGCGTCATCTACAAGGACAACAAGATTCCGAATCTTCTTATAAAGATTGTAAAATCCATCTGAGGTAATCAGGTATCCATATAAGGCTCCGTGTAGCCAGCATATCTTCGCTTTTGCTCTTATGAATCCATCTGCAACAAAGGTGAGATCATTAAAGTGCCCGGAAAAAGCAATTGCAATATCATATTCTTCCTTTAGAAATGGATACATTCGGCTAATTACCTTGTATACTTCATCTACGGTACCAAGGGCAATCGTTGCCATAGGATAAATAAACCGACCAAGCAGATTGCGTTTCACCAGCTGTGCATACTGTTCCGGACAGACTATTCGAGGAAATGAAACATGCTCTATTCTAGTTCCTTCTGGCATTTCCGATTCCATCTGATTCAATTGTGGGCAAAGATTTATGACAGTTACTGAATGACCGAGCTCATTAAGAAGGCGAACGTAATCCCCCCCTACCCGCTCAATACCTCCTATTTGTAGACCATCAAAAACTAATGCTATATTCATAGATTCCTCTCACTCTATATATAGATTTCAGTAAGCCTCTCAGCAGTCAATCTAATATCAAAACCACTCCTGCGTATTTCAGCACTTCTATCTTTCCGTTCTTTCTTACTTATCATTTCATCGAGTTTTCTCGACCACTCTTCCGGACTGTTCTGAAGATTCATTCTGCACAAATTCGGATTGATATCTGTCTCTGTGGTGATGGCATCTGAGATAAGGCATGGCAAATCTGACGCCTGCGCCTCAACCAAAGTCACTGGAAGTCCCTCGTAATGTGAAGGAAACAGCAATGCATCAAAAGCACTGTAAAGCTCATTCACATCTGCTCTGCTTCCAAGAAAACGAACGGATTCGCCTATCCCAAGTTTTGTCACTTTCTCTTTTATCTCATCTATCATGTCACCCTTACCAGCCATAGCCAAAATAGTATCTGGATGTGTTTTAAGAAAGCAATTAAAGATATCGATAAGAAATGAGTGGTTTTTGGGATAGCTGAAGCTTCCAACATGTCCAATGACAATCCTGCTCTCCCATCCTTCCTCTTTTCTAATCTTCTCTCGTGTCTCCGGGCTATATAGGAAATTCTCTACCACGATACCATTATTAATAATCTCGTACTTCCCTCGCTCACCAAAAAGCCATTTCCCTGCTTTATCTGAGCAAGCAAACCTTACTAATGGCATATAATTCAGTATAGGTCTACAAATATAATGCGCCTTCACATGATGGAGCGTACTAGTTGAATGTGAATGGACAATCACCGTCCTGAACCCGGCCCTCTTTGCAGCCATTGCATCGAGCACAGCGTCCATGGCGTGCTGTGTATGAATATGGAAGGTGGTGTATTCCTCATGAAGAGGTTTAAGGTGCCTCTTTAGGACAAAATAGTTTTTCAGGCGCTTCACGGGTCCACCAGTTGTTATAAGTTGAAGATGCCGAACTTTTCCACCTAATTCTTTTATTTCGCCGTCATAATCGCCTTCTCTTTTCTGTGTTACCAAGAAGTCAAACATAACCTTGGAGCGATCGATCGTTCTGAATACATTCATAATAAATGTCTCTTCACCGGCACGATCCATGATTGATACATAATGAAGTGCTTTTTTGTACATTTTGTTATATCAAATCCCTTTCAGAGTGTCCTCGGGGCTCTTTCTCTGAGCAACAATGCATTTTGTTCCGTCTTTAGGATATTTCCCGTATCCAACAAGCGCAACTATGGCCTCACTCTTTTTTATTCCAAACATTTCCTTGACCTGAATCTCACATTGCTGCGCATACTTCCACTGCAATATAACAGACCCAATATCTTGAGAATGGAGTGACAAAGTCAGTATTCCCAAGTAAATCCCACCATTTGTGTACCACTGTAGGAATTCGTCATTTCCAAAATATGCTCGATCTACGGTAACTAAAAGATAATATGGAATCTCACCTTGAAAACCATGACTTCCATCAACAAGCTGCTCAAATTCCCGTGCCGTAACCTGTTCTTTCGTGTAGTATATTTTAATAGGTTGCCTGTTGCATGCAGATGGAGCCCTATTAGCTAATGCTATGACTGTTTTGAGTTCATCCTCTGTTATTTCTTCTCGACTAAAGTGTCGAATACTATGGCGCGAAGAAAGCAAATCACTAAAATTTGTACTATTGGGAGCTTTCAAATCCTCGTAAACATAGTCATTGTATCCTGCTTTGCAATAATTATCACAATCTATTGATACTGTTTTTCTGATTTCTGAAATATTATCAATATTTACATGCTGTTCTCCCATTAATGCAATGTATTTATCTAATACCGCAATACTTTCTAATATTGGGAAGGAACTGACACCGTATATATCAGCATATTTTTTGATATTCTTCACCAAAAGAGCCGCTTTTTTCCTGCCATAGCCAATTCTCGGATTGGGAATACCCATACCTTTTTCAAGGCTGTGCGCTAATAGAAGCATATCCCTCTCTATAAATCCTTTGAAATCCACATAATTAGCTTTTTCATTTGAAAGTATCTTTCTTTTTTGTAAATATGTATGAAGGTCTGATTTCTTTGCTTTTGCCCAGTTAATAACATTCATCATTTTTCCTCTTTGTAATAATACTTTTCACCCTTCCTGGAAGCATATTGAACACAATCTCCCGAGACCGAGTAAAATCACGAATATGTAAATATCCGATGCAAAGAATAATGTTGGGCAATATCAGACAGATAATCCCCTTTATAAGTAGTCCAACCAATCCGCCTAACTTTATGATAGAACAACACATGACGCAAATAACACACGCCAGGATTCCAACGAATGTAATCTTTATTAAATTAATCCAATATAATTTTGTACTTTCCTGAAAATAGTTCTTATATAACACCCTAATAGAAAGCGGAATATTTAATACAGCTATTGTTATTATTGTCGAAACAAGTATACCCGCAGCTCCCATTACTTGAACTAAAGCAATGTTTAATAACAAATTTGTCAGAGCCTCTATCACAGGTCTATACCTATCTTCCCACCACAAACCAGCAGCTTGTCTATAGGTAAAGCATATATTTGCTATAGATAATGTAAAGAAATAGATACAGAATAATATAACTATCTCATACTCAAACATATTTGATTCACCCATCCAGATTTTCATGAATGGTTGATATAAGGAGGCTAGACAGCAAGTACACCAAGAAGCTAGCCATCCATATAATAATAGTATTCCGTTAAAATCTCTCTGGTTTTTTTCTCTTGTCTCAGTAGCAATACTATTTCCGATGCTTGCAATGATAGCATTGCTTATCAAGGTAAACACACTGACTACGGCAGTCATTATGTAATAGTAGTTTTGATACTTTGCTAAGACTATCAATCCCAAAAAAGTAGAAAGAATAATGCTGTCAAACGAATTCCTGCACACCTCGCTAATTTTGTATACAACCAGTCCTAATATTTTTTTCTTCAGTTCTGCCTTGCTTTTATCTGACAGCTCCCCTTCACACTTAATATCTGGATAGTAATACTTCACCACCGAGGATCTTATTACATTGATTATTACGGTAATAACTAGAATTAATGCACTATACACATAATAGTTTTTGAAAACTGCCACTGCGATTATTTGAAGGACATACATTGCCAAATAACAAACAGAAATGATATTTAGTGATATGTCTGTTCTTTGATGCGCCACAAGTATTGATTCCTTATACGCCGAAAGGAAATAGCTAATAGCAGTATTCAACAGGTAAATTAAATAAATGTAGTAGATATTGATATCAGCAGGTGCTGTACCATTCATTAACTTCGGCAAAAAAGGAACTAGCAGCAATCCAACTCCCATAATCACAGTACCGATAACTCTATATATTATCTTGTAAAACCTGTAGAGTGCGTTGATCTCCTGCTTATCACCATTGGCTATCGGCTTATACATGCTAAAAACGATGGCACTACTAATCCCTAGCTCTGCCAAACTCAGCATCGTAAGTATTGACTTAAATAAGCTGCTTAGTCCAAGATACTCAGCACCGAGATTATTATTTATAACAGTTCGAATTATAAACGGAAATATGATGGTGATTAATTTATTAACTACACCAGCAATCATATTTCGTGTTGAATTTACCGTTCTACTTGCCATTAAATGCTCCTTGCATCTCTATATCTTATCTACCAGCATTTTCAATTTGTGCTCATAGTATTCAATATAGATTGAATCGCTGTTGCTTATGTGAGGGACGGTCATCTTTAACTCTAATGCTAACGAATAGGCTTCATCGAGATTCTGTGCAAGTTGAACAGCATGTCTATCAAATCGATTCTCAAACCATTCGAGGGCAGTTGTGACTTTATGATCATTTGTCTTTATTACAATCACAGGTGTATTCGCAATCAGTGAGAAAATCGTTCCATGATATCTATCTGTGATTATGCACTCATAACGAGCAAATTCCTTGACCTTTTCTAGAATTTCATTCTGCAAATCGTGAAAAACTTCATCTGCAGATTTATTACTATTCGTATCTGTTCTAACTACTGTTCCATAAACGTCCTTAAGTCTACCCAGCAAAGTGATTAATTCATCATCAGAATAGAATTTCTCATCATCATTCCTTACGCAGAGCATAGCGCCTTGTCTCTTTTCATTTATTGGTACGCGCCCAATTAAGGATGTGACGATATCAGGAAAACATTCTAAACGCTCATCGTCTACAAAGGATTTAGCATATTCCCTCGATTTTGAATCCCTCGTTATGAACAGTAACCTCTTGCAATGTGTAAATATATTCTTGGTTATGGATATGTCTCTCTTATCATTCAACTTAACCGTCTGGGGCAAAACCACTAGTTTTGTGCCTGGAAACTTTTTTGCAATATGAAGGTGCATCAAGTGATCTGGATTGTTGTGCCTTGTGCAGTATCCACTCTGGAAGAAAATTATGTCATTCTCACTTATGACTGATTTCATATAATCATTCATCTTTTTATCAAAGGAAACTCGTGTCCTTCCTTCAATTACTCTGTATTCTGGATAGTTTTCAGAAAGCCATCTTCTAGTACAATATGTCTGCGCTATATCTCCCAAATTATTATGTTCAGGCACTCCAAAGTAGAATATCTTTTTGGTTTGTTGATTCATATCTATATTTGCATCAATTATTGAATCCGCCATTTTCCTTCTGGCAATAAACTCTTTTGACACGCGGAAAGGCGTATAAAAGAAGCGAATAATCTTAAATAAAGTCTCATTTTTCATTATATTGTTTCTAATACTTTGATAACTCACTTTTATCTCTCCATTAGATAATTCTTCCGAAAACATTTGTGTATGGCATAAGGTCTTCTAAATTATAGTACTGAGTAATCCATATAACAAAACGCGCTATTCCGTAAACAACTATAATCGCACTTAACGCCCTTCTTATGTTTCTACTGTTTCTTCTTTTATAAACCCGAATGAAATAAGGGAGCAAAATAATTATAGGCATAAATATGGTTTGCATTCTTCCAAATATAGGTAGAATATAACTTAGCATTCCGAAAGCGAATCCAGTAATAACATAAATATACGCTATCTTTGCAACATCCCGATCCTCTCTGTTTTTTCTACATAAATATAGCAAAAGGAACATTGGAGCATAATATACTATTTGCTCGAGGCCAAACCTAACATCTTGATTAATCAAATAGATAGAATATCTTTCATATCCCCAAAGTAGCGAGGCTATACTTCCTCTTCCCAAATACAAAAGAATAAAAAAAGCAACTGCGCTTATGGCTATCATCTTTTTTGACAGCATTTTTGCGAGGTATAATACATACGGGATTATCAATGCCAAACACGCCACGTGAATTGTTGATGAGATTGAAATCCAAGCCAGTGCCCTATATGGCTTCTTCTCCATGATTGCATCGAATGCAAAAAGAGAAATACTCACAGCCATGTACTGTCGATATGCAGAGAAGCTGTTAATAAAATATATACTTGTGAATAACAGCACTGCCGCAGGAACATCGATTTTATCTCTATATTTATAAATAAAATGAATTACCGGAAGGATTGTTATCAGTCCGACTACAAAAAGAAATACCGTGTAATTATCTGTGATATTTCTGATGATAACCATTAGCAATCTAAATCCTGGCTCTAAAGTCTGATCACGGTATCCACTCATTGAGGTTGCAGATTGAAAATTGAAAAAATATCCTGATCTTAAGTCCCTTCCCGTTGTATTAAAACACTTTACAATCAACAGCACGATTGCGACAATCAAGAGACTAACTGGATATTTTTCTTTTTTCCCTTTTCCCCATTTGATTTTCTTTTTGGGAATAACACAGGTTATCAAGTAGCAGCCAAGGATAATTGCAAGATAAAACATAAGCGTCCTTGGACTCCACTTAATCGTTACATTCGTAAACTGCATTCTATTATCTCCGACTAAGTTCAAATATCTTTTTTGTTGTTCCAAACCCCAAAAAACTTGACAGACAGGCCATTCTTACCTTCTTCTTCGTCTGAGGATTCCTTATAACCTGGCCACGGTACAAAGAGATAAACTTTTCAATCCTTCTACGTTCTTCTTTCAACTCACACGGTACCATCATCAATATAGTAAAAGCGATATTCACACATCTTGATATCAGTGGATCATAAACGCTTGAATCTTCATTTTCACTGATCATCTCTTCTAATTTTTCAATTGTAGACATCATTTGCGGTTTAAAAATCCTGGAAATACTATCTCCTCGTTCCAAATAGTTGTAGGCTTCAAAGTCGAGATATTTACCCTTGGAGCATTTCATTATATAATCGAAATTAAATTTAAAATCCTCTGCCATAATCATATCTGTATCAAAGCGAAGTTTTCCAATCACACACCTACGATACATCTTTCCCCAAATAGCATTTGTCTCTATGTGTCCAAATTTAGGACTCATATAACACAAATACTCGATACAGTCATTTCGATCTTTAATTTCACTCCCCCGCATAACAGCATGCTTTGAATTCGTGATTGTTTGGCCATGTTTGCAGCCACAAGAAACGAAATTGACTCCTTCTATCTGTGCCACCATCACTTCAATTGCATTCGGCGCCACCGTATCGTCACTATCGATAAACGCTATGTATTCACCGGAGCTTTCATTAATCCCTTTATTCCTGGCAGCAGATGCTCCTGCGTTTTCTATGTGATATACTCTTGTCTTTTCATCCGCTATCGTATCGCATAGTTCCGCACACTGTTTCTCAGAACCATCATCCACAACAATCAGCTCCATCATCTCATATGTCTGACCTTGAATGCTTCGGATTGATGCTCTCAAAAGATCTTCCTCTGTGTTGTAGACCGGCATTATAACAGACACTAAGCCTTGTACTGTTTCTTCTTGATTTTCTTGAAAATTTTCTGGGGAATCAGTCCGATTATCACCGGCTTGATCACATAAGCGATACCCCCCAAGTATTCCAAGGCTCTTGAATCCTTTAAATCTGACTGCTGCTTCATTTACTCTATTCTTCATAGGTCTGTACTTTTTATTGCCGTTCACGATACGGTATTCGTACAACTTTTCTTGGATGTTATAGCCCTTGTATCCGGCTGCATACATTCGCATGAATAAGTCATAGTCTTCGTGACGATTGGTTTCCTTGGAAATCCGATAACCACCGACTGCCTCCAAGGCTTCTCTTCGCATCAAGACAGTCGGATGCGCAAAGGGGCTATTCCAATAGAAAGATTTTTTCGTAGGCGTTTCTTCAAGCGGATACTTTCCCCACACACCGCCATCATCCGTCACATCTGCTATGGAACCGACAATAGCATACTCTGGATGAGAATCTGCAAATTCGACTAATCTCTGTAATCTCACTAGTTTCGACTCGTCATCCTGCCTGGCTATATACTTTCCTCCTGCTTCTCTAAGGCATACGTTAAGGGCATACGCTAATCCATGGTTCTGGTCGTAAGATAAAACCTTTATTCGCTCATCAAGGGCTTCATAGCTTTTCAGCAACTCCAGTGTCTTTCCATCCGTGGATCCATCATTGCAAATTATAAATTCCCAGTCTGTGTAAGTCTGTCCGATTATAGAACGGATGCTTTTATCCAATAGGTCTGGTCTCTTGCAGTTATATACACCCATAATTATGGATACAGTTGGCATCTCATCTACCTCTTCATTAATTCATCATATTTGGCTTCCAACGTTTTTACTGCATGTGTGATGTCATAATCTTTACTGTGCTCATTTAATCTTACCGTTTTCTTTGAAGCCGCAAAAATCTTCTCAACCCACATTTCATCAGAAGCATCCATACTCAGATAGTCACAGGCATTGCTAATTACTACATCCGGATTAACAATGTCGGAAATCACACATGGTATACCAGCGATTTATGTTTCTACTATGGTGACCGGAACACCTTCAAGCACGGAACGAAGTATCAATACGTCCATCAATGGATAGTAATTTTGTGGATCTGTCACCTTCCCAGTCATGATAACTGAACCTCGTACTCGGTACTGATCAATCCATTTTTCAACTTTCTCATGTTCTTCACGTTCTTCACCATCGCCAATCAGGATCAATACAGCATCCGGTTTCATAGCTTTTAATGCATTGAAGACCGACACGACCTTCTCATGGTTCTTGGCAGCTGTAAATCTTCCGACATGCCCGAGTACGAAGACGTTCTCTGGAATATTCAATTCCCTGCGTTTCTGATTAGTTGCAGCTTCACTAATCCTGAACTTATCAAAGTCCACTGCATTTTTAAGGATCGTTACTCTTCCTTCATCCGCAATATGATTTCCAAACAGCCATCTTGCAGCTGCATCCGAGCAAGCACAATACTCATTTGCAAAAATCTTAGAGAAACACTTCAGAATGTTCTTTAATACATTTCTCCCGGCTTCTTTACCACCCGGAATGCTGTGATTATGTGCGATTCGGAATAGAATTCCTTCTTTCCACGCGCAATATAGCGGAAATACTGATATCGTGTTCAAGTGCGAGTGTACAATCTGATAATTGCCCTTCCTAAAATATCCTCGTAACGTTTTGATATACTTCGGAAGTTGTTGATAAAGCGGCAACTTATAAAATTGCGCCCCGAGTTCTATCAAATCCTGTGGTGGTTCAACCGTAGAATCCTCGTCATAAAAGAAATCGAACTGATATTTCTCGTGGTCTACAGCTCTGTAATAGTTGAATACTACAGCTTCTACACCACCGGCCCACATTTTTCCAATAACCTGTGCTATACGAATACTCATGCAGCCACCGCCTCTCCGGCAACAGACCAAGCATCGTATTTCTGAGACACGAAGTCATAATAACTACATGCTTTTACTTCCCAAATGTGCGGAACAACTACTTCAAGCTGTACCCCCCCCTAACATGGCTTAGAGCCTTGAAATACCAAGCTTCAAGCTTCGGGGCTTGCGTTTTTATGTTATAGTCTTCCGCAGATTTATTTAGATGTACTTCCTTATTCGCAGCATTTACAGCTTTCTCTGCCCACAGTTTTACCGAATCGTTCAAATCTAAATAAATACACCCATCACTGATAATTGCCTCTATTGGAATAGCTTTAGAAATGACAGCAGGTACTCCAGCAACTTGACTTTCAACAGTTGTCATAGACAGCCCTTCGAATACAGATGGAAGAATGATTACATCGTTCAGTTTGTAATATTTCTCAGGGTTCTGAACCTTTCCCCTCATTACTACACAATTCTCTAGTCCTCGGTTCCTGATACCTTTAATAATTTCATCATGTAACTCGCCATCACCAACTAATAGGAGCCTCGCACATGAATTCCTCTCATTAATCTCCTTAAATACATCTAGCAAAAACTCATGATTTTTAGCGTATGTAAAACGACCAATATGACCTACTATAAAGCAATCTGACAGTCCCAGTTGCGTTTTTAAATCTTCAACTTCTGACTGAGATGTATGAAACCTATAAAAATCTACAGCGTTTTTTAGCACATATACTTTACCATCATCAAACGCTTTGTCACCGAACATCCAACGGCCAGCCTTTTCAGAACAGGCAAAATAATGCGTAGAAAAAAGTTTTGACAACCGCCTTAGAACCTGCTTTGCCAAATTCCTCTTCAGTTCATTGCCACCAGGAACACTATGATTATGTGCAATTCTCACAGGTACATGTTCTCTCCAAGCTGCATAGAGTGGAAATACAGATAGTGTATTGAGATGAGAATGAACTATCGTATAGTGTTCTGTCCTTAGATGATGCCTTAACTCTTTTAAATATGCCGATAACTTCTGGTATGGAGGAAGCATTATAAATCTCGCACCCATATCAATCAGATCTTGCGGCGGTTCAACCGTGGAATCCGCATCGTAATAAAAGTCAAATTGGAACTTTGTATGGTCGATCGCACGATAGTAGTTGAATACAACCGCTTCAACACCGCCAGCCCACATCTTTCCAATAATATAAGCAATTCGAGTCGGCTCGCTATTAATTTGTTTATTTCCCACAGTCAATTACTCTCCTTGCTTTTGGTCATCTGAAAAAATATTATTCCGCCTTCTGCTTTTATCAGAACCTGCGCCGGCGGAGATTGAGATTACACGTTTAAATCTGGTCATTATTGATGTTTGCATCTCCTTTGAGTTCATATATCTATGAGAGCGGTTACTGGTCATCCACAACATATTGCGGTTTTGGTAAGTTATCGTAGGGTCTGACAGTAGCTGGCGCTGAAACTGACCTCCAATAGCTACTCAGGACTTTTACATAGATATTGTGGTTGTTAGCGTTCGGCGCCACCATATCTATGTAAAGCTGTTGAGTTGGTAGCCAGCCGCTCTATCCCTCCCCGGTTAACAAGCTTTTCTCATTCCCCTTACATAGATATAGTGGTTAGTGAAGCCTACCACCCATATATCTATGTAAAGCCCATACTCTCACACAACTTTTGCCAAACCCGTGTGGTTATTCCTATCCTTTCTATAAATTCCTTAAAACGTCAAATAAATAGCCCTAAATGAGACCTGGATCTCATTAGGGCATTTGACTTTCCCCCTGTTATATTCCCCGTCTTCTTTTTGTTTGGGTCAAAATAGAATTCTCAAGAAACCTGTTCCATTTTGCGAGACCTTCCGATGCCCGTCATTCCAGCACGTACTGGGAGCTACTCAAAAAACGCCTGAATGACTCAAAAAAAACGCCTGAATGACGAGGGAGCCAGCGAACTGCTTACAAATTGTAAGCAGTTGAAATTAAAAGATCTACTTCCTATACTCCCCATACCCATATCCGTACTTTGAGTACTTTCCATACTTTTTCCCGTACTTATGGTAACTGTAGTAGCTGTTGTAGTAACCGCTCTTTGTCATATTGACCTTGTTGAGGATGACCCCCAGGAATTTAACTCCGGTTCGGTCCAGCTGCTCCTTTGCCCTCTGGAAAAGACGTCTGGAGGTGACCTCCGCCTCTATAACCAGCGCTGCTCCATCCGCATACCTTGTTAGTATCGCCGCATCTATAACAGTTCCTATAGGAGCAGTATCCATGATAACTATGTCATAATTCTGTTCCTTAATAAACTGAAACAGCTTCTCACACATCTCATCTTCAAAAAGCTCTGTAGGGTTCGGTGAATAGGGTCCGGCAAAAATCATATCAAGGTTCGGCATCTGAGGATCGTTGTAGAAACCCTCCTCCAGCGATACCTGCCCCGTAAGCATCTGGGAAAGCCCCACGGTTTCTCCCTTTATCTTGTGTACGGCAACAAACTCTGATTTTCTGATATCGCAGTCAAGGTAAAGTGTATGTTTACCTGACTCTGCAAAAACTCTGGCAAGCTCGAAAGAGGTTGTGGATTTTCCTTCGTTTGGTGAAGTGGAGGTTATAAGTATGTTTTTAACCTTTGAACCCGAAAACAGAAGGTTAGTTCTCAGAGTTCTCAGGGCTTCACTGTAACGGAAATCGTCATCCGGAGCCAGCTTCATATTTACAGTTTTTTTGTTGATGGTCATAAACTAAAGTTCCTTACTTTTTTTCTTTTTTTCTGTAAGCGTAATTATATTGGTCAGCCTTTTTGGCAGCCTCCGGATCCTTTTCCGGAATAGCCGCAAGAACCGGAAGATTGAAGTAATTCTCTATATCATCCTCTGTTCTTATGGTGTCATTGGTTATGGTTGAGATAACGATGAAACCTGCGGTTATCATAAAGAACACCGCTGCTGCAATCAGTGCATTTCTTCCGTTATGAGGACCTGTCTTTTTGAGAGGTATCTCACCATACTCGATGATCTTCGGCGGATCCTGCTCCATGATGTCTGCTATATAGTCGGAAGCGCATTCAGAAACCGCATCTGTGAGATGCTTTGCTCTCGTCGGATCAGTATCCAGCACTGAGATGTTAAGGATACGGGTATTCTGTGGATTTTCAAGGGTTATCTTTCTTCTTAAATCAAGATAATCCATATTATCGATGTTTAATTTCTTAATGACATCTTCCATTACGGTTCTGGAGGTAACCAGAACCTTATAGTCTGAAGTAAGCTGAGAACCTATCTGAAGGTCCGCAAGTGATGTAAGGGTGGTTTCCTTACTCATTACGTAGATCATGGAAGTGCTGGTATAGGTGGGCACCAGTACAAACTTGGAAATGGAATATCCGATTCCTCCGCCAAGGATGAGTGCCATAACGAGAAATAAGATGTTTTTCTTAAGCTCAAAAAATATTTGGGCAAGGTCTATCTCATCATCGTCATCGTCATCCAAGGTATTGATAGCCACTAAGTTGTTTGGCTGAAGTAAATTGTTGGTGTTAGTATTATCAGGCATATGTTCCTCACTGATTTTCGGGTGTGTAATTGAGCTTTTAGTCACACCTTTTTATTAAAGATCTATCTCTATATCTTCTGTGATCTTCAGACCATTCACGAAAAGGAGCTCGTTGGCGTAATCCTTGTCGAGATTTTTTGAAATCCACCTAAGGGCATCCCTTATCACCGGCGGTCTGGTGTCCGCCCGATGCATATCCGTTCCCAGAAAGTGAACCTCTTTTTGTTTCAAAGCATTTCTTACGAATCTTGTTTCTCCGTCAAGAATCGCACCAAACCCTTTTCTTCCTATGGGTTCTGTGGAAAGCTGTATGTATGCCCCGAGGCCTATGACCTCCCTGAGACCATTCTCTCTCAGTCCCTTGAATCTTTCAGCGTGAGCTATGACAGGTAGAAAGCCGGCATTCCTTACATTACGAACGCATCTAAGGATCGTTTTGTAGCTTTCCATAGGATAAAACTCTATAAGGGTATATCTGCTTCCTGCCAGAGTAAGTATCTCGCCCTTCTTAAGATGTTCTGTCATGCTTTCAAAATAGAGGACTTCATTGCCGGAATACAGCCTTACCTGGATCCCGGCGTCCCTCAAGACCTCCTCTATACAAGAAAGTCTTTCCTTTATAAGTGCAGGATCCGTGGGATGCTCCACGTAGTAGTGGGGTGTAGCTATGATGTCAGCCGCCCCCTGTTCTTTAGCCATAGTGATAAGCTTTACCGATTCCTCTATGTTTCGAGAGCCGTCATCTATGTGGTAGATGATATGAGAATGTATATCAAACATCTCAGGTCTCCTATATCATGTTTTATCAGCAATTATGAAAGGCAGCAGACCGACTCTGCTGCCTTTCATATCCACGAGCCTTATACAATTTGTGCGATTGTATATCACCCTCAAGCAGACCGGATGACGGAATCATCAACCTATGATCACGCCTTCGTCATTAAATATAAATGTCTGTCCGTTGATGATCTGTGTTCCTGTGTAGAAATAACCCTGTGCATTTACATAGTGAACAACAAGGTTGCCGTTTGCATCATAAGCCCAGTAAAAAGCGTCCTGACCTGTAGCTAATGGAAGGCCTGTTGTCGGATTAACGAAGCATCCTAAAGAGACACCATTCTCTGTGATTACCAGAATAGGACTTGTGTTGATAGTCTCACCATTGGGTCCTACAGCAGAACCGCCTTCTGTGGTTCTCAGCATAACGTGCTGTGTACCGTTGCTCATGAACTCAGCTTCATTAAGTGTAGTTCCATCATTGCCGACAGTGGTTACTGTCATCTCAACGCCGTTAGATGAATACTCATTCTTTGTAACTGTCTGTCCGCTTGCATTGGTAGAAACAGATGTTGCACCTGAGTTGCCTGAGCTTGTTGAGCTTGATGAGCTTGATGAACTTGATGAACTTGATGAACTTGATGAGCTTGATGAGCTACTTCCTCTGTCATTGGTTGAGGATCCCGCAGCAAATGAAGCACTGAAGCTTGAAAGTACAAGTCCTGCGATAAGTGCCAATGTTAAAAGTTTCTTTTTCATCGGTAAATACCTCCATAAAAATTATGTGGCAAGGTACTTACGCAGTGCACAATCCTACTCACAGCACCTCCCCATATTTGAATATTGTAATTCAGTCAATCCGTATTTTTGAGGACATATATGTCAAAATCGCTGCATATTCAGCTTATTCATATTTTTCCGGTTTTAAAACCCGCCTGAAAAGAAGTCCTAAATATGAATCATACCTGCCTGAAGAAGGTATCCAGCACCAGCCGATCTACCTGCTCATAATCCGGCCAGAATTCATCCTTATCCTTTTCATGATTAACAAGGTTCTCCCCTTCGAGGGTTGAAAAGTCTTTATCGCTCAGGGGATCACCACTAAGTACGGCATCCATTGCTATTTTGAGATAAGTTCCTTTAGCCATATCAGTTATGATGTTTCCCTCTATCAGGGAAAACATTCCCGGAATAACCTCTGAGTCTCTTTTAGCAAGCTTTCTAAGCTTGTTTTCAAAGGCTATGGCATACTGGCGGTGTCTTGACATACGGGTCATAGCTGTGAAATCCACAGTTATGTCTCTCCTTCTCACAAATTTTTCAGCCTGATCCCCTTTAAGGAGTACTGTGGCACCCTTTACAAAAGCCGGGTCGGCAGCCTCCAGTCCATCGTCTTCGATGGTGACCTCTACTCCGCCGATGTAGTCATTAAGCTCATTTATAATGTCAATGGAGCCTGCCATATAACCGTTTAGCTTTAAGCCTCCCATAACACCGGACACCGCATCCATAGCATATTTTCCGGATTTCTCATGGTTGTCCCCGTACATCCAGGCTCTGGTCAAGTGATCGATCTCCGTTCCCACAGGATCTGAATTTTCATCAGTCACTGTAATGGCAGTCATGGTATCACGGGGGATCTGAATGATATGTACTCTGTTCTTTGCCGTATTTTCAGCCACCAGAAATATCCCGTCCGAAAGACCGATCTCGCTTATGTCCCTGTCGATCTGCAATGACCCTTTGTTATCTATCCCAAGGATAAGCCACGCCTTAATGGCTGTATTCCTTTTATAATGCACACCGTTATAGGACAGCTCTTTCTCTCCGAAAAGCTGTGGTCTTTCCGTGGTCTCTCGTCCGTTTACGGTATAGATGAGTTTTCCATCCTCTGATTTTCTGCACTTTATATCCGGAACTCCTTCCTCATTTCCTGCTCCTGCACTTTCAGCTGCTGCAGACTCCATCATATTTATAAGACGGTCAATGTTTACGCCTTCAAGTCCTACATTTCCTTTTTCATCCATGGTCATGCCGGCTGCTCTGAGCTGCTCGTTCATCTCCTCCGGGGTTATGGTTTCTGCGGTTCCAAAACTATATACTGCATTTTTTTCATTGGCCGCTTCTACTGCTTTTCTGAGCTTGTACTGATTAACAAGCCATACACAAGTCATAAGTGAAATAATCGCTATGATCCCCACAAAGATCAATACAGGCTTCCGGGCTGTTTTTCTCATATCCTATGATGCTTCCTTTCCATACCTTCGTATTTATACTACTCGTGAAAAAACAGGCACCCTGAGCTCACTGTTATGTCGGAATTAAAAGCTCATGGATACCTGCTCGCCATTATTAATTTGTGGTTATCAAAACCATTTTTTTCTTTACTTCCTTGTTTTTCTGTGAACGAATTGCATTTTCTGTAACTTCATCTATCATCCTCTGCAAATCCTCATCAATTTTACAATCTACATTATATTTCTTACGCCAGCCTTTATACTTTCCGCTTGTTACCCGCTGGTCTTCAGGTTTTTTCGCATCCTTCGGGATCAGCCACTTGCCTTTTTCTTTAATTACACCCTCGATTTTTCCCTGTCTGCACAACAACTGAACATACTTTACCGAGAGTCCCCAGTCAGAAGCGCACTGTTTGATACTGATATACATCGCGCCATTTATATATATATATATATCCCTCCTTGCCATAACATCAGGTTATGTGTTATTACAGAGAAATCTGCTCTATGGCTATAATCATACATTATCATTCTGCATTTTGCAATTTTTTTGTATTGCATTCTGCAATGCTGATATGCGCTTATATTTATAGCGCTATATATTTTGCTTAATTCAGTGCTGATTTCTCATACTTTTAGCAATACATTTATAAAAATATAAGGAGGCACAGAAATGGCGTTTCAGATAAAACCAAATCGTAAGGAAAGCGAAAATAAGACTATACGTTTTCCAATCGAGGTTATAGAAAAAATCAATGATGCAATACAGGGAAAGGATGTTTCCTTTTCAAGTTTTGTTATTCAGGCTGTAGAATATGCCTTGGATAATATGACAGAATAAAAATCAGCAGACAAAAAAATGTGCTTTTGTCTGCTGACTCTTCCTATGTCCGTTTACATAGCGCCCTTTCGTGCTATCACGACCCATATGGTCTTAAATAATATCTTTATATCCAGTCCTATATTCCAGTTCTCGATGTACCACTTATCAAGAGCGACGACCTGTTCAAAATCAGTTATCTGTGATCTCCCGCTCACCTGCCACATACCTGTTATCCCGGGTTTGGCGGACATCCTTGCACGATGCATGGGTTTATATAGCTTCCACTCATCCAGTGTCGGAGGTCTGGTCCCAACCAGTGACATATCCCCCTTTAAAACATTGAAAAACTGCGGGAATTCGTCAATGGACATATCGCGTATAAAATTCCCTATACCTTTATGAATTCTACCATCTTCATCCCTTCGGCAGCCTATGATACGTGGATCATAATCCAGTTTGAACATAAACCCTTCCTTTATACGGTTCTCATCCATAAGCTCCTTTTTACGTTCCTCTGCATCCGGATACATGGATCTGAATTTATACATCTCAAAAATACGTCCATTCCTTCCTATACGCTTCTGCTTAAAGAATATAGGTCCCGGTGAATGTAAGTAGATCATCGGACCGAAGATCACTGCCAGACAGACCGTTAGTACCGACCCCACTATACCCCCGATGATATCTATAAACCTCTTGAAAAGAAGGGCTCCTGTGGTTGCATCCCCAAGGCTGTTGGTGATGACATTATATCCCCCTATCCTGCCTATTGTATGATGTCTTCCTTCGATCCTGGTTTTCTTAGGCAGACGTATATGAACCGTGATTCCCATGTCTATGATGGCATTTACAAGCTCCTCAGGCATCTCGATATTTTCAGGCACATCCATCAATATCTCATCTACCCAGTTGCCAAGCAAATATTCTATAAGCGTGTCCTTATTTGCTACGACCTGGAGCTTCCGGGCAATTGCTCTGTTCTCTTCGGAAATGGTTCCTCCATGACCTGTTACCTCGTCGTAAACCGACTGTTTTTTTCCGCTTCCGTCAAGAAGTGCCATGCCCGAAATATAGTAGTTTCCGTAATCCTTCCTGATAACGCTGTTTATGATCTCGTGAACATTATCAACCCCCGTAATGATGAACAGGGCTGTGCTTTTCTGGGACAAGGGTCTGTTTCTCAGTATATTTTTCCAGAATACCCGCACACAGTATGCTAAAATAAGGTAGCTTATCAGCATGTAAAAAATGGTCATCCGGGATATGATGGATCCCATATGAACCGCAAAGAGATAACAGGTGGTTATGGCCAGAACGATACTTATGTGCTGCAGCATCCTTACAAATTCAACATAATAACCCCTCTTCAATACATTATGAAAGGAATTGAAGGAAGCTGCCACAACCAGATCTATCAGTATGAGCACCAGACACATATTGCTATAGTTACTGTTTGAAAAGCTAAAAAAGCTTTCGTGACGGATATAGTATCCCAATATAAAAGAAATCTCCAGACAGATGATATCAAGCACTATAAAATCAAGATGCTTAAGCCATCCCCTAACCTTACGCCTATACATAAAATCCACCCTTTAACTTAAATAAGGTAATTATAGGGGAGTTTCTTCCTGTGTTTATGAGCCAATATGTCAAAATAGTTTCCGGAGATCATCGGGTGGCCGGTTACTGTCCAACAGTATTCTTTTGACATATACGGTGTTTAAACATTATTCCCCCGATTTTAAACTTGGATTTATATAATTGGAGGGGTTATGTTCAGATTTCTATGTGATAAACGCGGAGCTGTAAATCCGCTTTTTATAAGGATCATACTGGGTGTTGTCTGTGCTCTGGTCCTGATCTTACTCGGAATTTCCACTATCTTTGATAAGCAAAGTGATGATGAATATCAGAAATGGGCAAAAAGCGAAAACCAAAAGATTTATAATGATTCCCAACAGGTACGTTTAACAGAAAGACAGCTTCTGAAGCTTAGGCGTGAGCTTAATGACAGCTTCTACCAGCGGCTTGAGCATGATCTCCCTGTACGGATCCTGATAGTTGGTGATGCCTACGGCAATGGCTTCGGTGTCAGTAACAAATCTTTAGTTTGGAGCAAGCTGCTTCAGGCAGGTTTGAAGAAAAAATTCGGTGTCAAGGCCGAGGTCGAAAACATTACCCTGTCCGGCATGAACGGAGGTTACGGTGCCTGGGTACAGCTAATGAAGCTTCCTGATGGCACTGCCTCTCCAGTGCTTACTGCTGCCGGTGCCGTGAAGGATAAGGAAGGTACCTACACCGGTGAGGTGCAAAACGACACCGGTGATGTAAAAAAACAAAATGGTGAATTCGCCGGAGAGATCCTGGATGCAAGGACTGTGGCAGCTTCCAGAGAAAATGAATACGATCTTTGCATCGTGAGTCTCGGTATGACGGACGAGCCTCAGATGTTCGAGCTTTACTACGAGGGTGTCCTCCGACAGATTCGGAGAAAATTTGAGAAATGCAGTATCATTTCACTTCTGTCCAATCAGGCTCTGACAGCTCCTGAGCTTGGATACGCAGATGAAAATTACGATGCACTGTATAAGATATCAAAGCACTATGATGCATCTGTTATAAATGTTGGACTCGAGATGACAGATCCTGATGCTGCCGCCAAGGGTGCCACGATTTCGCAGCTGCCCTATAGCTCTGCTGCGACTGAAAGTCTGGCAGCAGATATGCAGTCTGATGGGATTTCCAAGAAAAAGGCTGATGAGATCGCTTCAAAGGATCTTGCCGAGAGGACTGCCGCCGCTGAAGAAGCCATACACAAGTACACCATTGATGGACTTTATCTGAATAATGAAGGTCAGAAATTCTTATCCGAAAGAATTTTAAGTTTTATAGAAAAAAAAGTGAGCAAGAGTACCGGGTATAATGCCAAGGAGATTTCGCCTCTAAAGAAAGAAGTGACGACACTGGATCGATACCACTATTTTCCGGTTTCAGAGCTGGTTCGTCTTGATGACTTCACATATGTTCTGGCTGAGAACACGGTGAAAGCTGCGGCCGGTGTAGAAGATCGGGACGGGGTTTTTCCATTTTCCGATAAAGCCGGTGCCGATGGAGAAAGAGTCAGTGCCCCCGCCGGCGAAGGTGCTGCAAACAAAGCTGCCGGCGTGAATGACCTGAAGCCGGAAGAGCTCGGCACTATCATCGGCGTGGATTATGATCTTGTGGAAGGCGACAATGACCTTTATGCTGCCACCGGAGACGGAACCACCGGTTTCGGACGTATCGTTCAGCGTAACAACGACGCAGTTAAGGTACGCTTTATCATGCCTCTTAACGATGGTTACTCTTACGAGCGTGACCGTAACCTTATTCTGGCCTTCTCCACAAAAGAACAGGCAGATACCTTACACGGCATCATCCTCGGCGGAGACTTTACTCTACCCTCCTACTTAGACGGTTTCCAGCATGTGCCATATATCGGTCTGACTGACAAAGAAGGAAAACCTATACATCTTAACCGGGATGGACAACCTACAGAAACAGAAAATGATCTGCCGGAGCAGACCACAAAAGAAAACGACAAAACCTCAAAAGCCGGTAATCCGGGCAGACCGTCGGAAGCTGACCCTGGTAATCCTGCAGCGGTACCTGAAATGACGATCCAAAGCACCGAAGCTGAAACCACTGCTGCTACCTTCGGAAATGACCAGCCTGCTCAGGGAAACGCCGCAGCAGTTTCAGAAAGCTTAAGTAACCTTACGGCAGCTTCAACTCAGGGAGAGGAAGCTTCTGAGACATCCGAGAGCACGTACTCCGACAATGAAAACACCGAGACCTCCTATTACGAAGAAACTCATGCGGACACATACCCCGGCAGCGAAGCCACCGATGCTTCCGATTCCGAAGATATAAATACCGGCATCGGTCCTGAACGTCCTGATGAAACCGAATGGTTCTCTTACGAGGTTGGGAATCCGCAAAAGTAAAGTGGCTGTACAACACATATGAAACGATAACATCGGACATATCTGTTTTTTGATCATATCAGACATTGATTTAATATCAAATCATTACTATATATAGAAAAAAACATCGGAGCTTCATGCTCCGATGTTTTACTCGTTTAAACGATAAAGATCCTTCTCATAAGTATCTCCGATCCCTCGGAGATATCATTATGCTCACACGAACATTGCATAGGAATGTTTCATTATCCCATGAGCTCCCTCTGTACTGGTAATTCGGCTAATGGTGAATTTTTATTACTCTTTTTTGTGAGATTTTTCCGAATTAATACAATCTTAAGATGATATTTAAGGTTTCATTTTCTATATCTTTTTATATTCATAACATGAAAGGCTTTCACCCGGAGCTCGGCAAAGCTTTCATCGTTTACTCTGTTACTGTAGGTGATGAAATCGACCCGCATGTCTGTAACCTTTCCTCCCTTAAGCTGAAACAGGACAGGTATGGTAACTTCGGGAAACCGGTTTGCTGTTTTAATAAGCTCAACATAGGTGTAATCATAGTCCCAGAGCTCAGAGTCTTCCTTAAAGGAACATAGGGCATGTATATACTTATTCCATCCGATGACATCTTCACCGAAAATTTCGGCAATGATATATCCGCTTTCCTCGTCACCCTCCTCCATGGCAAAGTTGATTTCCATTTCGCAGGTTTTGTATTCGGATTTTCCCAGCAGTTGTTCTAAAAATCCCATAGAGGATACCTTTCAATTCTTATAATATATTTTGAAAATGTCTTGAATCACAACATTATATAACCATATATATTCGGTTGCATCATCGTACTACTATTATATATCGAACGGATTAAACATTAAAATAACCACCTTATAAATACGATTTCAAAGCCGAACTTATAATTAAGGGATATGAGGAGGACAGCTATGATCAATATAACTAAAAAGGCAGCTTTAAATTATCTGGAGGAAGCATTAAGCGAATGCAGCCTGAAGGAGATCTCAGACAATATTTATAACACAACCATAGTCGGATATGAGGCGAGTGAGCCCAATGCCATGACCTATTATTGCAGAGCTTTCAATATCACTGCGTACGGCGTCGAGAACCAATACAAGGGTATCCTTTCAGATTTCCTTTTGGAGTATCCCCCGGAAGACCTGAGAAAAGCCTTTTTCCAGATTTTTACACGTTACCCCAAAGGAATGACCACTGAAGCTCCGATATTTGCCGATGTTTTGGAATCGCAGCTTGCAATTGACGCCAGAGAAGCTGCCGAAAAAGATGAGGACGGTGTTCTCAATGTATTTAAACCATTTTTTAAGCCAAAGAAATAAAATAATTCTTGACAAATATCCTGAGAACATGTATTTTATTACTCGTTGCATTGATGTAGCGAATGCACCTTTAGCTCAGTTGGTAGAGCAGCGGACTCTTAATCCGTTTGTCCAGGGTTCAAGTCCCTGAAGGTGCACTTTTTTATAAGCCCAAAACCATAGGAATTCTACTCCTTTCCTTGGTTTTGGGCTTTTTGTTTGCTCATGACGCTCTTCTCTTATGTTCCTTCTTTTTCCCGGTCTCTTCCTTTACCTTTTTACCGGAATGATTTTTCTGCTTCGTCTCAAAGGCTTTAGTTGCTTCTTCGAAGATGTCTCCGTTCTTCTTGTAGAATTTTTCGAAGCCGGTCTTCTTCTGGGATGCTTTCTTTTTAGCCTTAAGTTTCCTGAGCTTATCTTCGTTCTTCTTTTCTGAGAATCTGTCAGTCTTAACCGACCTTCTCTCAAAAGTCACCTTTTCAGGCTTTGTCTCAGTCTTCTTTGCTGGCAGATCTCTGATCTCCTCTTTTACACATCCGCTTCTACGCGTCGCGGACTTTTTCCTGTCTTCCCTGCCGGAAGCCTTTGCTGCGGCAACCGCTCTTCCGAATCTTCTTCTCTCACCGCGCTGTACACGCTCGATTGAAACTGAAAGCTCGGTTTCCAACTCCGGAATCTCCTTCTGCATCATCTTTTCGATGTCATAAAGAAGTCCCATTTCATCCTTACTGCAAAGGGTGATTGATTCTCCGGTCTCTCCGGCTCTTCCTGCACGTCCTATACGATGGATATAGGATTCAGTCTCCTCCGGAAGATCATAGTTAAACACGTGGCTTATCTTCGGTATATCAATACCACGGGACGCCACATCAGTAGCTATAAGTACCTTGATATTTCCGGAACGGAACCTCTCAAGTGCATTCTGACGCTGTCCCTGGGTCTTGTTGCCATGGATAGCCATGGATTCAATGCCCAGCTTTCCGAGATCTCTTACAAGATGGTCAGCTCCGTGCTTTGTTCTGGTGAAAATGATGGACTTCTTGACATTATCCTGCTTCAGGAAGTCACTAAGTACTATCTTCTTGTTGTCCTTCTCCAAAAAACAGATCTTCTGATCCACCGTCTCAGCCGGACTTGTGGTAGGCGCGATCTTTATGGATTCGGGATCATGCAGTATATCCTGTGCCAATGCCTCGATTTCCTTTGGCATGGTGGCAGAAAACATTACCGTCTGTCTTTCTTCGGGTATCTCTGCTACCACCTTACGGATGTCATGGATGAAGCCCATGTCCAGCATTCGGTCAGCCTCATCAAGAATAAATATCTCGATGTCCCTGAGGCTCACAATACCCTGATTCATGTAGTCCAGGAGACGGCCGGGGGTTGCCACCAGAACGTCACAGCCTCTTTCATAAGCACCGATCTGGGGGCCCTGCTTTGCGCCACCGTAGAAACATACGGTATGAAGTCTCATGTATCTGCCATACTTTTTGAAATTCTCAAGGATCTGTATAGCCAGCTCTCTTGTGGGTGTGAGTACAAGGGCGCGGGGATGCGGACGGGATTCATTGTCAAGCATATTTAATACAGGCAATGCAAATGCCGCAGTTTTTCCGGTTCCGGTCTGTGCACAGGCGATGAGATCCCTTCCCTCCATCATGAGGGGGATAGCCTGTTCCTGAATTGGTGACGGCTCTTTGTAGCCTGCCTTTGTGATAGCGTCAACGATACGTTTGCTGAGATTTAATTCGTTAAATGTCATTTATTATTCCTTTATGCAATAAAAAACTGATCAGGTTCTGCCCGATCAGTTATGTTAACTTATTCAAAATAAGTTGTTTCATCGATAAGACTTGAGGAGTTTAACACATCAACAAGCATAAAGCAAATAATAATTTTATAAAATGCACCTTTCCGGTGGGGATGGTTCTCGCCGGTGGGGACGGTTCTCGACGGTGGGGACGGTTCTTGCCGGTGGGGATGGCTCTCGCAGGTGAGAATCCTAATTCTTAAATTTATTTTATCTATTTGTGACAGTATTGTGACAATTAAGATGATAACATTTAAACATACAAAAGAAACAGTCTTTTGGTATCAAAAAGAGTTATAAAGGCGATGCGGAGCCCACACCCCTTCCATCCCCACCGCAGCCTTTTTACTTAATTAGAGAAGAGCCGGTATCTTAGCACCTCGTCTAGCTAAGATAGCGGTTCTTTTATTTTTGAAAAATTTTTATAAAAAAAGCTTATTTATCTAAACTATCCGCCGACGTATATATCAAGCCAATAATACATTGTTTTTTTATTATCTCCTTACAGACGTTGGAAGAGGGAACCATCGAAAGATGGTTCCTTCTTTCGTGTCAGCCAAGGATTGGAAATCGTGGAAGCCACGCTGTGATGAGCGGTTCAAAAGAATCCGCATGGATTCTCTCTTGTTCTGCCCAAGATTGAAAATCGTGGAAGCCACTCGACTTTGAGCGGTTCAAAAGAATCCGCATGGATTCTCTCTTTTCTACTCTTATTTATTATGAATTTTCTGTCGAGATTAATGTATATATGTTTAGTTCGGAAATCGGCATTTATGCCTGACATCACATAGTCTGTCATCAAAAAGGAGACATTAAAAATGATTGACAATTATAATTCCATTCCAAAACCTGAGTCCGATGAAATAAAACAGCGTCTGGCTGTCGCTCACCAGCGCCTTTCGGAGCAGCAGCTTCTCATGAAGGACAGTAAGCTTCCCGTATTTATACTTTTTGAAGGTTGGGGTGCAGCCGGAAAGGGCACTGTTCTCGGGCAGGTGATCAAGAACCTTGATCCCAGATTTTTCTCTGCGGTTTCGATGAAAGATCCCACCACCGAAGAACTAAGGAAGCCATTCCTGGCAAGGTATTTTGCTGAGATTCCGGAAGCCGGCCAGTTCAAGTTCCTTGATATGGGCTGGATGAGTGAAATTACTAAAGATGTTCTTTTTGACAAGATATCAAAGCGTGATTACAAAAACCGCATCGGCAGTATCCTGAGATTCGAACGTTCACTCACAGATAACGGATACCTGGTGTTGAAATTCTTCCTTCACATAAGTCATAAAGAGCAGACAAAGCGCCTCGAAACTCTCGCAGCAGACAAGGATACCGCATGGCAGGTCAATTCCTTCGATACGTGGGAAAACGAACATTATGATGAGTGCTATAAGGTTTACGACAGATTTCTTGAGGAAACCCACACCTCCACCATCCCCTGGAATGTCATTGATGCAAAGTCCAGGAAATGGGCCGAACTTCAGGTAATGGAGACCATAGTTGCCGGAATAGACATTGCCCTTAAAAACCATACCCTGACTGTACCTCTCATTCAGAACATCTTCCCGCTGAAGCGTATGCCTAAGCTTAAGGATGTGGACCTGAAGAAGACAATTTCCGAGGAAGATTACAAGACACAGCTTAAAGAGCTTCAGCTGAAGCTCAGGAATCTGAACAACGCCTGCTATCGTAAGCATATTCCGGTCATCATTGCCTATGAAGGCTGGGATGCTGCGGGAAAGGGCGGTAATATCAAGCGTATCACAGCTGCTCTTGACCCGAGAGGCTACATCGTTCATCCTATAGCAAGTCCGAAGCCCTTTGAAAAGAGCCGCCATCACCTGTGGCGTTTCTGGACCAGACTTCCCAAGACCGGTCATATCGCTATTTTCGACAGAACCTGGTACGGCCGCGTTATGGTAGAGCGTCTGGAAGGATTCTGTTCAGAGAATGACTGGCAGCGGGCTTACAATGAATTAAATGAGTTCGAGAAGGAGCTTAGTGACTGGGGCGCTGTTATCGTGAAATTCTGGATCCATATAGATAAGGAAACTCAGCTTGCCCGCTTTACTGACAGACAGAATACTCCTGAAAAACAGTGGAAGATCACGGAAGAAGACTGGCGAAATCGTGAGAAATGGGATCTTTACGAGCAGGCTGTTGACGAGATGATTGCAAAGACCAGTACGACTTACGCTCCATGGCATATACTTGAATCCAATGACAAGCAGTATGCCAGAATCAAGGCCCTTAAGACCATTTGCGTCGCAATGGAAAAGAAGCTGAAAGAAGCTAAATAAAACCATATTTTCCGGATCAATTGCTTAGCAATTGAGTTAATCAGATATAGACGACTGAAAACACTCGTTTATAGATTAGGATACTGACCAAAATTTAATAGAAAAGAATTGTAGGTTCAATATAAATGATCCCCGGAGTAACGGATTTGTTTACTCCGGGGATCGTCTGTTTAAGTGATCTGATGATTTCTCTACTCATTTTATGCTTCTTTTGTTTTAACTTCCAGCAAATCCTTCTTCTCGTTCTTAATCTCCCAATGGATAAGGAATGTGAGAAGTCCTCTGAGGATGATTATCGCGCCAAGTATTCCAAGCTCACTCCACTCACGGACAACTACGGTACGGAGAACCTCTCCACCCATCTTGAATTCAAGAGCTAAAGCAATACCCTCAGCCAGATCAAGACGCACATGCTGGTCATGATTGAGCCATCTTAAAAAACATTTAACTGCAGTCAAAACAAGTACCAGGATTCCTACCATTTCAAGCAGGATAGTACAAACCGCAACAACATTCTCAAGTACAAAATCAAGTACCGAAACCAAAGATTCCATAATTCATATTCCCCTTCATAATAGTATATCCAATATTATAAACTATAATCGATCTACATTATACCAGAATATGGTTTTATAAGAAAATAACAGAATACTCCCCTCCGGGAGCTTTCGCCATCCGGAAGGGAGTATGTCTAACCGTTTTTTAGAGTGATTTATCCTTTATGATCTATGAAATCTTTATAATATGTGTGTTCCGTTGAGTGTAACCTGTCAGTGAATTACTTTATGAATCCAACCTGCTTTGAGATGATCTCTACCTGTTCATCCTTTTTCTTGTTGTACTCCACCTTTTTCTCCTCGAAATAATTCTTTCCATAGGAATCGATGGATACGATCAGAGGTCCAAACTCTTCTACGTGGCAATGCCATAAAGTCTCAGGCATTCCCAGATCCTTCCACTGCGCTTCAACGATTTCCTTTACTTCAACTGCCGCAACAACTGCATTTCCCGCAGGAAATACACAATGGATAGCGCCGAAATCTTTGCAGGCTGCCGCTGTATTCTCCTTCATTCCGCCCTTTCCGACGATAACTCTGACACCTGTCTCCTTAACAAACTCATACTCGAACTTCTCCATACGCATGGAGGTTGTAGGTCCTACGGAAACCATCTCGTACTTGTCATCTCCGAGTGGTCTGATGATTGGTCCTGCGTGAAGTATGCCACAGTTTCTTACATCAACGGGAATCTGTCTTCCCTCTTCCACAACTCTTCTGTGTGCCACATCACGGCAGGTTGTAAGGTCGCCTGAAAGGTAAACAATATCTCCGATATGAATGTCCTTTAAATCCTCTGCACTAACAGGTGTAACCAGTATTTTCTTTCCATCTTTTATTTCAACTGACATTGACTGCCTCCTTCTATTTAACGATTATGATATGAACATCTGACCTGTTTACTTTCACCTTTACTCTCGCACCCGGCCAAACGTTTTATATGCAAACAGTTCCGGTTAATTTACGCTTCCTTATATTCAAAACCTGTATGTGTATCTACTGTAAAATTAAGGTCCTTATCGAATACGATATGTCCTCTTCTGTGGCTCCAGCAGCCTACATTAACCGCTACACCGATGGCAGACGGATGACGGGCAGTGTTCTCAATGTTTACGCCCATTACTGAATAGTTTCCGCCCATACCCTGAGGTCCCAGGCCGATGGCATTGATTCCGTCCTCCAGAAGCTTTTCCATCTTTGCTGCATTTGCATTCTCATTGTGTGATCCAACAGACCTCATAAGAGCCTTCTTTGAATTAAGAGCTGCAGTTTCAACTGAAGTTGCAACACCTACACCTACAAGAAGAGGCGGGCAGGCATTGAGTCCATAGGTAGTCATTCTGTCAAGTACGAACTTGGTAACACCTTCATATCCTTCACCGGGCATCAGGACGGTAGCATTACCCGGAAGTGTACATCCGCCGCCTGCCATATAGGTATATATCTCGCATGAATCTGAGTTTGGAACGATATCCCACCATACGGTAGGAGTTCCCTTTCCAACATTCTTGCCAGTGTTGTATTCGTCAAATGTCTCCACCGAGTTATGGCGAAGGGGAGTCTTGATGGTTGAATCGATCACAGCCTCCTTGAGAAGTCCCTCAAGGTCATCGATAAGGGGGAATCTGGTACCACACTTAACCCAGAACTGAAGGACGCCTGTGTCCTGGCAGGACGGACGATCCAGCTTTACAGCCAGCTCCTGGTTGCGAAACATGGTATCGTAAATGACCTTGGTCATAGGACTTGTTTCTTTGTTGCGGAGCTCCTCGAGCTTTGCAATGACGTCGTCAGGCAGCTTTTTGGCTGTGAATCCGACAAACTGTGACATGATATCGGTTAATCTTTTAACCTGTGCTTCGTTAGACATAACTTAAAATCTCCTTTCAAAAAAACTCAACTTGAATCTATAAATAAACTCATTACTTAATGTATGATGATTATTTCTTGATAATGCTTTTCTCACGGCTGAACTGCATCAGCTCAGGCTATCTCAATTCAACCGATTTATATTTTTCAACGGATCATCAACCCGGGAAGAACGGGAATGCTATAGGCAGGATGATCATGCTTACTATGGTTGCGATCACAATAAGAGGCAAACCAGCCTTTACGTAATCATTGAACTTGTATCCACCGGCACCTACAACCATTGTGTTTGCAGGCATTCCGATAGGTGTTGCATAAGCACAGGATCCGCCTATAACGCAGGCCATAAGTACTGCTCTAGGATCTGCCCCCATACCCTGCGCAATAGAAAGACAAATAGGTGCCATCAATGCTGTGGTTGCAGTGTTTGACATGAAGTTTGTCATGATACAGCAAAGAATGAAAACTACAAAGGTGAGAAGCATCGGTGAAGGATTAGCGCCGAGAGCATTGATAACAGCATTGGCAATCATTTCTCCTGCTCCTGTTTTATCCAAGGCTTCTGCCAGTGATAAAGTTCCGCCAAAAAGGAAAATGGTCTTCAGATCGATGGACTTAAGTGCGTTGTTCTCTGAAATAACCCCGGTAATAATGAGAAGAATGGCGCCAATACATCCAGTGATACAAAGCTTGATACCGATCTGATCTTCAAAGATCATTCCGAGAAGTGTAGCTATAAGAATCACAAGTGACAAGGTTTTCTTCCACTGAGGGACACTGCTGAAGTCTTGTGAATCATCAAATATTGAGTCATCATTGGCAGTATCATGATTTGGAAGAAGCTTGTAGCCTACAGTTGCATAGAAAATGATCCCTGCGATTAGTATCGGTAATCCTACGATGGCATACTCGAAAAATCCGAATTTAAGACCAATAGGTTCAAGTGTTGACTGAGCTATCATGTTTCCCGGTGCACCGATAAGTGACAGGTTTCCGCCCATGGCAGCTGCAAATACCAATGGCATAAGAAGTCTTGATCTCTTAAAGCCTGACTTTGCGGCTATACCGATAACTACAGGAATAAGTACTGCGGCGGTTCCTGTATTGGAAAGGACTCCGCTCATCAATCCTACAATCACCATGATGGCTACAATAAGCTGTCTCTCAGTCTTTGCAAATTTTGTAACTATTCCGCCTATCTCGTTTGCCATTCCTGTCTCGAAAAGGGCGCCGCCGACTATAAACATCGCTACAAAAAGAATTACATTTGAATTGATAAAACCTTTAAATGCTGTGCTGACATCAAGTACTTTTGTGACTACCAGGCCAACACATACGATCATAGACGTAAGACCCAATGGTATTTTTTCAGTTACAAACATGATGATGGCAAATGCCAGAAATAAAAGCGTTATCGCTGCTGGACTCATACTTTTCAACCTCCGTCCGAATTCTCAAAATCCTAATCCCAAATATTTCGTACTGTTCTTTAAAACCTTTGTTTCAATCAGCTACAGTTTCATTGATAAGTGCCTTGGAAACAAAAATTTATTCATTCACATTTTCTTTGACATATTCTTTAGAACTATAGATTTCTGATTCTGAATCTCATAATTTAAAAATCATAATTGCTATTTTGAAATTCTCCGGCCGGACAACTTCATTTCCTATGTCTGCATTATCCCGCAAATGCTTAAATTTGTACATTTGCCTATTCCTTTATAAGTATAAGCAAAAGTTAAGCTGTCAAATTTCGCTTTGATGTTTTGTGTAATATTTACATGTATATAGTATTTAATCTATAATAGTTGCAAACGAGCGATTATTACTTACACTCGCAAGCTCCAAAAACTGTCAATAGAGAAATGTAATTTTATTTTCTGTTTACAATATTTGTTGGCAAGTTTTAATTTAAAGGTATTTAAAAAGGTGACCTGATCATGACTTTAAATCAACTGGAATACTTCTGCGCAGTATGCAGATATCACAGCATTTCAAAAGCAGCTGAAGAACTATTTGTTTCCCAGCCTGCCATATCGGTAGCTATCCGTGACCTGGAAAATGAGTTTCATCTAAGACTTCTCAATCACGCAAAAAACAAAATATCTCCCACACAGGAAGGCATGGAGTTTTATAAGCGTGCAGAAATAATCCTGGGGCAGACTCAGGATATGTACAGTGATTTTTCACAACTGGCTTTAACCAAGAAACCCGTTCGTATTGCCATCCCGCCACTCATGAGTACAGTATTTTTCCCAAGGATGATCGATTCATTTCATGAGACCTATAGCGACGTACCGGTTCAGCTTTATGAATACGGATCTGTTCGTGCAAGAGCTCTTCTTGATTCAGGCGCTTTGGATATAGCATTGGTAAATATGGATTTCTATAATTTGGAGAATTATAACAGTCAGATACTTATGGAAGACTCTCTCGTATACTGTGTATCAAGAAATCACAGATATGCCGGGAAAGATAATTTAACTTTGGATATGATGAAAGATGAACGTATCATACTTTTAAATACTGATTCCGTTCAGACTAAGCTTCTAAAATCAAAATTTAACGCACTTAAATTAAAACCAAACATCATTATGTACTGCAGTCAGTTAAACACAACTCTTAACTTTTTACGTGGCGGAGACTGTGGAGCCTTCTTATATAGTTCCCTTGCTGTTAATCCAAGGGATTTTGTCAAAATCCCATTGGCTTCCAAAACATGTACAAATTTTGGATTTATATGGAAAACCGGAACCTTTATACCTCAAAACACCGCAAAGTTCATCGATTTTGCAAAGAGTTACGATACGTCAATCTTTATCAATTAAAAAAGTCGATTTTCATGATCATCATGAAAATCGACTTTTTAATTATTATAGTGATTAAACGCTATGTCTCTCTATATACCTGGCTTTTCTTTCTTCACGCTTTGCAGCTCTGCCCTCTTCATCAAGCTGTGGTAATGAACCGCACTTATTTGCGTATGACCAGGCTTTAAATCCTTCTGTCATAGCTTCATAAAAGGTAAGAAGCTCAACTCCCTTTTCACGATCTATCATAGTAGGACGGAGCATTGATATACCGAGACTTATAAGAACACCAACTCCTGTGTCGATGATTCTGGCGATTGTGTAGCTCACAAAATTGCCAACCGGCTGAGTACAGAGTACAACGAAATATACAACTGTACCGGGCTGTATAGCGTTGTTGGCACCCAGCATGAAATTAATCAGCATAACAAAGAATACACCGAGACAAAGATAAACCTCTCCGGGGATTCCGAAGGGAGTATTCATATAAAGCCAGTATGAAGGAATGACAACAAGACCTCCGATAAAGGTTCCCACAAATCTGTTAAATCCATTATGGAATCCTTCCTGGAACTGGCTGCCCATGCCATATACAGCACCAATACATGCAAAGCAGGGATTGCGGTCTCCAAGCAGATACTTATAAATAACAGCTGTGACAAAACAAGCTATAACTGTACGAATAATTCGATTTGTGTATTTAGGGAATTTAATTTTTTCGGTAACTTTGCTAAACCGTGAGTTTTTTTCGCCTTCCATTGATCAGAACTCCTTTTATACATATTATAAAAATACATTTTTATCGAAAGGAGCTATTTTCCAATCAGCTGAAATTCTTATCACGTCAAGAACCTTTCGTAATACTTCTTAAAATAATATCCATTTTAATGATTTTTGCAAGAGTATTTAATTGCATTTAAATGTATTTATTTGAATACAAAAATAGAACCTACCATTCATATGAATGAGTAAGTCCTAAATAAAAATTTTTATCGATTTTTTGACGCTCAGGATACTAACGGAATAATATAAGTACTCCATAAATGACTAATTGGCATCGCAATGACCATTGCAGGAATCATATCTGCAACCGGAAAATCCTTTAATTTCATCATTCTGAAGCCTGTCGCTATCAGAAGAACACCTCCGCAAGCTTTAAAATCATTAATCATCGTTTCTGTGCAAAATGGGTAAATTATATTGGCAAATGTAAACAAAGCTAAAAATATGATGCACTGTGGTATGGCTATAAAACTTGTCACAATTCCAAGGCTGCAAGCAAAAATCAATGCTGTAGCAATATCAAGAATAGATTTGGCAAGAAGTATACTGTGATCTCCAGTCATTCCTGAAACTATACTTCCAAATATGCCTGTACCACTGGCACAGAATAAAACAATGGCAGTAACCAATTGCTTCTTATAATCCTCGTCAAATGCCCCTTTTCCTTTAAAAACTTTGGAAATACAATTTCCCATCCAAAGTCCTCCGGCAGTTATCTTGTCCCCAAGCTTAATGGCAAAGCCAATAGCTGTACCTAAAAGAACGGCAAGCATAACAGCAGGCATATTGGATAAAAGTATCACCGAACAAATACCCATAGTCATAGCACAAACTCCAAAAATAGCATTCATGCTTTCAACTACTTTTTTTGATAATCCCGAGCCTAAAACGTTTCCTATCAGACCACCTAAAACAACAGCAGAAGCATTAACAATTACACCTATCGGCATATGACCCTCCCAAACTATTTTGAAATATTTCGTATATATCAGCAGCAGTACCTCAGAGCACCACACAAATATGCGCATCGCAAAAATAATAACATGTAATCTTTTGTCCATACATTTATATTTTCACGAACAAAAAAAGAAGTAGATCAACTACTTCTTCATCAAAGCGACCCGGGACGGAATCGAACCGACGACCTCCGCCGTGACAGGGCGGCGCTCTAACCGACTGAGCCACCGGGCCATATTACAAAGACAGAATCCATTCGGATTCTTTTGAACCGCTCAAATTTTGTATCAATTTTTGAAAAAAATTGATATGTAGCGTCAGCCCTCGCGAAGCGAATCTAATTGGCTGACGTTCCCAATGCCGCGCGGCTCTTTAGATCTTTTTTCAAAAGATCTAAAGCAGTATCGTACCTTCAAAACAGCATACCATTTATGAATCATTCCCAGTAATCCATCTAAACCTCTAACCTTTCCAGCCTTTTTGGACAAGCCCTCGACCTATTAGTAACTATCACCTGAATGCTTTACAGCACTTACAGCTTAGCCCTATCTACCTCGTAGTCTTCAAGGGGTCTTACTCTTAACGATGGGATATCTCATCTTGAGGGTGGCTTCACGCTTAGATGCCTTCAGCGTTTATCCAGTCCCGACATGCCTACCCTGCACTGGAGTTGATCTCCAACAGGTCCAACAGAGGTCAGTCCATCCCGGTCCTCTCGTACTAAGGACA
>NZ_JNJM01000022.1:0-78676 GCF_000701645.1 Oribacterium sp. FC2011
TTAGCACATCTGTAAGGTTTTTCATTGAACTTGTTGTGTTCCTGAAAGACCCTGTGCTTCTTCACCTCCTTGGCAATAGTGGTAGGATCTTTGCCGAGCTCTGCACCTATTGCTCTGAAAGATACGGATAAGTCCAACCGTTTCTCAATAACAACGCGGTCATTTTGGTTCATGTGTTTCTGACTGGTCTGTATTTTTTTAGACATGGTTTTCTCTTTCTACTGCGAATAAGAAACCTGTCTAAGAATACACACATATGAATCAGAGTGTAAGACTTAATTCCGCATAATATGGAATTTACTATTTCATTCAATGGCGCTCATTAAGTTTTTATAAAATTCTTGAAAAGTTTTAAACAATCTATTAGTATAGTACCATTGCGCCGATAATCTATTTATCGGCGCCTTTCTAAATATTTGGTGTGGATTTATTCCCGCCGGGCGCGATGCGCTGAGTTCAAAAATCCCTTATCCGGATAAATATCATAGATTAAGAAAGGAGATAAAATGGACGTTGTAAAAACACTTTCAAAGTCCATAAGAGAGTTTAAAAGTGTGGCCTGGAAGTCGCCCTTTTTTGTGGTATTAGAGTCTCTTGTGGAAACCATTATCCCGTTTGTTACTGCTGAACTTATAAATCAGATCAAAGCAGGATGTGGCATGGATGTCATCACAAAATTCGGTGTAGTTTTGATAATCCTTGCAACGATGTCTCTGACCTTCGGTGTCATCGCCGGCAATGCCAGTGCTACAGCCGCAACAGGTTTTTCAAGGAATCTTCGAAAGGATATTTTCTATAAGATACAGGACTTTTCCTTTGAAAATATCGACAGGTTCCAGACCAGTTCCCTGGTTACCCGTATGACCACCGATATCCAGAACGTACAGCTTGCATTCATGATGCTGATACGTATAGGTTTCAGAGCACCTATGATGCTGATCTTTTCCTTTGCAACAGCATTTATCATGGGTGGAAAGATGGCCTGGATCTTCGTTGCGGTTATCCCTATCCTCGGAATAGGACTCGCAATGGTAGTAAGGACAGTTATGCCGTTGTTCCGTGCAGTATTCAAAAAGTATGATGCCCTTAATGACTCTGTCCAGGAAAATGTCACCGGTATGAGAGTTGTGAAGTCATTTGTACGTGAAGAGTACGAAAAGAAGAAGTTTGAAGCTGCAGCAGCAGATGTTCAGAGGGATTTCACCAAGGCGGAGAGAATACTTGCCATCAACAATCCTCTGATGCAGTTCTGCCTCTATGTAGTAATGCTTTTTGTTCTGAGCTTCGGTTCTTATCTTATCATCACAACCAGGGGCTCAGCTCTTGACGTAGGTCAGTTCTCGGCTCTTCTTACATACAGTTTCCAGATACTCATTTCACTCATGATGCTCAGCATGATTTTCGTTATGGTGACCATCTCAGCCGAGTCGGCAGAGCGTATAGCAGAGGTACTGAGAGAAGAGAGTTCTCTTACAAACCCGGAGAATCCCGTTATGGAGGTTCAGAACGGTTCCATAGATTTTGACAACGTAAGCTTTAAATATTCAAAAAAAGCGGAAAGATATGTTCTTTCAGACATTGACCTTCATATAAAGTCCGGAGAGACTATCGGTATCATCGGCGGCACAGGTTCCTCAAAGTCCTCCCTTATCCAGCTCATCCCTAGACTTTATGATGTGACTGAGGGTACTGTCAGAGTAGGAGGTCTGGATGTAAAGCAGTATGATCTCAAGACTCTTCGTGATCAGGTTGCGGTAGTGCTTCAGAAGAATGTCCTTTTCTCAGGTACTATCAAGGAAAACCTTCGCTGGGGAAATCCGAAGGCTACTGATGAGGAGATCATCGAAGCCTGCAAGCTTGCCCAGGCAGACGAGTTTGTTCAGAGATTCCCGGACAAGTACGATACCTACATTACTCAGGGCGGTACCAATGTTTCCGGAGGACAGAAGCAGCGCCTCTGTATCGCAAGAGCACTTCTTAAGAAACCAAAGGTTCTTATTCTCGATGACTCCACCTCGGCGGTAGATACAAAGACAGATGCGCTTATCAGAAAGGGCTTTAAGGAATTTATCCCGGAGACCACAAAGATAATCATTGCACAGCGTGTATCTTCTGTACAGGAGGCAGACCGAATCCTCATCCTTAAGGGTGGAAAGATACAGGATATCGGAAACCATGAGGAGCTTCTTTCAAGAAATACAACCTATCAGGAGCTTTACAAGGCACAGAATAAGGTGACCGAGGATACAGCACCTGCTTCAGATGCTGAAGAAAATAACGAAGGAGGTGTTAACTGATGGAAAAGAAAAGAACACTTCCGAATAGTAAGGTTATGGGCAGACTGATAAAGCTCTTGTTTTCATTCTACCCGAAGCTGATCCCATTTACCCTTGTATGTATATTTATAAATGCCATAGTAAGTGCCATACCATCAATGTTTCAGCAGAAGGTAATTGCAATCATTGAACAGAACTGGCAAAGCGGAGACTGGGATTCGGTATCTGGAGAGATTCTTGGTCTTGTGGCAACATTGGCGGTTCTCTATACAATTTCACTCCTTGCAGGTTTTGTCTACAACCAGTGCATGGCCATCATTACACAGGGTTCTCTCAAGAAGCTCCGTGTTAAGCTTTTTGACGAAATGCAGGATCTTCCCATAAGATATTTTGACAGTCATGAGCATGGAGATATCATGTCTTACTACACCAATGACGTTGATACTTTGAGACAGCTCATATCACAGTCAATTCCTCAGCTTATGGTTTCTGCCATCTCTGTTATCACTATTTTCTGCCTTATGATGTACTACAGCATCTGGCTTACAATCATCGTTGTTGGCGGCGTTTTCGTCATGACAAAGGTAGTAAAGAAGGTGGGCGGAGGCTCAGGAAAATACTTCATGAAGCAGCAGGCAGAACTTGGAAAAACCGAGGGCTTCATCCAGGAGATGATGAACGGACAGAAGGTCATCAAGGTCTTTAACCATGAAGAGGCTGCTAAAGCGGACTTCGATAAGGTAAATGATGAGCTCTTCAGGGTTGCGGAAAAGGCCAATAAATATGCCAATACCCTGATGCCGATCCTTGGAAATATCGGAAACATCATGTATGTTATTCTGGCTTTCGCCGGCGGGCTTTTGCTTTTTCTCAAGGTGCCGAACTTAAGCTTTAGCGGAATTGCTCTGGGCATAAGCATTACCGTTCCTTTCCTTGGAATGGAAAAGCAGTTTGCAGGTCAGATAGGCGGTATATCACAGCAGATCAATGCTATAGTAATGGGACTTGCGGGAGCAGGACGTATATTTGCTCTTATGGATGAAATGCCGGAAGAGGATGAGGGTTACGTGACTCTTGTAAGCTGCAAAGAGGAAAACGGTCAGATATCAGAAACTTCGGAGTCTACGGGAATGTGGGCATGGAAACGTGCTAAAGAGGATGGCAGTTTTGAGTACAGAAAGCTGGCAGGAGACGTAGTTCTCAAGGACGTGGATTTCTCCTATGACGGAAAACACTCAGTTCTTCACAAGGTTAATGTTTTCGCCCGTCCGGGACAGAAGGTTGCATTTGTTGGTGCCACCGGTGCAGGAAAAACCACCATTACAAACCTTATCAACCGTTTCTATGAGATACAGGAAGGTACCATCACCTATGACGGTATCGACATTAAGAAGATAAAGAAGGCGGATCTCAGACATTCCCTCGGAATCATCCTTCAGGACACTGTGCTTTTCACGGGAACTGTTATGGATAATATCCGTTACGGAAAGCTTGATGCCACAGATGAGGAGTGTATGGCTGCGGCAAGACTTGCGGGAGCCGATGATTTTATACAGAGACTTCCTGAGGGCTATAACACGAAGCTCCTGTCCAATGGTTCAAACCTGTCCCAGGGACAGAGACAGCTCATTTCAATCGCAAGAGCAGCAGTTGCAGATCCTCCTGTTATGATCATGGACGAGGCTACCTCATCCATCGACACACATACAGAGGCAATAGTTCAGAGAGGTATGGATGCCCTTATGGCAGGACGTACGGTATTTGTCATTGCCCACAGACTAAGCACTGTCCAGAATTCAGATGTCATCATGGTTCTCGATCACGGTAATATCATCGAGAGAGGTTCTCATGATGAGCTGATAGCTGCAAAGGGAAATTACTATCAGTTGTATACAGGTGCATTTGAACTTGAATAATTGAAGATATGATGGTATAAGTTTAAAGTCCATCTTCCGAACTTGAGGATAACAAGTGGAAGATGGACTTTAACTGCGCTTAGGGGAATAATATGGAGCGCTGAGCAATGGTCCATACCATTGAAAAAACTAATAATCTTAAGAGGTAAGCTTTGAGAGAGCAATCGGGGAATGATCACCTTAGGTCAAACTACAAAGGACCAAGGGCTGAGAGAAATATTGGGGAAAGAGATAAAAATGCGGGCCGGGTAAAAAAGACGGATCGCATAAAAAAGACGGGCCAGATAAAAAAGACGGGGCACGTAAAAAGGACAGTGAAGTATCCTAAAAGAGTATTACTGTCTGAAGGGGAAGTTGAAAGGTTTCTGGAATCAGACTATTACGGGGAAAGTTCTGAATATACAGGACCCGGGAGACAGATAAAAGTAGAGAGTATCGGAAAAACTCTGGGAATAGATAAAAGCGGTGACTATAGTATTGAGAAGGTTGATCGTTCGGATTTCGGCAGGAGCCGTAGAAAATCCGATGGAAAAAGGATAAATAAGAGGAAAAACCCAGATAAGAGAGACAGGACAGTTAAGAGTAATAACATTGAGAATAAAGAAGTTGATCTGATCTTCGGAGAAGACCTGACAAAGGATAAGACCGGGAAATATTTATTTGAAAAAACCGGGGTACATGCAGGCGATAATTCAAAAAGCAGTTTAAATCATGGTTCCGGCAGTGATTCAGTTGTTGATTCTGAGAGAACCAGAGTATTTTTAAATACCAGACAGAGCAACTATTCAGGTTCACGTTCCGAAAGAATCCTGCAAAGCCGGGAAAGAAGAGAAACAGAAGAAAGATTCAGCGATGTAAGACCTTATTTGGAAGAAGATGAAGAGGAAGAAAGACTTAAGGGGAGAAGCCGGTGGAAACTGCTTTTCCTGGCAATAGGTTTGTTCCTTGTGATATATGAGATCATTATGATCACAGTGATTACCCTGAAACCTCAGTCGGGGGACAAAGTAAGATCGGTTATGCTTCAGCTTCAAAGTGCCGCTGCAGACAAAAATAAAGGTGATGAAACGGCGAATGCTGAAGGAGAAATTTTAACAGAATCCACAGAGGCTGCTGCAGAGGAATCATCTGAGCCTGAGACATTAACAGAAGAAACCACAACTCATGTTAATGAAAGCGGCGCCGTTTTTGTGGAAAATCCTGTTATGACTGAGGAAGCCGGAGCCATAGGAGCGGCTGAATTTCAACCTGTGGAACTTATGTTTTCCGGAGATGTGTACCTCAGTGACCATGTAATGGAAGCATATCAGGCTTCCGGAAATATTACGGGAGTGGTTTCTCAGGCATACCTTGATGAAATAAAGTCGGCAGATTACTTTGTTGTCAATGAAGAATTTCCGTTCAGTAACAGAGGAACTCCGGCAGAGGATAAGCAGTACACCTTTGAGGTTGACCCTTCAAAAGTGGACATGTTTAAGGAAATGGGTATCAATCTTGTTACCCTGGCCAATAATCATACTCTGGATTTTGGAACGGATGCCCTTCTGGATACTCTTGATACTTTGGATAAAGCCGGGATCAGTCATGTGGGAGCCGGAGAGAATATAGAAGAGGCATCAGAGCCTGTCATGGTAAACATTAAGGGCAGGAAGATTGCTTTTATCGGAGCAACCAGAGTTATGCCGGTAGGGGAATGGGAAGCAGGTAAAACATCACCGGGGCTTCTGTCAGCCTACGACCCATCAAACCTGATTGAAGAGATTGGGCAGGCTAAAGAGCAGGCTGATCTTGTTGTGGTTTATATTCACTGGGGAGAAGAAAGTAAGGAGATGCCTAATGAGATTCAGACGACATTGGCCCATGATATAGTGGACGCCGGTGCTGATCTTGTTGTGGGAGCTCACCCTCATGTTCTCCAGGGAATTGAGTTTTATAAAGATGTTCCTATCGTATACAGCCTTGGAAACTTTGTATTCGGAAGTTCCATACCGAGGACGGCACTTCTTAAGGTGACTGTCGATGAGACCATGGAAGGTGCGGAAGACCTGAAGCTGCAGCTTATTCCCGGAAAATCCTCGGCAGGATATACAAGAACCCTGTCGGATTCAGCAGACAAGGCGGAACTTTATTCCTACATTGAGAGCATTAGTACAGGAATCTCCATTGGCGAAGATGGTACAGTAACTGCATCGCAATAATTCTCATGTGACAGTAACTACCGGTGAGCAGCAGACAGCTACAATGGGGACGGGGCTGACTGTTATATCAGTGAAGATTTTTCTTTATGTGAGAATGCCATCATTGGTTGACAACCCCTTTTAAAATCGGTAAACTTATGTGGCATGAAAAACGAAGGGCAGAAAACCGTTTCTGCCCGGGTTGGCTACTGTAGCACAGTCGGTAGTGCATCTGATTCGTAATCAGAAGGTCACCGGTTCAAGTCCGGTCAGTAGCTCGATATTCTCTTGTGACAGCAGTATTGCCAATCAAACCATTTTGGCTACCGTTAAATCGTAAAGTGAATATTACCGAAGACAGGTCCTGGTTCCGGATGCGAGGAATCAGGACATTTTTTTGGCTATAAATAAAATATATACCTCGCCTACTTGCATATATAAACCCTTTAAGGTTAAACTAGGAAAGTCGTTGTGGAAAAATTTTTATAGGAGTCATATGAAAAATATTAAAAAAATTGTCACCGGCGTGCTCACAGTAATGATGATCACAGCAGCATCCGGCCTGGCATTTGCAGATAATAATGATATCACATGGATGGACGCCAACAACGATGGCGTTTCAGAACCTTATTATTTCAATGTTGATGGGACTTTTACATTGGCCTCAAACTGGGGAGATGTAAACACGTCATTTTCTTTTTCGCTGGGTGATTCAGCCCAAAGTAAAGCTGTAGGAGAGACTTCCGATGCCAACACAGGCTCCGTGGAGGCAGCCGTTTCTACACCGGCCATGAATATGACCCCGGGTGCCACAGCTTCCTCAGGTCAGTCTGATGCCTCAGCAGAGGTCAGCACAAACACTGCCGGACGTAAGGATATAGTGAATTTTGCGAGACAGTACGTAGGTGTCGGTGTTTTAAGATATGGAACAGGCAACAGCCTCAGCGGTCCGGCGGATTGCTCAGGATTCACACAGGCTGTATACAGAACCTTCGGTATCTCACTTCCGAGAAGCTCCAGAGAACAGGCTGCAAGCGCTCCAAAATATGTAACAGAGGCAGAGATGCTTCCCGGCGACCTGATTTTCTACGGCAGCAGTATTGGCAGTGTCAGACATGTAGCCATCTACACCGGAGATAATTCCATTGTTCACGCTACTAACAGCCGACGCGGATGGGTATTTGAGGATGCAGGCAGCAGTGCTATACACTATGAAAATATAGCTGCCATCGGAAGATACTGGTAAATTGTATAGAGCCTATCAGATCTCAGTCTGAGTGTCAGATATTCAGGCTCAAAAATCAGCGTTAACGGATAAGTTAAGATAAAGATGCAGTTTCCTTCGGGAGACTGCTTTTTTTGTAGCTTTATATGCTATAATTCTAAACGTACATTTTCTTAAAGAAGGACAGAGAATAATGTTTTTTATTTTTGGAATCAATAACGGTCGCAAGGACCTGGAATATAATCAGCAGATGACTTGTGATGTATGCGGGAGGATGGGGAGATTCAAGGTTTTTATGACCTATATGACATTAACCTTGTTTTTTATTCCTGTATTTAAGTGGGGGAAGACTTACTACGTGGAAACCTCCTGCTGCGGATCCCTGTATGAGCTCAGACCTGAGATCGGAAAAGCCATTGAATGGGGTGATAATGTTTCCATCAGTACAAATGACCTGTATCTGAGACAGCGCGGGGCAGGAGCAAAAAGTGAAAAGACTACAACAAAAATCTGCTATGGCTGTGCTTATGAGACTTCTGAGGATTTTGAATACTGCCCGAAGTGTGGGAAGAAGTTTTCAGAAGATAGATATGATTCTTGATTTTACTGTGAGGATGATGTGATATGGAATTGAGTTCAGCAGCTTTAGGACCGCTTTTGAACCTGGCGGTTTTTATAATAATAGGTGGTTTCATTTCTTATAAGATATGGAGATTTCGAAGATCCATCATGGGACAGGCACTGCAAATCCTGGCAAGGTCCATTGTGACCGGTGAAGGCATTACGGACGAAGAGGAAACATCCGCAACACCAAAGTCACTGTCTTCAATGGATTCACTTTACATTCCGAGGATAGAAAAGGACTTTCCGGAGTTCAGCTGGAATGAGTGGAGGTCACGTATCCAGAATGCAGTGGTTCTCAGAATGCAGGCAATTGATGAAAGGGCTCCTGAGCTTCTTAGCGAGTACCCGGTAATTATGAAAGAAGTTGAGACTCTCATAACAAACGATAGTGAAGTTTCTTCCGGGATGGCATACTCTGAGGATAAGCTTGAATACAAAAACAGATATGCTTATAAGACTGTGGTTTCAGGTTACTTACGGGGAGCAGGAGCCTGCACCATACATGCCCAGACTTCAGCCAGCTATGAACGAAAAGTTAAGGTGGGTACCAAAGCCAATGCTTCCAAAGAGTCAGATTCAGGCTGGAAGATGAGAAAGATTCAGACTGTTTTCCATACGGAGCTTGTGTATGTTCAGGATGCTGAGAAAACCCAGGGAAAGATGTTAGGCTATAATTGTCCTAATTGCGGAGCGCCTGTTAAGGGCCTCGGATCGAAAGTATGCCCATATTGCGGCACCGGACTGGAATCCTTAAACATCAGGGTCTGGACCATCAATAAGATAGTTGAAGACAGGAAATAATGATAAGTCATGGAGGTAACATATGAGATTCAGTAAATTTTCAGCGAAGATTCTTTTGACACTTTTAGTCACAGAATCAATGACTGTTCAGGCATTTGCGGGAGTAAAAGCCAGGGGAGTCGATTATATCAATAACCCGTCCGGTATTTCTGAGTCTGTAAGTACACAGGGGATGGAAAATATGCCACAGTCTGTACAAGGGGAGGCTGAAACCGGTGATTCCGCATCCTCAGCAGAGTCTGGCACCGGTTTAGTAACTATTGTAGACGGAATCCGTGTACCGAAATATGTTAAGCCGGATGCAGATATACAGGCGGATCTTTCACAGCTTTCCGGCGGAGGAGCAAATATGGACTGGGGAAACTATTACCCGGTTGCAAACTCAGCGCCTGTGGGAAATGCTGATGAAAGCTGGCTCAGAGCTTTTGACACATATTCCAAGGAGATGACTGCTGAAAAGGTATGCTATCTGACCTTTGACCTTGGATATGAGAACGGGCACACTGCGTCTATAATGAACACCCTTAAGAAGCATAATGCTCCTGCCACCTTCTTCGTCACCGGCGCCTGCACCAGGTCAGATCCCGGAATAGTACTCAGCATTGCCCAAAACGGTTTCACAGTGGGTAATCACACGCTCAGTCATAAAAACATGTCAACTGTCACAACAAAAGAGCTGTTCTATACAGAGGTAAATACTGTAGAGGAACAGTACGAAACACTGACAGGACATCCCATGAACCGTTATTATCGCCCACCTGAGGGAAAGTTTTCCGAGGCTCAGCTGATGCTTGCCCGTGCCATGGGTTACAAGACCATGCTTTGGTCAGTTGCATACAAGGACTATGATGATAAGGCACAGCCAAGCCGCAGCAGTGCCCTGGCAACCCTTAACAAGCGTATCCATCCCGGAGCAATTGTACTTCTGCATGCTACTTCCTCCACCAATGATGCAATCCTGGACGAGCTTCTCACCGGATGGGAAAGTGCCGGTTATACTTTCAAGTCATTGGATGATCTTCCGGAAAATGAATACTTGGGACAATAAGATGAAAGAACCGACAGATGCAAGTGCGACGCATCTGTCGGTTTTTTTGTTCTGTCACGATTTTTTAATCGTCATGCGGCTTTATGAAGCAGTTCAAGCGAAACTTTAACGATTATCAGTCCATCAATTATAAGAGATTTACAGCTGAGGTGTTGTCTCGTGCAGGTAACGTATAAATGTGTTTACTTCATGCTGAGTGCGGAGTCTTGCGACATATCGGGTGATCCCTGTGCCATATTCATCTGTTTCCTTTCGGCGTATCATGAGAACGTCATGGAATTTGTCAGCAATGCGGCTTTCAGGATGAACATAGGACGGGCCTTCCTTACGGCTTGCATATACACAGAAGCAGTCTTCATCATTTTCGGAAGTATGATGTCCAAGCTCCGATGAAGTCTGAAGACGACCGTCCAGGTAGCGCTTGTCTGTTGTGATCATATCTGCCCAGATTTTGTATACATCCACAGAATGAGCGTAGTTCATCATGTCGGGAGCATCACCACCTGCAGGACAGATGGAAGCATTAACGGCAACATAATCACCGGCTTTGCCAAGCTGACCGTGATCCTTTGTAAGATGCAGAAACTCGACGCGCATAAAGCGGGAACCGGTTCCGATTGCCTTCAAAGCTCTACGGCCAAGGAGGCGAAGTTTTGCAGGCATATTAGGGCAGGTGTAGTAGATTTCTCCGGTATCGATCAATACATCCGGATTCGTTGCGGGAGCCCATACGGTCATGGATTCGAACAGTGGATTACAATGACTGTCGGCAATGGCATCATATGAACAGAGCTCTGCTTCCACAGGGGCTGCCGTGGCACCAAAGGCATCTAGGTCTCTTGTGAAAACAGGGATGTCGGTTCTTGAAAAACGCTCCAGCAGTTGTATGGAATCCTTCACCCCTTCCAGCTCATCACTTTTCAGACCGGTTTTGATATTGAAATCGTTACGAAGAGAGGCATCCTGGCTGAGCCAGTATTCATTCATGGACTCAAGGTAGTCAATTCTTCCGTATTTGTAAGTAAAGAATGCAACTGCCCTGTAAACCTGATCGTAGTCGGAAAGATCCGAAACCTTGTAGTATTCTGTCAGACTGTCCTGAAGATCCTGATCCAGTTCAACAAAAGAAGCATCGCCGATTCCTAAAACATTAACACCATTTTCTCTGAGTCTTTTACAGAAATGCCGGTAGTTATGAGGATAATTTGGAGATATAAAAACGAAATTCATTATAGAAGCCTCCTGAATTGTATTATTGAGGTGAGGGACATAAGATTGCTTAGTATCAGATGCATGTCCAAAATACATTATAACCATTTTCGACCTAAATTAATATAAAATTTCGTAATAAAATTGCGCTAAAATGTCATATCATGGTATACTTTTCCTATCTGTTTGACAATGTTCGTGAATTTAAAAAATAGGGAGAGACTGATTATGAAACAGGAGCTTTATACATGGCACAGTAAGCAGTTGGATAAAGATATGTCGCTCTTCGTGTATGGTAAGAAGGGCATTCCTCTTTTGGCTTTTCCGAGTGAGAATGGCTCGGCTAATGATTGGGAAGAGCACGGAATGGTTGAAGCAATTGAAGAGTTTATTGAGAAAGGTCGTGTCCAGCTTTTTACGGTTAATACTGTGGATTCAGAAAGCTGGTTTTGTGAGAACGGTATAAATCCTTGGAGAACGTCCAGACAGGAAGCCTATTATAATTGCATAATAGAGGAAGTGCTGCCTTATATTCATAAGAAGAATAAGTCAAAGACCATGCCTATAGTGGCCGGAGTCGGTATGGGAGCAAATCATGCTGCCATCATTTTCCTGAGGAGACCGGATCTTTTCCAGTCTCTCATGGCGCTTTCGGGAATTTATGATGTCAGGTATTTCTTTGATGATTATATGGATAGTAATCTTTATGACAATGCGCCTGAACGTTTCCTTGAGAATATGCCGCCGGATCACGCGTACATAGAGCTCTATAATAAGAGAAAGATGATTTTCTGTGTAGGGCAGGGATATCAGGAGTTTGACGGTGTTAAGACACTGAAAAGTCTTGAAAGAATTTTTATTACCAAAAGTATCGACGCCTGGTGCGATTATTGGGGATATGATGTAAGTCATGACTGGTACTGGTGGAAAGAGCAGATTCAGTACTTCCTTCCGGAACTCCTGGGTGACAACGATAATTTAGATTGATATCCTGTTTTTGACAGTACAAGTAACTATCAGGTCTTGGGATTGGCTCTGTGAGCCGGTTCCAAGGCTTTTTTATTTTATGTCTTGACCAGGGACTTCCAGACATTTTTGGGGTCTGCTTTCCTTTCCTGGTCAGTTCACAAATTATACACAGTTTTCTCTATATTCTTTCAGTTTTCTTTCAGCTTTGTCTTGTATGATACAGCCATCCTGAGAGGAGGAAATGACATGGCAGGACAGATTTTTGAGAGAATTGAAAAGAAGTTTATGCTTACAGGGGAGCAGCTTGAGAAGTTAAAGCCGATAATTGATAAGTATATGTCTCCCGATAAATTCACTGATTACACCATTTGCAACATATATTTTGATACAGATAATTTTCAGCTTATAAGAACATCTTTGGAGAAGCCAAAGTACAAGGAAAAGCTGAGACTCAGATCCTACGGAGTTCCAACCGAGGATCAGGAGGTTTTCCTTGAACTAAAAAAGAAGTACGCAGGTATAGTTTACAAGCGTCGTGTGGCAATGAAGATGAGTGAGGCAAGAAAATATCTCTACGAAGATAAAACACCGGAAATAGAGATGAACTACGCAAACAAACAGATTTTAAAGGAAATCGATTATGCGAAAAAACTTTACGGTTTAAAGCCAAAGGCATTTATCGGCTATGACAGAGTTGCACTTCACGGAAATGAGAACAACGATTTAAGAGTCACCTTCGATAATGCCATAAGGGCCAGAGAAAATGACCTGGAACTGACACATGGCGACATGGGAGAGCATTTGCTTCCTGAAGGAAAGACACTTATGGAAGTGAAGATTCCCGGTGCCATGCCTATGTGGATGGCAGAGGCATTTGCAGAGCTTGACATTAACATGATGTCTTTTTCAAAATACGGAACTTACTACCAGCAGCATTTTGCCGAACGTACAGGACGGGAGGCAAAAATCATGGCTCTTAAGCAGTTTAATGCTATCGAACTCAGAAAGAATGGCGAGGCAGAGGCATTGAACCACGTCGGAATAGCAGGCCACAGAGCCATGGCGTGAATATGATCGGAATAATCGGATTATTTTATACGTGCTTGAAGATTTAATGAGAATATATCATACCGGGATATTTTTCGGATATTACAAATAAAAACAGTATCATCAGATGATAAAGGTTTGAAAAACTGTTCAGTATGGATTTTGGAGGTATAAAATGTTAGATACAATAATAAACGGAAACAATATCACATCAGAAGGCTTTATCGTATGCCTTATGGCATCACTGGTTTTGGGAGCGGTCATCGCCGCCTTCCACAGCTTCAGAAACAGATACAGCAAGAATTTCCTTATCACACTGGTTCTTCTTCCGGCCATCATTCAGTCGGTTATCATGCTGGTGAATGGTAATGTCGGTACCGGAGTAGCTGTAATGGGAGCCTTTTCTCTCGTGAGATTCAGATCGCTTCCGGGAAACAGCCGTGAGATCGCATCTATCTTTTTGGCTATGGCTGTGGGACTTGCAACAGGTATGGGTTACATCATGCTGGCAGCGGTATTTACTGTAGTCATCGGCGCAGTTACCATGGCCCTTGTGGCAGCGCCTATCAGTGAGACAAAGGAGCTTGAAAGAGAACTTAAGGTTGTGATTCCTGAGAATCTGGATTATGCAGGTATATTTGATGATGTTTTTGCCACTTATGCAGAAGGAACGCAGCTCGTCAAGGTAAAGACAGTTAACATGGGTTCCCTCTACGAGCTGATCTATAAATTGACACTTAAAAATGACAAACAGGAAAAGCAGATGATAGACGATCTTAGGGCAAGAAACGGAAATCTCGAGATAGTTTGCGGAAGAATTCCGGAAAAGACAGAATCACTATAAAATATATGAAATCTCAGTATTCGGTCGGAAATTCAGGTTGAATACAGAATATCAGTTATTAATAATCGGAAAAACCAAGATGGAAAGGATGCCCGGTTTTTAGTATCAGGGCAAAGTAAAAAATGAAAAAGCAGAATATTTCAGAAAAAATGTTTAGAAGAACCTTCAGAGGTGCCGCGTCAGTTCTGACACTGGCATGTGCGGCAGCTATGTTTGGTACCGGCTGCAGTAAGAAGCAGGCAGAGACAACAGCTGCTGTTGAGACAGAGGCTGCAAAAGCGGAAGATACAAAGGCAGAGACTGATAATGTATCAAAGGATGAGACTCTCATAACAGTGGAGTCAGGTGAGATCAAGGTTTCGGGCGCCAATTCAAAGGCCGTAAGCATTAGCGGTACAACCGTGACCATAACAGATGCCGGAATCTACAGGTTAAGCGGTGAGCTTCCGGAAGGTCAGATTTCGGTTGAGGCCGGAGACAAGGATGATGTGAGACTTGTACTTGATAATTTCAGCATTACAAACAGCGAGACAGCGCCGATAAGTGTTGTAACTTCCGGAAACTTTTTCGTGGAGCTTGCGGAGGGCAGTGAGAATCTGGTGGAGGATAAACGCGAAGCTGCTGTTCAGAACAGCAGCGAGACTGCTTCGGATACTCCTGACGCTGCTATTTACAGTAAGTCAGATCTTTACATCACAGGCAGCGGTTCACTTATAGTGAAGGGCGGCTACTGTGATGGTATCCATGGTAAGGATGCCTTGGTGATTTCCGATGATGTGAAGCTTGACATCACTGCGGCCGAGCATGGAATCAACGGTAAGGACAGTCTTGAAATACAGGACGGAAGCATAACCATCACATCAGGTGAGGACGGTCTTCATTCAAAGGGTGACGTTATCATAAGCGACGGAACCATGGAAATTCATGCAGAGGATGACGGTATCCATGCGGAAACTGCTCTGATCATTGACGGCGGAACTGTGGATGTGGCTGATTCCTATGAAGGACTTGAGGGACTTTCCGTGACCATCAACGGCGGTACAGTCAGGGTCAAGGCTTCGGACGATGGTGTCAATTCCGCCGGCGGATCTGATGAAACCGATGACATTTTCGCTGTTACCGAGGGTGCAGCTATCACCATAAATGGCGGTAATGTCTACGTTGCGGCAGCAGGTGACGGTCTGGATTCAAACGGTAATGTAGTTGTGACCGGCGGTGAGATCTACATCGATGGTCCCGAAATCGGCGCAAACGGTTCCCTTGATTATAACGGAACAGGAACTATCACCGGAGGAACCTTCGCGCTGACAGGCTCTTCAGGCATGTTCCAGAGCTTCAGTGAGGATTCAACACAGATCCAGCTTGTGGTTTACTATACTGAGAAGCAGGAAGCGGGAACGAAGATCACTGTAACCGATTCCGAAGGCAATGTGATCTACGAAAATGCCGAGTCTACCCAGGCATTTGAGGCCTTCCTTCTTTCAAGTCCCGAGCTTAAGCAGGGTGAAACCTACACAGTTAAAACCGGTGATCAGGAAGAGACTGTAACTGTGGAAGGAAACATTGCAACCATCGGTGAAAGAACCGGCGGCATGATGGGCGGCCGCATGGGCGGAGGCCACGGCGGTCAGGGTATGCCCAGACAATCAGGAAACAGTGAACAGGGTGAAATGGGCACGCCACCTGAAGGTATGCCTGAAATGAATGCTGCCGATGGCCAAAACGGTGCACCGGAAGGAATGACCGGCGGCTTTGGTCAAGGCGGCCCCGGTGGCCAGGGTGGCCCCGGAGGAAAGGGTGGTCCCGGTGGACATGGCGGAAATCCACCTGCTGACATGGGCGGAACCCCTCCCGATATGAACGGTGCTTTCGGCCAGACAGGAGCCGGAGAGACTCTGCCTGAGACCAGCGCAGCAGCAGGATAATCAATATAATTTATAATTGGGCTTTGGTAATGTACATTTAAACAGATATGTCACTCTAACAGAAAAAATATACTGTTTGAAAAACACCTTCTTGTGTTACACTTGAATACACAGGGAGGTGTTTTTATGTTGGCAGATGAAAGAAGATTAGCTGCAATAGAGAGAATAAAAGACCTTATACCACTACAAAAAAAGTTGAGTTTTGCCTTTCCGGAAGATGTATATAATGTGTTTGTATTTGGGAGTTACCCTACAGTGCGTTACGAAAAGGGCATAAGTGATGTGGATATAGCCGTCTATGCAGATGATATAGATATTTACATGAGAATATCCGTAATCATAGAGGAGTTTTTTGAGGAAAAGGGAATCCCGCTAGACTTATTCTTTATCGATGTAAGAAATCCGGCTCCTATATATCTTGCACCATTACATTCACAGATACAGTTTACTGATTACTATCCGGAAGAATTGATTAGATTTGAACAGGAATGTGAAGCTATGCTTTCACAGGTTATTTGAAGAACCATTCAGAACGAGGCATGTTCGTGTGGCTCTTTTTTTGTTGCCATTTTTTGCTTCTTCAGCATGGTTTAAGCTTCGCAAATTAAGATACAGCCATACAGGTCATGAGAAGAGATGGAAACTTATGATCTGGATTTTATTTCTACGAATATGTGAAACAGCGTTTGACCTTCTGAAAGGAGCAGTAATTATGTATATAGAAACAGCACTTATAAAGATAGCGGTGATACCGGCATATGAGCCGGATGAAATGCTTATAGAAGTTGCATCTGAGGCAGCAGCTTCTGGCTTTGAAGTTGTAGTGGTGGATGACGGATCTGCGTCAGGAAACTCTGTTAAGAGCGGAAAAGTTCCTGTAGAAAAATATGACAGAATTTTCGGAGACGTCATGAGTTTTGCCCATGTGATACGTTATCCTGAAAACAGAGGAAAGGGGTATGCCATGAAGCAGGCTTTTGCCTACATCAAAGAAGAGTACAAATATGAAGACAACTATGCGGTAGTAGTCATCGACTCTGACGGACAGCACAAGATAAGCGACGCCACAAGACTGGTGGAGCATGCTGCTGTACACCCCGGGACTCTTGTACTGGGAAGCCGCAAGCAGGGACCGAGTTCACCGCTCAGAAGCCGTATAGGCAATGGAATAACCAGAAATGTGTTCAGACTTCTTTCGGGAGTCAGAATTTACGACACTCAGACAGGACTCAGGGCCTTTTCAAAAAAACTTATGGACCGGATGCTTTCTGTTCCTGGTGACCGCTATGAATACGAGATGAATATGCTCATGGATCTTGCCCGTGAGCAGGTTCCCATGGAGGAGCTTACCATAGAGACTATCTATATCGATAACAATGCCGGCAGCCACTTTGATCCCCTTAAGGACTCAATCCGTATCTACAAGGAGCTTTTCAGGTTCAGCCTGTCTGGTTTCGCCGGTTTTCTCATAGATTTTGCTATTTTCGGATGCATCGTGGAACTTTTCGGAAAAACAGCTTATGTTATGCTTTGTGCCAATGTTTTCGCCCGTTTGATCAGTGCCACAGCGAATTACAGCATCAACCGGAATTTCGTTTTTGCAGGTACCGACAATGAATATATAGAGGCTGAAAAAAGGAACAAGGATAGTGTGGCAAATTCAGCGGGAAAGTACATGCTTCTTGCAGTAACCATTCTTGCTTTGAATACAACACTTCTTTGTGCAGTGACAAAATTTTTGCCTGTAAACCCCATGATCGCAAAAGTCTGTATAGAGATATTGATGTTTTTTGTGAATTTTACACTTCAGAGACGATTTGTATTTGCAGCATCAGGAAAGGGCGTTGAACAAAATAAAGTTTCTGCACAGCCTATGAGGGTTGAGGCAAAACATACCGGAGAGGATAGAGAATCGGTAAAAGGAAGTCATAGCCCCTTTCAGGATTACGGGGTAGCGTGAAAATAATCAAGGCTGACCTGCTTGAAATGAATCGAAACCCTAATTGAAACGGGAACAGGTCATCAAAAAATAAACAGAACGATAAGGAACATTATATGAAGGATTTTTTCAGCAGCTGGAAATACAGACTTACATCATTTCTGGCTCTTACAGCGTTTACGGGATATGCGCTATTGGATACATTTGTAATCCCAAGAAGCTACACAGAAGGAACAGTGCAGCAGTCGGTGGCATTAAATACAGAAGGAACAGTTGAAGTTGATAAAAGCGTGTTTGAAACCGCAAAGGGAACCGGTGCCAATGCTGAGAACCTGGGCAAATCGGAAGAGGATGCTTCAGAAGCTGAGAGTGGATCTGAAAGTGACACAGAAAATGCTTCAGAAGGGCATTTCAAAAAAGACAGACCGGAAAGACCTGAAGGCAGCAGCGAAGGAGAAAGCACTGAAGGAGAAAGCAAAAAAAGGATGAAAACGGGAGAGGATCTTTCCGGCTTCCCGCCTTCAGAAAACGGAGAGAGACCATCAGGGATGCCGGGGAAAAAGCCTTCGGGTAAGCCCGGCAGTAAATCCTCCGGAACATCTGAAAACAATGAAAGCAGCACATCCAAGGCTGAGGAGACAGTATCAACAACTATAGATACAGTTAGTTCAGATGAAGTTATCGGAACCTATACTGACAGTGTTAAGACCATAACCTTAAGTGAGTACAGGGCAAATGATACCTCCATTTACGTTGCGGACATACAGCTCCTGGGAGATGCCACCGAGCTTGATGAATCAGCCTTCAGTACTGCTGATCTGATACAGACAGCCTTTGCGGATGACACTTACGGTAAAAACGTAAAGGAAGCCACTTCTGTGACAGCAGAGGAAAATGACGCCATCCTTGCCATAAACGGAGATTTTTACGGGGCGCAGAATGACGGTTATGTTATAAGAAACGGAGTTCTTTACAGATCCACCTCTGGCGGAAATGAGGATCTTGCCATACTTGCAGATGGAAGCTTCGAGATTTTTTCGGAAAATGACCTTTCCGCAGAGGAGGTTCTGGCTGCCGGAGCGGTGGACGTACTCAGTTTTGGCCCCGGTCTTGTAGAGAACAGTGAGATAGCAGTAACAAAGGACGAGGAAGTAGGTAAGGCAATGGCTTCAAATCCGAGAACAGCTATCGGCATACTTGAGGATGGACATTACGTATTTGTGGTTACCGACGGAAGAACAGATGAGTCTGAGGGCTTAACATTGTACCAGCTTGCAGAGTTCATGCAGAGCCTGGGTTGCACGTCTGCCTATAATCTTGACGGTGGCGGCTCAAGTACCCTGTATTTCAACGGCGAGATCATCAACAAGCCAACCACAGGTGGTAACAATATAAAGGAAAGATCGGTCAGCGATATAGTTTATCTGGGAAAAGCAGAGGATTCCGCAACAGAAAGTACATGAGGTGTGAAAGTTAAGTGATACCCTTGTATGCAGTTCGATATTAGATTTAGATGGATATCTGAAAGGATAAAGCTAATGAAAGAAAAATGTATAAATGGAAATGTTTATAAGAGCGGTGTTAAAGGATCAGATATAAGCCAAAAGAATGAAATCATGGCAGCGAAGGGAGAGGATAAACCCGGCGAAGCAACTAAAAAAGTACTGGGCTACGTCTTAATCACCATAGCAGTTGCCCTGTTCGGCGCAGTTTATGAGTACTTCAGCTTCGGTGTTTATTCCTACTATATGATATATGCTTTCGCCATCCCGTTGATTTTGGGCGTACTGCCGTGGCTTTTTATCGCCTCTGCCCGAATGGGAAGGGGAGCAACTGAAAAGGATTACCCTCCAATGTACACCATAAATCTATGGGGATCCGGCATTGCCACCCTGACTGTGGGCTCGGTTTTTCACGGAATACTGGATATCTACGGAACCACAAGTTCTTTATCTAAGGTTTATTTCATAGTTGGAGCAGGACTCCTGCTGACAGCCCTCATGACATTTATAGGGTACAGAGAGAAGAAAATGACAGACGCGAGGATAGCATAATACTATATTTCACCAGAATCTGTACTGGAAAAAATCTTTTTTTGCCATTTTTGCTGTCGATCAAAAGCAGCGGAATGAAGATTAATATGAATTTGCAGCCCCCGTGAGTGAAACGCTGATGAAATCCGTTCACTTCGGGGGTTATTCATTATACAAAATCAGGTTATTTTTTTAAATACATATCGCATATTGTTACAATTTTGCAAATATTATGATATTTTTTAAATGCTTTTTATGAAATCACTCTATTTAAAAAGAGGATTGTAAGATATACTTAAGAGGAATGGCGTTTATGCAAAGTTCACAAAAACAGAACAGAGGAGAATCAAATGATTTCGATTTTGGTGAGCCTGATAGGAGGACTTGGTCTTTTTATAGCAGGTATGTACATGATGAGTCATGGTATCGAGAAGGTTGCAGGTAACAAGCTTCGAAAGATACTGGAGACGTTTACGAGAACCAGACTGACGGGAGTGCTTGTCGGAATGTTCTTTACAGCTGTTATCCAGTCGTCCAGTACGGCGACGGTTATGGTTGTAACATTTGTTAATTCCGGGTTGATGGCCCTTTCCAATGCCTGCGGAATTATACTCGGTGCCAACATTGGTACCACAATTACGGCAATGCTCGTAGCCTTCAGGCTATCTGCTATAGCACCTATATTTGTTTTCTTCGGTGCTGTGATGATGAACTTCATCCCCAATCCTACGGTGAAGAAATCCGGTGAGATAGTGATGGGATTCGGACTTTTGTTTGTGGGTATATCCACTATGTCCAGTTCCATGGCAGCCCTCAGAGAGATTCCGGCAGTCATAACCTTCCTGTCAAGCTTTACCAATCCGGTGCTTGGCGTACTTATGGGATTTGTCATAACATCGATTGTTCAGTCATCTTCAGTTACTGTTTCAATCCTCGTTGTTATGGGTTCCATGGGACTTGTGGATCTCAGGATATGTATGTTCATCATCCTTGGATGTAACATCGGAGCCTGCTCAAGTGCGGTTCTTACAGCGCTTCAGGGAAATAATAACGCAAAGCGTGCAGCACTCATTCACTTGCTTTTCAATATTTTCGGTACAATTCTGATGTTTGTTCTGCTGCTTATGTTCGCACCTCAGATCGAAACTATCATCAGAACTATCTCCGGAACCGGAGATGACCCGGGATCTCTGGGACGAAATATTGCGTTTGCCCATTTTATCTTCAAGGTATTCCAGGTAGTTGTATTCTATCCGTTTATGGATCAGATCATCAAGCTTACCTATGTTCTAGTTAAGGACGGCGAGGAACAGGAAGACAGCGAGGATGTTTTCAAGCTCAGATACATCAATCTCAACAAACTTCCAAACCCTGCGGTTGCCATCTATATGGCTAAACAGGAGATGGAGAGGATGGCTAATGCTGCCTTCACCAACCTTTCCACAGCCATGGATTGTCTTCTCAATGAAGATGCTTCGGGAATCGAAAAGGTTTATGAAACAGAAAAGTATATCGACTGGCTCTGTGAGCAGATCAATACTTACATGACTAAGATTAACCAGAACGCCATTCCTTTGCGTGATGCGGATCTCATCGCAGGTTATTTCCATGTTTGCTCGGATATAGAGCGAATCGGAGATCATGCAGAGGATATAGCTGACATTGTTAAGTATTTTAATGAAAAAGACGTTCATCTATCAACGGATGCCAAAGAGGAACTCAAAGGCATGATGGCTATTGTTAGGGAGCTTATGAAGGATTCTTTGGACATGTTTGTTACAGGTGATATGACAAACATGGAAAAGGTAAGAGATCTTGAAAATAAAACCGATGAGCTTGAGCGTGAGCTTCAGAACAAGCATATTCAGCGCCTCAGCGAAGGTTTGTGTTCTGCACAGGCAGGTGTATTCTTCTCAGATATCATTTCCGGAATTGAGCGTGTAGGAGATCACGCAACAAATATCGCTTTTTCACTTTATGATGCGAAAAACCGCAGAAACGAAAAGGCAGGATAATTCAGTTTTAAAAACAGCCAAGGCTGTTTTTTGATACTAAAAAACGTTATATAACAAAAAGCAGATAGAAAAAACGGCCTCCAATCATTAGATCTAAAGATTGGAGGCCGTTTTTTTATCTGCTTTTTTGATGTCTTGGATTATTGATTATCCTGCAATGTTTCCAATTGCATTGCCGTTCAAATCGGTTTCATTTACTGCATAGTCGCCGGAAGCTGCCTGTGTTTCAACTGGAACTTCAAAGCCTGTAGTTTCTGCAGCAGCTGCTTCTGTATAAGCTGTTTCTGCAGGAGTTTCCATAACAGTCTCTGCTGCGGTTTCAGCAACAGTTTCAGCATAAGACTCAGTCATAGCAGTTTCGGCTACTGTGGTTTCTTCAACAGCGGCAGTCTCTGTACCTGCAGCAGAAGAGGAATTAACTACCTCTTTGTTTGTGATTACTTCATGTGCAGATCTTGTAGGAGCTACCTGAGATTTTACTCCGATATCAGGGTTTCCTGTGTCATCATTTATAACTTCGTACCATTCACCATTGTGATACTCATAAAGAGCACCATCGATATATGTTGTGTCACCTTCCTGGTTTCCGTCAGGAACAGCCTCAGTTTCCTCAGAACCGGGTCCTCCTGCAGCGTCTTCGTCTTCACTTTCACCGAAAAGAGCTCTGATTTCCTCAGTGCTTAACTGATGGATTTCCTTTGTTTCGAATTCATCATAAGACATAGGGAGCTTAACATTACCGGAAACTATGATTCCTGCAAATGTATTGGCCTCATCTGCGGAAGCGAAGGACACGGTTATGGTTTCAGCGGGCTCAAAATCATCATTGATCAGTGCGATATGCTGTTCTGACTCTGTTCCCTTAAAATCCACTGTGGAGCGTCCGAAAGGATTGCCGTCAACAGTTACGTAAACATCATTTGAACCCGGAAGATATTCATAGTCGATAGCAAGTAATCCGGATACGGCGTTATCGTCATAATCACGGACATAATCCGCAAGGAGTACGTAAGTAGTGTCATCAACCTTCTCAAAGTCACTTGCAGATATATACGCAAAGTCTTCAAGGGTTTCGGAAGCATCATTGAGAGCATCTGAAGCAGTATTGAGTGTTTCACCATTTTCTGAATGCTCCTTGATTGCTTTAATGATCGCATCTGCAACTGCAGCATTTCCTTCAGCATTCTGATTTACCTTATCGTCATCTGCAGTATCTGCTGCGTTGCTGCCGTTTGCTTCCATTAGCTTTGCTACATCTACAGTCAGACCGTAGTAGTGATCTGTGATATTCTGGATTGCGGAAGCATTATCATCGGCGTAGCCTTCAGGGTTAGTGACAGAAGAAGGTTCGATGAGAGATATGAGGACTGCATCGGGACTCTTGTTTGCAAGAGCACGGATAAGACCTTCATAGATAATTCCGAAGCTTGAAGGATCATCGTAATTTCCAAAGCTAAGAATAATCGCATCATATTCCACATCTTCAGAGAGCTGATTTGCAACGGCATAGCCTGAAAAAACTGTGTTGTCAGAAGGAAGCGACAGGTTCTCCGGCAGAACCTCGGAACCGAAGGTCTCTGTGATCTTTGCAGAAAGAAGCTCGGCCCATGCATTAGAGGAATCCTCAAGATTGTTTCCGGCAGCAAATCCATCGCCTATTACTAAAATGGATACAGGCTTTCCGGCATTGAGTTTTGCGTAAAAATTTCCGGTTACTACGGATTCTCCGGTTTCTTTGGTCTCGTTCTTCTGATCGGATTCAGTTACAGCTATTGTTGTCTCCTGAGGTGTCTTAACGGAATTGTTCTGACCGCTGATAGCGGCGATGCCAAGCAGGATAACTGCTACACCGGCGGCTCCACCGATACAGGCTTTTTTGTTATTCTCAAAAAAAGTTTTAAAATCCATTGTTATCTCCTTAATATCAATGCTGTGGAAGGATAATGCTTTGACCATCCACGTTTGATGCGCAATGATTGTTACTTGTGCGCAAGGTGCTGATTAACACAGTGATTAATAATACTTTCATTGGCGATAAAAATCAATTAACTTTATTTGAATATTCTCGCAAAATCCCGTCATAAGGTAATAGTGCGCTGCGAATACATGCAGGTTGTAGCCGGCAGATATATATTTTACGGATGGATTGCACGTAAAAAACAGAGCCCCCGGTCAGTTTTTAACTGACCGGGGACTCCGAAAGTTCTGTATAGAATAGTTATGGAGCGATAGTAATGCCTATGGTTGGACCTGCGTTATTCCACTGACTTAAATCTATTCCCTGACCGGCCTCGACAGTGTAGGCTGTTGTCGGTATCGTGATTGTGGCAGAATCTGCGGGATCGCTGATGACAGCCTGCTCGGTTGATTCAGGGGTTTCTATAGCAGCAGTTTCAGGAACAACGGTTTCCTGGGGCAGTGCGGCTGTTTCTTCTACAGCAGTCTGTGCAGCAGCAGTTTCAGGAGCGGATGTCTCAGGAGCCGGGGTTTCTGCGGCAGCAGCAGTTGTTTCGGCTGCTTGAGCTTCAGTCTGCTTTGGAGCAGTTTTTTTTGCAGGAGCCTGAGTTTCGGAAGCTTTCTTTGTTTCCTTTGTAGTCTCGTCCTGTTTCTTATTATCATTGTCTGCCTTGGTTTCCTTGGCAGTTGTCTCCGGAACCTTGGTTTCTTCAGCAGTGGTTTCTGCTGCAGTTGTTTCCTTTGCCTTTGTCTCTGCTTCTGTGGTTTCTTCTACAGTTGTCTCTGCCTCTGTGGTCTCCGGAGCCGTAGTTTCAGGTGGAAGAGGAAGCTCATCGTACTTGTCCTTAGGCTGATTGAAATTGAGGTTTCCGGTTATGATGAGACCATGGAAACAGTCTGCCTGTTCTTTTGTGGCGAAGCTGACTGCGATACTGTCATTGATGGAAGCATTGTTATCCACTATACGGATATGTCTTTCCGGGGAAACACCTTCGCTTTCAAAAGAAAGACCTCCGAAGATAGTATTGTCGATGACTACCTGAGCGGTGTTGCTGCCGGTAAGGTAGTCATAATCAAGTCCGATCATACCGACGGTTTCTGAACCGAGAGTTGTAAGCTCCTGTGCGCTGATGATGAAGTTGCAGTCGTCGAGACGCTGGAAACTGTCTGATGCTATGTAATAGTAATGATCGTAAAGAACAGCGTCAGGATTAACAGGTTCTATTGTTCCGTCAGATTCCAATGTTGAAGTTGTTGAAGCCTCAGTATTATTATCAGGAACGATTCCCTCAGGATTCCGGAGCTTGTCGTTTATCTTACGAACTATCCAGTTTGCATAGAGCTTCTGGCCTTCAGCATTTGGAAGAACGCCGTCATCTGTGAAAGAGTTCACATCCTCGCCTGTAACCATAAAGGCTTCGCCCATGTTGGCAACGATGGCACCATAGTGCTCAAGAAGATTTCTGGCATAGGTTGCTGTTTCATCAGAATATCCACCCGGTTCTGTTAATGATGCTGACTCGATCATGCCGATGATCTCTGCGGAAGGATATTGCTGCTTTATGGAACGAAGAAGGCCTTCATACTGAAGATCAAATGTAAATGGCGCGTCATAGTAACCTAAAGCTACGATAACCGCATCATAGACAGAATCCTTGTTCCCTGCCGCCTCGTTCATGAGAGTTACATAGGCAGAATAGGCGTTGTTTCCATTAGGAAGGGAAAGATTCTTTACAGAAGCTTCAGATCCAAAACTTTCATTAATGCCTGATGCCAAAAGGTCTGTCCAGTTTGTTCCATCCTTGGCGCCTGCGCCTGTGCCGAAAACGTCACCGATAACAAGAATTGAAACCGGCTCTTTTGCACTAAGCTTATTAAGAAAACTATTGTCTTCCGGAATAACAGCAGAAGCTGCCTCTGAGCCATTACCCTTTGTGATGATATTTCCGTCTGCATCTGTCTCAAGCTGGAGTCGTTCATTTGCAGCATTGATTCGTTCTGCATTAACAGACTCATCGATGGCATCCTCAGTGATGGCAGTGTTTACCATATAACCAAAGGCACCGATTATGGCAACTATCATCAGTATGAGTACTGCAAGCAGTGCTGAGCCTTTCTTTGTAAGAGTGGAACCGGAGTTGTTCCCGGATCCTGACTCTTGTGGGGCAGATGTAGCTGGCTCGTTTGTTGTTTCGGAAATATTGTTCTTTTCGTCTTTACTCATAATTAAAAATCCCTCATCTATTCATACTTTTTCAATTATAAAAAGGAATAGTAATTTTTTCTAGTTTTTTTAATGCTTTTTCGGGCAATGTGGTATCATGGTAGCTATGTTGTACGATAGAGACATTAGAGAACCCCTGTTTTCCTTTCTTGAAGATACCTATGGGAAAACCAGGATAATAGAAGAAAAGATCATGGGCAAAAGCCGTGCGGATGTGGTTATGGTCACAGAAGACAGCCTTTACGGAATAGAGATCAAGTCGGATGCGGATACTTACGTGCGGCTTTCCGGGCAGGTAAAGGATTATGACAGATTCTTTGACTATAATTACATTGCAGTGGGAACAAGTCATGCCATGCATATAGAGGAGCATGTGCCTGACTACTGGGGCATCATAACCATAGATGAGGAGGATGGGAAACCTGACTTCTACATATTAAGAAAGCCAAAGGAAAACCCTCATATCAGATACGAGGATAAACTGAGCCTTCTGTGGAGGCCGGAGCTACAGCGTATAGTCGGCCGGAATCTCAAAAACAAGTATGACTATCTCAGCAAAAAAGAGGTCATAAAAAGAATATCTGCCCAAATTAGTTATGATTGTCTAAGAAAAGAGATATCGACAGAGCTGTTTGAAAGAGATTATAATACCGTTTTGGACGAAATTAATAAATTCCGTGTGGAGAAGAGGAAGGCGAAGCCCAGGAGAAAGAAAAAGCTTCCTAAAGCAGGACACTCATTGCTGACTTCTGACGGAAAACTGATCAAAAAGCCGGATCTTAAAGTTTCTCATACAGTTAAGGCTAAAAAGAAAAAAGGATCAAAGAAGGGGTAAAGGACAATACGATGCAGAGCTTTTTTATCGCAGCCAATGCAGTAATACCGTTTATTTGTTATATGTTGTATGGATACATCATAAGACATTTGGGATATGGAGACGACTCATTTTATACAAGGCTTAATCAGATAGTATTCAAGGCTTTTTTTCCTATTCTGATGTTTAACAACCTTTATTCTGCTGACATTGACTTAGGAGAAAATGCGTCCCTTATTGCAATATTTACCGGTGTTCTCATAGCGATAATCCTGCTTTGTATAGTACTGGTGCCTGTTTTCGTAAAGGAGAATCCAAGAAAAGGCGTTGTCATTCAGTCTATATGGCGCAGTAATACCCTGATGTTTGCATATCCTTTATGTGTAAGCATGTACGGAGAGGATTACGGAGCACTTGCGTCGCTGGTTATCGCAACGATTGTTCCTGTATACAATATTGGTGCGGTTATCATTTTTACACTTTTTGACAGAAGCGCAGGGGCAAAGGTGGATGTCAAAAAGATACTGATGAATATAATCACAAATCCTCTGATAGTCGGTGCCATTACCGGAGCTGTATTTAAATTTGCAGGCTGGCAGATTCCGGCATCAGTCATGAAACCCATCAGCAACTTTGCGAACATGACAACACCGCTTGCCATCTTTATTCTGGGAGCCACACTTTCATTACCTGATATTGGAAAAAATATGAATATCATTGTTGTGACATTATTCCTGAAGCTTGTGGCGGTGCCGGCATTTATTCTTGGTTTAATGTATATGCTTGGATATAGAGGACCTGAGCTTTTCATTGCGTTTATCCTGTATGCGACCCCTATTGCCGGAGCATCGTTCCCAATGGCCCAGAATATGGGAGGAGACGGGGAACTTCAGGGTCAGCTCCTTGCCATAAGTACGGTTTTATCATTGTTTACCATATTCTTCTGGATAATGAGCCTTACAGCAGTGGGGATTTTCTAAAAATGGTTGATTTTGAAGACGATAATCGTTTTCGACCATATCAAATGCAGAAATCATCAAAGATATGATAAACCGTAGGAAATCCTCGAAAATATGATAGATTAGTCATGTGAATGACGATGTTTCAAGGGGACATTATCGGTATAGACAGGATAGAATATCTAAGATTTTCAGATGTTTTTTCGCGTTGACTACGAAAGTTATCATTTTTATAATGTTCCATGAAAAGGTGACAAATTTTTATCAGTTTATATCAGGTGGGATTTTGTTCCCATACACAGGAGGATACACCTATGGATCTTTCATTTAAAGAAGGCGCTTTAAAAGCATTTCAGGAGAAATTCGGCACAGAAAGCCTTGATGGAGTAAAGTGTTATTTTGCACCCGGCCGTGTGAATCTTATAGGAGAGCATACAGATTATAACGGTGGACATGTTTTTCCATGTGCGCTTACTATAGGAACCTATGCGGCTGCAAAAAAGAGAGATGACCGTAAGCTGCGTTTTTACAGTGTCAATCTTGATAAGATCGGTGTAGTAGAAACCTCCCTTGATGAGTTCAGACCTTTAAAAGATGATAACTGGACATCCTACTTAAAGGGAGTTATGTGGGCCTTCGAAAAGAGGGGCTTTAAAATGGATAAGGGAATTGACTTGGTTATTTACGGAAACATTCCCAACGGATCAGGACTTTCCTCCAGTGCATCTATCGAGGTTCTTACAGGTTTCATTTTGAGAGACCTCTATGGTTTCGATGTGACTAATGTTGACCTTGCTGTCATCGGTCAGGATGCGGAGAATAACTACTGCGGTATGAACTGCGGAATCATGGACCAGTTCGCAAGCGCTATGGGTAAGAAGGATAATGCTATCTTCCTTGACTGCGCAACACTTAATTACGAGTACGCTCCTGTAGTTTTAAATGGAATGAAGCTGGTGGTTACCAATACAAACAAGAAGCATAAGCTCGTGGGTTCAGCTTACAATGACAGAAGAAGAGAATGTGAGGAGGCAAGAGAGATACTTGCTTCCGTTGCAGGAATTAAGACGCTTGGCGACCTAAGCAACGAGGATTTTGAAAAGCATAAGGATGCCATCAAGGATCCGGTAGTTCAGAAGAGAGCAAAGCATGCGGTATATGAGAATAACCGTACTCTGACAGCTGTTGCAGCTTTAAAGGCCGGAGACATTGAAACCTTTGGAAAGCTTATGAATGCATCACATGTTTCCCTGAGAGATGATTTCGAGGTCAGCTGTGAGGAGCTTGATATCCTTGTGGAAGAAGCCTGGAAGGTACCGGGAGTTCTCGGCTCACGTATGACCGGCGGCGGATTCGGCGGCTGTACAGTTTCCATCGTAAAGGATGAGGCGGTTGAAGACTTTAGGAAGCTTGTGGGTGAAGCATATAAGAAACGTGTCGGCTATGATTGTACATTTTATGTTGTAAGCATCGGCGACGGACCACATGTGGTTTAAATAATGCAATGGACTAACAGACAGGTAGTTTATGTGGCGTCAGCTCTTGAGAAGCGATTCTAAATGTGCTGTCGTTCCTATTATAGAGAGGAGACTATATGAGAATTCTTGTAACAGGCGGTGCCGGATACATCGGAAGTCACACATGTGTTGAGCTTCTTAATGAAGGCTATGAAGTAGTTATCATTGACAATCTTTATAATTCCAATCAGAAAGCAGTTGACCGTATCGAAGAGATAAGCGGCAAGAAGGTAAAGTTCTATCAGGAGGATCTTCTGGACAGAGCGGCCGTTAAGAAGATTTTTGATGAGAATGAGATAGATGCGGTTATCCATTTTGCGGGACTCAAGGCTGTAGGTGAGTCAGTTCACAAGCCGGTTGAGTATTACCGTACAAATATCGGCTCAACGCTCAATCTTGTTGAGGAGATGCGTGCTCACGGGGTAAAGAATATCATTTTCTCAAGTTCCGCTACTGTTTACGGAGATCCTGCCGAGATTCCTATCACAGAAAACTGTCCTAAGGGAACCTGCACCAATCCTTACGGTTGGACAAAGTGGATGCAGGAGCAGATTCTAACAGATGTTCATACAGCAGATTCTGAGTGGAATGTTATCCTCTTAAGATACTTTAATCCTATCGGAGCTCATGAGTCAGGTCTCATCGGAGAGGATCCTAAGGGCATCCCTAACAACCTTCTTCCGTATGTTGCACAGGTTGCAATCGGAAAGCTTCCCGAGATCAATGTTTTCGGAAATGACTATCCTACACCTGACGGAACCGGAGTTCGTGATTACATCCATGTAGTTGATCTTGCAAAGGGACACGTAAAGGCTATCGAGAGATTTGCAAAGAATGACGGTGTATTTGTATGTAATCTCGGAACAGGACATGGTTATTCTGTTCTTGATGTTATCCATGCTTTTGAGAAGGCTTGCGGCAAGGAGCTTCCTTATGTTATGAAGCCGAGACGTGACGGTGATATCGCAACCTGCTACTCAAGTCCCGCGAAGGCAGAGAAGGAGCTTGGCTGGAAGGCACAGTTCGATCTCGAGGATATGTGCAGGGATTCCTGGAACTGGCAGCAGAAGAATCCTAACGGGTATAATTCGTAATTCGGTGAAATGGTACAGAAAATGCAAGGGACGTGTGGCGGCCCACGAGATTGAAAGTACATCGCGGCTGTTGTGTTCGCCCCTGTCGCACTCACGTGCGCCCGGATGCGAACACAACATCCACGATGTTCTTTCAACTCGCAAGCCTAGCCACCCATCCCTTGCATTTTCTTCCGATTGTGGCTTAATAAACGTTTTTGAAGGTGCAAATATATGGATTTACAGTGTGGAATAAAAAATTTAGTTGCGTATGCGTACAGAACTACGCTTATAGAGGAAGAAGACATTACATGGGCGCTTAATACTGTTGCGCTGAATTTGAAGGTGGATGAAGTGACATGCACCAAAGACGAGGTCATGGAAGAGGCGGAGAAGATTCCGTTTGATGAGGTTGAGGCAGAGGAGTTTAAGACTACTACGGAAACCGGGATCGTTGACGACGGGTCGTATCTTGAGAATGTTTTGAAGGTTCTTAATGATTATGCGGTGGAGCAGGGCCTTACGGATGGGGATTCTGTTGTATACAGAGATCTGTTCGATACAAAGCTTATGGGGGCTCTGACTCCGAGACCTTCAGAGGTTCAGGCAAATTTCTTTGATCTCTATGAAGAGGATCCGAAGGTTGCCACTGACTGGTACTATACATTTTGCAGAGATACTGACTATATAAGACGCTACAGAGTAAAGAAGGATCTTAAGTGGAAGACTGAGACAGAGTACGGGGAGCTTGACATTACCATAAATCTCAGTAAGCCGGAGAAGGATCCGAAGGCCATTGCGGCAGCAGGAAAGGCTAAGCAGACGGGGTATCCCAAGTGTCAGCTTTGCTGTGAGTGCGAGGGATATGCCGGACGTGTTGACTATCCGGCAAGAGAGAATCACCGTATCATTCCTATCGAGATCCAGGGTCAGGAGTGGGGATTCCAGTATTCACCATATGTTTATTACAACGAGCATTGCATCGTTCTGAATACCAAACATACTCCAATGAAAATCGATAAGAGCGCATTTTTGAAGCTTTTCGATTTTGTCCGTCAGTTCCCGCATTATTTTGTAGGGTCCAATGCTGACCTTCCCATAGTCGGTGGCTCCATCCTTGCACATGAGCATTTCCAGGGGGGTAACTATGAGTTCGCCATGGCAAAGGCTCCTGTAGAGAGAAGCTTCACAATTCCGGGATACGAGGACATTAAGGCAGGAGTTGTAAAGTGGCCTATGTCTGTTATCCGTCTCACCGGTGAGAATATCGCAAAAATGGCTGATCTTGCAGACCATATCCTTGTGGCATGGAGAGGCTACACCGATGAAGCTGCATTTATCTTTGCTGAGACTGATGGTGTTCCTCACTCAACCATCACTCCTATAGCGAGAAAGGTTGGAGAAGAGTACCAGCTTGACCTGGTGCTTCGAAACAATATCACCACCGAGGAGCATCCTCTGGGTGTTTACCATCCACATGCGAAGCTTCACCATATCAAGAAGGAAAACATCGGACTTATAGAGGTTATGGGCCTTGCGGTTCTTCCGAGCAGATTAAAGCAGGAGATGGCAGAACTTAAAGAAGCATTCCTTACAGGCAAGGATCTTCGTGACATTCCTGAACTTGAGAAACACGCCGACTGGTTCGACGCATTCATGGAGGAGTATTACAGACGTGACATCGAGGTCACAGCCGAGAATTTCGATGAAATCCTTCAGGACGAAATCGGAAAAGTCTTCATGCATGTCCTCGAGGACGCCGGAGTTTACAAGCGTACCCCGGAGGGCCAGGCAGCCTTCGACAGGTTTATTAAAACGCTTTGATGTGAAATAAAAAAGAGGCTTCATTCATGAAGCCTCTTTTTTGTATGGCTAGATCATCGAAATTCCGAAAGAGTTAACCAGACCGTCGATGGGCTTGCCGGCCTTGCAAAGCGGGCAATCATTGTAGTCGGCAAAAGCATAGTCCGGAAGATCATTTGTGCCGTAAACCGAAACCACAGGGATGCCGTTATAAGAAGTGATAGCACTGAATACAGCGGAGACACCACTTAACTTGCCGCCGTAGTATTTTACAGCCTCGATGACCTTGTTGATTGATTTACCGGTGGAAACGGAGCCTTCAAGGATGAGAACATTCTTGCCTCTCACCATGGGCTTAATGTTATCTCTGAAAATGATCTGTGAGTTGGAATTGAACTCCGGCTTTATTATATAGATTGTCTTATGGGCGTTGGTGTTCATGGCACCGCTCTTGGTAAGCTCCTCAGCAACGAAAGCGCCGATAACCTCTGTTCCTTCGTCACAAATGATGGTATCCACCACCAGACCGAAAAGGTATCTCTCTACAAGCTTGGCAGCAACCATATGAGCTTCGGACGCTCTGGTCTTAACTGTTGTGAGGTCTATGTAATAGTTTGTGTGAGAATGGTTTGTGGCAAAATGTCCCCTTGTAACCTTCAGTGGTAATGATATTCCCGTAACTTCGATTTTCTGATAGCTGTTTTCCATTTTTACTCCTTATCCTGTTTCCTGATGAAACATAATTTGATCATATTCTATGATCCGTGTCACGTAACCTGATGAATTCATTATATCATCTAGGTTGATAAAATAAATATTATTTTCAAAAATACATAAATTTGGAACATCATATCCCTGGATGGGATTTCGGATGAAGGAGACTGACGGATATGTAAGAAAAACGTAAGTATAAAAAAGAACGTACGTGTGGAAAATTCGGAGAAGAGAGGGTATTATTAAGAAAGCAGGTGGTTTTGATAAAATGCCACAGCTTGATAAAAATGTCATATTTATGATATAGTTCAAGAAATTGCGTGCAAAAAAACAGCAAGATTTTTAAGGAGTTTTTACATGGCAGAGAAATACGATGCGTCGAGTATCACGGTCCTGGAGGGACTTGAACCGGTCAGAGTGAGACCCGGTATGTACATCGGTTCCGTAGGTTCAAGAGGTCTAAATCACCTCATTTACGAAATCCTGGACAATTCGGTGGATGAGCATCTGGCGGGATATGCCAAGAATATATGGATAACATTGGGAAAGGATGGCTCCTGTACCGTTCGTGATGACGGTCGAGGCATTCCTGTAGGCATGCACCAGAAGGGAGTTTCCGCAGAGCGAGTAGTTCTTACCACACTTCATGCCGGCGGAAAGTTCGACAGCAAGGCATACAAAACCTCCGGCGGTCTTCACGGTGTAGGTTCATCAGTTGTTAATGCTCTGTCATCCTACCTCAGGATCCGTGTTTATCAGGACGGAAAGATTTCGGAAGATACTTATGAGCGCGGAAAACCAACAACCGAGCTTGTAAAGGGACTTCTTCCTGTTGTGGGAAAGACAAAGGAGACCGGAACAGAGACCACATTTATACCGGATCCGGAGATATTTGAAAAGACAAGATTCAAGGAGGACTGGCTTCAGTCAAGACTCCATGAGACTGCATATCTTAACCCGGAGCTTACCATTCATTATCGGGATGACAGAGATGAGATTCCTGTTATCAAGGAGTTCCATGAGCCGGAAGGAATCATTGCCTTTGTTAAGGATGTCAATAAAGAGAAAGAAAAGGTTACTCCCGAGATTTACTTCAAGGGCGAGTCCGAGGGTACAACACTTGAGTGCTGTATTCAGTTTACGGATGACTTTGAAGAGAATGTTCACGGCTTCTGTAACAACATTTTCACCCAGGAGGGCGGAACACATATCACGGGATTCAAGACCAAGTTTGCCCAGCTTATAAACAGCTATGCAAGACAGCTTGGACTTCTCAAGGAAAAGGATGATAACTACACCGGTGCTGATACCCGTAACGGTATGATGGCTGTAGTTGCTATAAAGTATCCGGATCCTATTTTTGAAGGACAGACCAAGACAAAGCTTGCAAGCCAGGAAGCAGGAAAGCATGTTGCGGCCATAGTGGATTCAGAGCTTCAGCATTATTTCGACAGAAATGTTGAAGTTGTGAAGTCCATCATCACCTGCGCAGAGAAATCAGCAAAGATCAGAAAACAGGAACAGAAAGCCAAGAGCAACATGCTCAGCAAGTCAAAATACAGTTTTGACTCAAACGGAAAACTCGCTAACTGCATTTCCAAAAATCCCGAGGAGTGTGAGATTTTCATCGTAGAGGGAGATTCTGCGGGCGGTTCTGCAAAAAATCACAGAGACAGACGTACCCAGGCTATTCTTCCCCTTCGTGGAAAGATCCTGAACGTTGAGAAAGCTTCCATAGATAAGGTTCTTGCCAATGCTGAGATCAAGACCATGATCAATACCTTTGGATGTGGATTCTCAGAGGGTTACGGTAATGACTTTGATATCACAAAGCTCCGCTATGACAAGATCATACTTATGACCGATGCGGACGTTGATGGTTCACATATCGATACATTGCTCCTTACCTTCCTTTACAGGTTTATGCCTGACCTTATCACAGAAGGACATGTTTATGTTTCCATGCCGCCTCTTTATCAGGCTATACCTCACAATAAAAAAGAGGCACCGGAGTACCTTTATGATGAATCTGCGCTTGTAAAGTATCAGAAGAACCACAAGGTTGGAAGCTATGAGCTGAAGCGATTCAAGGGTCTTGGTGAGATGAATCCGGAGCAGCTTTGGGAGACAACCCTCAATCCGGAAAACAGAATTTTAAAGAGAGTTGAGATAGAGGACGGACGTCTGGCATCGGAGGTTACCAGTATGCTCATGGGATCAGAGGTAGGACCTCGCCGTGATTTCATTCATGATCACGCTGATGAGGCTGAGATTGATGCTTAAAAAGTTCATCGGTTAATGTCCTTCGCATATGACGGTTTTGTGAGAAAAACGTACTGCGTAAGCAGAATTCGCAGGCATCAAACGAAGGGTGACCGTGAAACCCCAAAGTAAAGAGAATAGATATAATTAAGGATTAATTATGGCAGAACAGATTTTAACAACCGAATATTCGGAGGAGATGCAGAAAAGCTACCTGGATTATTCCATGAGCGTTATCACTTCAAGAGCGGTACCGGATATTCGTGACGGACTTAAGCCGGTACAGAGAAGAGTACTTTTCGACATGGATCAGCTTCATGCTAACCATGACCACCCAACCTATAAGTCAGCCCGAATAGTGGGTGACACCATGGGTAAGTATCACCCTCACGGAGATGCATCCATATACGATACACTGGTTGTCATGGCGCAGGATTTCAAGCGTATGCAGCCGGTTATCCATGGACAGGGTAATTTCGGTTCCATAGAGGGAGATTCCGCAGCGGCTCCACGATATACAGAGGCGAAGCTTGAAAAGTTTACCGATGACTGCATGCTGGCAGATCTTGATAAGTCGGTGGAGTTTCAGGCGAACTATGATGAGACTCTGACAGAACCGGTTGTGCTTCCTGCCAGAATACCGTATTTCCTTTTGAATGGTTCCGAGGGTATCGCGGTAGGTATGGCTACATCAACTCCAAGCCACAATCTGGGAGAGATCATTGACCTTATCCTTGCTTATCTCAGAAATCCTGCCATGGGAACTGCTGATATGATGGAGTATCTTAAGGGACCTGATTTTCCTACAGGCGGAATCATCGCCAACAAGTCGGAGCTTGTGGATATTTACCGTTCCGGAACCGGAAAGCTGAAGCTCAGAGGAAAGCTTGTATTCGAAAAGAAGGAAGGAAGATCCGACAGAGATAAGCTTGTGGTGACTGAGATACCATACACAATGATCGGTCAGGGTATCATGAAGTTCATGCAGGATACGGCACAGCTTGTGGAGAACAGAGTGCTTCCTGAAATCACAGACATTTCCAACCAGTCAGACAAGAACGGTATACGTATCGTTCTTGACCTTAAGAACGGCGCTGACATTGAAAGGATACAGAATGTCCTTTATAAGAAAACAAAGTTGGAGGATACCTTCGGCGTAAATATGCTTGCCATCAATGAAGGACGTCCGGAGACCATGTCTCTTCGCGGAATCATCAAGGCATACCTTAAGTTCCAGTATGAGATTCTCGGAAAGAAGTACAAGAATTTACTTGATGCCGAGATAGACAAGAAGGAGATTCAGGACGGTCTCATCAAGGCAGTTGACCTTATTGATGCCATCATTGCACTTCTCAGAAGCTGTAAGTCCCAGGCTGATGCAAAGAAAGCTCTTATGACGGGAGACATTGAAGGCATCAAGTTCCGTGACAGAGATAAAGAGTTTGAAGCAACCATTAGGGAGTTTACATTTACAGAGCGACAGGCTCAGGCAATCCTTGACATGAAGCTCAGCAAGCTCATCGGTCTCGAGCTTATCGAACTGAAAAAGCGTCATGCAGAGACTCTCAAGAAGATAAAGGAGTACAGGGGTATCCTTGGAAGCCGTGACCGTATGAACGAGGTTATTTCCGAAGACCTTATGTTCATAAAGTCCCAGTATGCAAAGCCCAGAAGAACACTTATAGAGGACGGTAGGGAAGCTGTATTCAATGATAAGGAAGTCCAGGAGATAGACGGATACTATGTTCAGGATAAGTTTGGATACTGCAAGATGATAGATGATGCTACTTACCAGCGTAATCAGGAAACTCTTGAGTCTGAAAGCAGATTTATCTTTAAGTGTAAGTCTACAGACAGAGTGCTTATATTTACCGATAAGGGCAATATGCATCAGATAAAGTGCCAGGATGTGCCCCTCGGTAAATTCAAGGACAAGGGTATACCTATCGACAACATCAGTAAGTACAATGCAAATGACGAAGAGATTGTTTATGTAAATGTTAAATCTGTACTTAACGGCAAGACTCTTGTATTCGCTACAAAGGATGCTATGGTGAAGCTGGTTGAGGCAAGCGAGTTTGAAACAGCAAATAAACTGGTGGCTGCCACAAAGCTTAATGATGGTGATAAAGTGGTAAGCATTCAGGTGATGGGTTACGAGACGGACATCGTATTCAGAACCAGAGACGGTTATTTCCTGAGATGCTCCCTCAGTGATGTGCCTTTACAGAAGAAGAACAGTAAGGGCGTTGTTGCTATCAAACTCGGAAAGGGTGATGTACTCAGAGACGTTTATCTTATGGGAGTTGATCCTTTGGATATAAAGGTCAGCGGAAAGATGCTGTCACTTAACAGACTTAAGCTTGCCAACAGAGCAGGTAAAGGAACTAAACATTAAACATAATCGCGGGTTATGGTAAAAAAATCGCCATATAATTCACGTTATAGCCACAGCTTAGATTAGATATAATTAAAAGTTTATTGATTTAGGCAGCTTTTAGTAATATAAAAGAGCAAAGGGGTATCTTTACGTTAATCAGACGTGCTAAACAGACTGGCATCTGTCTGTCAGAAGAAACCTGCGAAAACATGAGTTTAAAGAGGAGAAAACAGTTATGGAGAAATTAAAAGTTGGCGTTCTCGGTGCAACAGGTATGGTTGGACAGAGATTCATCACACTTCTTGAGAATCACCCATGGTTTGAGCTTACAACACTTGCTGCTTCACCAAGATCTGCAGGACAGACCTATGAGAAGGCAGTTGAGGGAAGATGGAAGCTTGACGTTCCGATGCCTGAGTCGGTTAAGAGCATGATCGTAAAGGACGTTTCCAAGATTGATGAAGTTGTAAAGGACGTCGATTTTGTATTTTCTGCAGTAGATATGAAGAAGGATGAGATCCGTGTATTTGAGGAGGCTTATGCCAAGACAGAGACTCCGGTTGTCTCCAACAACTCTGCTCACAGATGGACACCTGATGTTCCGATGGTAGTACCTGAGATCAATCCGGATCATTATCAGCTTATCGAAGCTCAGAAGAAGAGACTCGGTACAACCCGCGGATTTATCGCTGTTAAGCCTAACTGTTCCATTCAGTCATATGCACCGGCCCTTGCTGCATGGCGTAAGTTCGAGCCGTATGAGGTTATCGTTTCCACATATCAGGCTATTTCCGGCGCAGGAAAGAACTTTGAATCATGGCCTGAGATGGAGCATAATATCATCCCATACATCGGCGGTGAGGAAGAGAAGTCAGAAAAAGAGCCTTTAAGAGTTCTCGGTACTTTTAAGGGAGATCATATCGATCTTGCAGAGGATATAAAGATTTCCGCACAGTGCATCCGTGTTCCTATCCTTAACGGACACACTGCAACAGTATTTGTTAAGTTCCACAAGAACCCGACAAAGGAAGAGCTTGTACAGGCACTGAGAGACTATTCAGGTGAGCCTCAGGCACTTAAGCTTCCTTCAGCTCCTGAGCATTTTATCCAATATCTTGAGGATGATAACCGTCCACAGGTTGATCTCGATGTTAACTACGAGAGAGGAATGGGTATCTCCATCGGACGTATCCGTGAGGATTCCATCTATGACTGGAAGTTTGTAGGACTCAGCCACAACACACTTCGCGGCGCAGCAGGCGGCGGAGTTGAGGCAGCAGAGTACCTTGCAGCCAAGGGATATATTACAAAGAAATAAAATATATGATGCAACGTTTCGGCAGGGGATAAGACTCGAGTCGGCGAGTGTCAATTAAAAACGGGATCTTCAAAGTTTATTGAGGTTTCCTAAAGATAGTCAGAGTCAGGCTTTAGGGTCTGGCTCTTTTTATTTCTCAACAGTTCAGTCGGTGGCTGCCTGTCGTTTACTGCCATAAATCTCAAAATAAGTGAGAGTCAGGATGTGCATTTATGATATGATTGATATAAGTGTTGAAATACATCGGGGGAGGTCTAAAGATGTCAAAGATTAGTTTAACGTATTATGGTCATTCGTGTTTTAAGGCGGATTCAAAAGACGGTTCAGTTGTATTTGATCCCTATGAAAACGGCAGTGTACCGGGATTAAAGGTGCCGTCGGGTTTGACAGCGGATATGGTTATCTGCTCTCATGAACACCATGACCATAATGCTGCCTCACTTATTTCTCTGAGCAGAAAAGATCATGGTCTCAGATACCATAACATTCTTGTGCCTCATGATGATGCAAGCGGAAGCAAGAGAGGCATGACAAAGATATCTTTTGTAAAGATGGATGATCTTGTGATTGCCCACATGGGAGACATTGGCAGACTGCCAAGTGAAGATGAGTATGAAGAATTGAAAAAAGCTGATGTTGTTCTTCTTCCTTGTGCCGGCTTCTATACCATAGATTCAGCTCAGGCACTGGAAATCATGAAACATTTGAAGACACCTTGTTTAAAGGTACTTATGCATTTCAGAGAAGGTGCAACGGGATATGATGCCCAGGAAGACATTCAGCAGGTAATGTCGGTGATCCCGGGGGTTCACAGAATCAAGGAGCCGACATTCGAGATAGATACCCGGAATGTTCCGGATGAAATCATTACCCTTATACCCAAACAGAATTGAGGCTGAAACCTTATGAACGATAGTAGTAATGAGCAGAAGACCTATGAGGGAAGAAAAGAAACACAAAATGGTATAAAACGGTTGATTTTTGTGGGGATAGCCCTGCTGATCGAAATCGTACTTGTTCTTTTACTGTTTACAAAATTATGGGATTACGCCGAATGGATAAACATAGGCATGAGGATACTGGCTTTAGTGCTGGTACTGGGAATCTATGCCCAAAACAAAACGGCAGCCATGAAGATGCCCTGGATCATTCTGATACTTGTGCTTCCTATCATGGGGGTTTCACTGTATCTTCTGGTAGGGTTGAATGGGTATACGTGGAAGATGAGAGACCGTTATCAGAGAATTGATGAGGTACTTCTGCCCATACTTCCGAAAAATACTGAGACTATAGAAAAGCTAAGGGAGACTGACAGCGCTGCAGCAGGAGTTTCGCAATATATCGCCTCCAAGGCATTATATCCGGTTTATCAGAATACCCGAATCGAATATTATGACGATGCTGCAAAGGGGCTGGAAGCACAGCTTGATGCTTTGGCCAAGGCAAAATCCTTTATATTTATGGAGTATCATGCCATAGAGGATTCTGTTTCCTGGAACAGAATAGAGGAGGTTTTGGCTGAAAAGGTAAAAGAGGGGGTTGAGGTAAGGGTCTTCTATGACGATATGGGAAGCATTGGTTTCATTAATACGGATTTCTGCAGGAAGCTTGAGGCCCGTGGAATCCAGTGCCGTGTGTTTAATCCCCTGGCTCCGGGACTTAATGCTTTTCTGAACAACAGAGACCACCGAAAGATAACTGTAATTGACGGTTACGTTGGTTTCACCGGAGGTTATAATCTTGCGGATGAGTATTTCGGCCTGACACATCCCTTTGGATTATGGAAGGATACGGGAATAAGGCTTGAGGGAGAGGCGGTAAAGTCCCTGACCGTTACTTTTCTTGAAATGTGGAATGCTGTAAGTGATACGGATAAGGATGATGTTGAGTTTGGAAGGTTCTTTCCCAATGATGCATCGGTTGCCGGAGAAGAAGCATTTATCCAGCCCTATGCAGACAGTCCCATGGATGATATACATGTTGGAGAGGATGTATATATAAGTATCGTTGAGAAGGCGGTTAAGTACTGTTATTTTGTGACTCCCTATCTCATTATCACCGATGAGATGGCCCACGCCATGGCTCTTGCGGCAGAAAGAGGCGTTGATGTCCGTGTTATCACTCCGGGAATCCCGGACAAAAAGATGGTTTACAGTGTGACACGCTCCTTCTATAACTCGCTGGCAAGACACGGAGTCAGGATGTATGAATGGACTCCCGGATTCTGCCATGCGAAGATGTGTGTTGCAGATGATGTCATGGCCACCTGCGGTACCATAAATCTCGATTACAGAAGCCTGTATCACCATTTTGAGAATGGATGTTTCATCGCCCACAGTGAAGTGGTACCAGCTATCCGTCGCGATTTTGAAAAAATGTTTTCGGAAAGTACAGAGGTCACTGAAGAATACAGTACTGTTAAAAGCTCATATCTTAAATTATCGCAGCTGTTCCTGAGGCTCTTTGCAGAGCTGATGTGAATGCTGTAAATCTATCGGGGGGATTCTCACGGTTGAGAATCTCCCCCGATGGCTTCTGTATGGATGATTTCGGGATGGTTCCCAATAGAAGAGAATCATCCCGTTTTTTTGTTTATAAATACTGGTTCAGGGAAATGTTCGAGAAGGCCGATGCCATTCCGGAAAAATATGTCCATGCGTTTTCTGAGATATTGAAAGATATGGGAAAGAGTATCTCGGAGATGGAAAAGTCAGAGTAAATTATACCCCCGGGAGATGATTCCATAAGGATCATTTTCCGGGGGTTTTAATATTGCCCAATGTTTTAATGGTACATGTACTATGATGTTAACCGTAAAGCAGCACTATTACTGCTTTTACAAAGATGATACCCCTGCTTCAATGCTCCTTTCTTTTATACTATTTCACGGTAATGCTGCATCTAAATCATCATCCACGCACCTATACTAAATGCTATGTAGTTATAAACGGCTTATATGTCAAAAAAATAAGAAAAATAAGATAAAAAAATAAAAAAATTTGTTATTCTCACATATATTCCTTTCTCTTTAAGAGCGCAGGGATGATTTTGTTTCTTATTTGTTACTTTTTCACATGTACCTGATGTCTTGATGGCATACATTCATCCCTCGTGTAAAATCCTATGGCTCATTTTTTGAGGCGAAACTTGAGAGATAGTAATCTTATAAAATAATATTTTTGGATTATTTTTAGACCTCAAGAAAGTGGGTGATATTTTTATGTGTAAAAGAAATCCAAATGGTTATGGTTGTGTGACCAGACTATCGGGGAACAGAACAAGACCCTGGATCATCAAGGTGACTGTATCTGATGAAGCCGGAAAAACGCATCAGATACCTGTGGGGTATGCAGAAACAAGGGAATCTGCATTGATAATGCTTGCACAGTACAATAACAATCCCTGGAATATTGATCGGGACAAGGTTACTCTTGCAATACTTTTTCAGCAATGGGCAAATATCAAACTCCCCAAACTGTCAAAAAGCAGCCGGGGAGCGTTGAAATCAGCATTTAAGCATTGTTCCAAATACTATGGTGTGAAGTATCGTTTAATCAAAGCCTATCAGATGCAGGAAAGTATTGATAATTGCGGCTATGGATATGCAACTCAGGGTGCAATCAAGGCCCTTTGGGGGCATCTCGATAGATTTGCTTTTGAATGTGACATTATAGATAAGATGTACAGTCAACTGATAACCGCTGCTCCGGTTCCGGATACAAAAAGAACACCATTTACAGAAAAGCAACTTGAAGATCTGTGGTATTTTGTTTCTGAACCCTGGGTAGATACGGTTCTCATTTTTTTATATACCGGATTCAGATTAAATGAACTTCTGACCATGAAAACAGGACAGATCGATATGGAGCAGAAGATATTTATAGGAGGATTTAAGACCCGAAGCGGTAAAGACAGGATCGTTCCCATCCATCCAAGGATCCAACCGCTTGTAAGAAAATGGGTTGACAAGGGTGAAGAATATTTTTTCACATATCAGAGCAGGAAAATCAGCACGACGGTGTATTACAGATTATGGAAGTCTGTGATGACCCTCATAAATGCTGATAAGACCCCACATGAAGCCAGACATACCATGGAAACCATGCTTGATAATGCCGGTGCCAATCGCAAGTGCATAGATATGATCATGGGGCATAAATCCAAGGATGTTGGGAACAGAGTTTACAATCATAAAACACTGGAACAGTTAAGGGAAACTATTGCCCTTTTGAAGTAGGATCAGTGGGGGATAGTATAGTGTAAATGATTTTACAGGAACACATCCCTGGATTTATGGCGAACTATAACGTTGACATCAGTTTGGTAACAAATCAGTAACAAAAAAACGGAAAGCTCCGAAACAACGGGAGTTTTCCGTTTTTTTGTTCATTTATTGGGCAATATTAGCGGAAACGAAAACTGTATGGGTTTAAGGTATTTCGGATTTTTGCCGGAAACTTCTTTAAGAAAGGATTCTAAAGCATGAGAAGAAAATTTGTAAAGGCAACCAGCATACTGACAGCGGTTACTATCGCAGTGACACCGGTAACATCATTAGCGTACACTTATGATGATAATGAAAGTGGTCATGAAATTGATATAAGTTCACAAGACACCTATAAGCATAATCATGGTACGGTGAATGTTAACAATGGTACCGTGGAACAAAATGAAGGTACTGTGACTAATAATAATAATAAGGTTAAAGACAATGACAATCTTGTAAGCACAAATAATGGGACTGTTGATATAAATGACGGTACTGTAACGGATAACAACAAGACTGTAAGTGCTAATAATGGTACAGTAAAACATAATAATGCTTCAGACGGTGAAGTAACTGATAATAAAGGTGAAGTAACTGACAATAGTGGAACGGTAACAACCAACCACAACGGTGGTAAGGTGACAACCAATAACGGAACCGTTCAAGATAACTATAACGGTGGTGAAGTGACAACCAATAATAAGACTGTTACTAACAACGCTGGAACAGTTGGAAGCAATACTAGCACAGGTTCAGTAGGAACAAATACCGGAACTATTAATGATAATGCAGGAAATGTAGGATCTAACTCAGGGACTATAGGTGTTGATAATGGAGGCAATTCCGGAAACGTAGGAACAAATACCGGAACTATTAATAACAACTCAGGAACGGTCACAACCAATAATGGATCAGGAAGTGTCAACAATATAGCAGATGGTGAAGTGACATATAACTATAGTGGTGTGAATAACGCCGGAGGAACTGTAGAATACAATTACTCTGGTGCTACGGTCACAAACACTGATGGAGGTGTTGTTGTCACTAACGAAACAGGTGGTAGAGTTACCAATGAAAGCGGTACTGTAAAAACAAATAAAAGTACCGGATATGGGACAGACGGTTATGGTGTAGTTAATACAGGAACAAGCGCAAATGATAAAGGTATTGTTGAAATTAACAACGGCACAGTAGATAATGGTCCATTTGGTGAAGTAACCACAAATAATCCCAATGCTACAGTAAACAATACCGGAACAGCAGATGGCGCTGCAACCGTAGGAACAAATAACGGCACAGTTAACAATGGAGCATATGGTGTGGTGAATACCAATAATGCCAATGCTACAGTAAACAATAACGGAACGAGTGCGGCAGCAGTTGCAGCCGTAGGAACAAATATTGGATCTGTAAACAATGGTGAATTTGGTGAAGTAACTAATAATGGTACTCAGGATGCCAGCGGAACCGTTGATAATAAGGGCGGTACTGTTGTAAACAATATAAATGGTACAGTCACCAATACTGAAGGCGGTTCAGTAACAAACAATTTGGCTAATGGTAAAGTAACCAATACTAAAGGAACTGTTGGGAACAATACCGGTTCTGTAGCAAATGATGTTAATGGTAAAGTAACTAATAATGGTACTCAGGATGCCAGCGGAACCGTTGATAATAAGGGCGGTAAGGTTGTAAACAATATAAATGGTACAGTCACCAATACTGAAGGCGGTTCAGTAACAAACAATTTGGCTAATGGTTCAGTAACCAACACAAACGGAACCGTAGGAACTAATGAAGGACATGTCGATAATGCTACTGAAGGAACCGTAACAACCAATGCATCAGGCGGAAAAGTTACAAATAACGGCGGAACTGTTATAAACAATAATGCCGGCGGTGATGTTACTAATAATCAAGGTGGTACTGTAAAGGAGAACGCCGGAACAGTAACCAATGCATCAGGTGGCATCGTAGAGAAGAATCTTGAAGGTGGTTTAGTAGATTTTAACGATGTTACTATGGCGTCCAATGCAGGAACATTAACATCCAATGCAGGAACTGTTACAACCAACGAGTCTACCGGTATTGTAACCAACACAGCGGATGGTACGGTTGATACCAACAAGGGTACAGTAAATAATGAGGCCGGTGGTGTTATCAAAATAAATGCTGTGGGCGGTTATGTAGATTTTAACAGTAAGACCATGGATAGCAATGCAGGTGAGTTGGGTGAAAATAAAGCCGGCGGAACTGTAACTATTAATACAGGCGCTGTTACAACTAATGCCGGAACAGTTACTACTAACGATGGCGATATCAATACAAACTCAGGAACAGTTAATGCCAACAATCATGACATTACCAATAATACCGGAACAGTTAACAATAATAATGCGAATGCTGAAATAGGAACTAACGATGGTACTGTAAACACTAATGCGGGAACTGTAAATGACAATAATTCTATCATCAAGGATAACACCAGCATAGTTGTTAGAAATGACGGAACCATCGAGATCAACACAGGCTATGTTGGGGAAAGCACAGGCTTAATTCAGTCAAATAAGGGAGCCGGTGATGTAGAACAGAACTCCGGACAGGTTTTGAATAACGAGGCTAAAGTTGGTATTAACACAGACACAGGTCTCGTTGAGAACCTTACAGGCGGTGTTGTAGATACCAATAACGGTACTGTTTACAACTATGGCGGACGTGTTAACAATAACATCGGAACAGAGTACTTCTCAGTTTCCATTGCTGATGGAAGTAATTCAACTCATTCCGGCGGAACATTTGCTTCTTATAAAGATGCAAGCTGGCTCGGAACCACAGGTGAAACACAGTCCTCCACAACTATCGTTGTTACGCCGACGAATGGCTACAAGATTTACTCTTTTAATATTCCTGATGAATACAAGGAATATGTTACTGCAACAAAGAATGATGACGGGTCTTGGAACCTTACAGTTAAGTCAGGTTTGAATATCAGTCTTTCTTTACCTGATGCTACGAGGACTTATACCTCCGGCGGAGGTACCAGATCCAGCTCCGGTTCAGGATCAGGTGGATCAGGTGGCAAAGGAGTTACAAGCACAGTACTCAATCAGACAATTAATCCTGTAAACGATCTTACAGTTGTTGCGGTTGCAACTACAGGTACGACTCTTGCTGCTCCTGTATCGAACGTAGTGACAGGTATTGATATAGCATCAGCTTTCAATAACTTTGCTGCAGCTAACGTTCAGACATATGGCTCAGAGAACATCTTCGGTACAGGTGCCGTTGATTTCCATAATATATTCGATACTGCAGCTTCAAATATTGTTGATGTGCCTATAACCGCTAATGTTAAATACGGTAATACGTATAAGGTACTTTTTAGTGACTCATCAAGTATCGATGTTCTGTGTACCTGCGATGGTATACTTTACCTACCGGTATCAAAGATGGCAGCAGGACTTACATACATCATTTACGGAACAGCTACAGATCCATTTACAGCTATGATGGCTGCACAGCAGTTGGCTGCTACAGAAGCTTCGGCACAGCAGATGACAGGTACAGTTGTAACCAATCCTGCAGCTAACCTGGGAATATTTGATCCGGCAACACTTGCACTTGCAGGTCTTGCATCATGATCTGTACCAAAGGTTATGAATCGTAAAGGAAAGTGGATTTTGAACACATATTTATGATCACGTTCAGAAACCTCTTTTAAAAACCGGGGACGGCTTCCGAGAGGAGGACCGTCCCCCGTTTTTTCCCTTAATCCCCCCTACTCCAAGGGGGGATTTTGGTGTATAATGGTCGGAGCAAATTCGGGGGGCAGGCAGGTTTTGTTTTGAATCAGGCAAAACGCGTGAATCTTTCACTGAAGGAAAAAATCTTCCCCGTTGAAAATGGAGGAATCTGAAATGGCAGTAAAAGAATCGGTTTTAGGAAAGCTTCAGGACGGAACTGAGGTTAAGAGATATACATTGACAAACGGTAATGGTACAGAGGCCAGCTTCACAGATTTGGGTGCAATCTGGCTTACCATGCTGGTAAAGGATAAAGAGGGAAACAGGAGAGATGTGGTTCTCGGCGTTGATAATGTTGAGATGCTGCTCAGGAACCCCGGTCACATGGGAGAGCCTCTGGGCCGTAACGCAAACCGTATCGGCGGCGGATCCTTTGAGATCAACGGAAAGACCTATGAGCTTACGAAGAATGACAAGGGCGTTAACAATCTTCACTCAGGACTTGATTACTGGAGAAACAGAGTATGGGATGCAGAGTATGATAATGCAGGACTCGGCAGCTATGTAATGTTCTCACTTATTTCACCTGACGGTGACCAGGGATTTCCCGGTGAAGCCAGGGTTTCTGTGACATATACATTGTCAGAAGACGACAGTCTCAGCATCCACTATACAGGAACAGCCGATCAGGACACAGTATTTAACATGACAAATCATGCTTACTTTAATCTCGACGGATATGACAGCGGAGATGCCATGGACCAGATAGTATGGATCAATGCTGACCGCTTTACACCTGCCAACAAGAATTCTATTCCTTACGGTGATATAGTATCTGTTCAGGGTACACCTATGGATTTCACCACAGCGAAGCCTATAAAGAGAGATCTCAGAACAGATTTTGACCAGCTTAATTTTGCCGGCGGTTTCGATCACAACTGGGTGCTTAATGATTTCGACGGAAATGTAAGGCTTGCGGCCACAGCTTTCTCCGAAAAGTCAGGCATCAAAATGTCAGTATACACAGACCTTGAGGGAATGCAGTTCTATACAACCAATTCCATGGCTACTGACTTTGAAGGAAAGGGCGGAGTTCATTTCGGACCGCACCACGGATACTGTTTCGAAACACAGCATTATCCTGACTGCCTGCATAAGGCAGATTGGCCGACATCTATAGTCAAAGTCGGTGAAGAATACGACACCACCACGGTTTTCAAGTGGGAAGTGAAGTGATCATAGTTACTATTCAGAGCATTTAAGGATTAAACTGAATAATAATTGATATTATAAAGAGGTTTTATTGAAAAAGTTATTTATAGCGGAAAAGCCCTCCGTTGCGCAGCAGTTCTCTCAGGCTCTCGGTATGAATAATGTCAGGAGAGGCGACGGATTTCTGGAAGATGAAAACTATGTCATTACCTGGTGTGTAGGACATCTGGTGCAGTTGTCCTATCCCGAGGCTTATGATGAGTCTTTGAAAAAGTGGAGTTTTGACACGCTGCCCTTTATTCCCGGGGATTCCGAGTGGAGATACGAAGTCGGAAAGAGTACGAAAAAGCAGTTTCAGGTAGTTTCCAAACAGCTTAATCGTGAGGATGTGGACACCATATATGTCTGCACCGATAGTGCCCGGGAGGGAGAATACATTTACCGCCTTGTGGAGATGATGGCGAAGGTGCCGGAATCCAAGGAGAAAAGGAGAGTCTGGATAGACTCTCAGACTAATGAAGAAATCCTTCGCGGCATCCGTGAAGCAAAGCCCGAGAGTGCTTATGACAATCTTTCGGCCGCCGCCTTTTCACGTGCCAAAGAAGATTATCTCATGGGCATAAACTTCAGCAGAGCTTTGTCCCTTAAATACAGTAACCGCATAAGACGGGAGCTCAACATAGATCATAAGGACAAGATGGTGGTGGCAGTGGGACGTGTCATGACCTGTGTCCTGGGAATGATAGTAAAGCGTGAGCAGGAGATCAGAGCCTTTCAGAAGACGGTTTTCTACCGTATCCTGGGGGATTTTGACATCGGAAACGGTGCCGTGATCACCGCGGACTGGAAGGAAACAGAAGGCTCAAAGAAGTACGCACCAACAGAGATATATGACGGAAAGGGATTCCTCAAGCAGGGTCGTGCCGTGGAGTTTATGAAGAGCTTCATGCCCTTCCCAAGAGATGCGGAGGTTACAGGACTCGAAAAAAAGAAGGAGACAAAGAATCCTCCGCTTTTATATAATCTTGCAGAGCTTCAGAATGACTGCTCAAAGATGTTTAAGATAAGTCCGGATGAGACTCTGGCTATAGCTCAGGAGCTTTATGAAAAGAAATTAACCACCTATCCCCGTACTGATGCGAGAGTTTTATCTACTGCGGTATCAAAGGAGATAGCAAAAAACATAAAGGGTCTTTCCACCTATGAGCCGGTGGCTGCAGCGGCACAGGAAATACTTGAGAACGGGTCCTGTAAAAACATCGGAAAAACCAGATATGTGGATGACAAGAAGATCGCCGATCACTATGCGATCATTCCTACCGGTCAGGGACAGAGGGAGTATCAGTCCTTAAAACCTCTGGCTAAGAAAGTATATGAGTTGATTTGCCGTAGGTTTCTTGCTATCTTTTATCCGCCGGCAGTATATCAGAAGATTTCATTATCTATAATCTGTAATGATGAAATGTTTACAGCCGGAACCAGAGCCCTGAAAGAGGAGGGGTATCTGAAGGTTGCCAATGTAAAGAAAGATGCTGCGAAGGCCATGGAGGGAGCCGGTGACGCAGGAAGTGCTGCCGGTGACGGACAGCCGGAGGGCGGACAGGATTCTGAAGAAACCGGAGACAAAGACGGACGCCTGAGTGAAGCGCTTTTGAAGCTTAAAAAGGGCCAGAAGATAAGTCTTCGTACACTGCAGGTTAAAGAAGGCGAGACCTCACCGCCTAAGAGATATACTTCCGGTTCAATGATCCTTGCCATGGAAAATGCGGGAAATCTCATAGAAGATGAGGATCTGAGAGCTCAGATCAAGGGCGCCGGAATCGGCACAAGTGCGACCAGGGCAGGAATACTCACAAAGCTTGTGGATGATAAGTATGTGTCACTTCAGAAAAAGACACAGATTCTGACACCTACAAAGCTTGGCGAACATATAGCCTATTATGTTAAGATATCCATACCACATCTTCTCAATCCGAAGCTTACGGCCTCATGGGAAATGGGCCTTAGTTCGGTGGCGGAAGGAAAGATAACCGAGCGGGAATACATGGATAAGCTGGAGCAGTTTGTGAGAGAAAAGACTGAGAAGATCAGATCAATGTAAAGCTATGCGGCAGTTTCGGCTGATTACCGGATCAAAAAACACAGAGAAACATCAAACAACTGTCTCATTTGAGATGAAAACAGGAGAACAAAGTGAAAAAGAGCGATATGACAATAGAGGCCATGTATGACCTCAGTTACACAGAGGCGGGGGAGGCATTTTCAGGATGCACTTACCCTTGGGAGGTACTTCCGAAAATTCATGATTTTATCGCGGCCTACGGACCGACTCTTCCAAAGGAGGAGTATGATGAAGTAAAGCCCAATGTCTGGATCCACAAGACTGCCAAGGTCTTTGATTCTGCTTATTTTGCGGAGTATATCATTATCGGACCCGAGACAGAGGTCAGACAGTGTGCATTTCTCCGGGGCAATATCATTGCCGGTAAGGGTTGCGTCATAGGTAATTCCTGTGAGCTTAAAAATGTTATTATCTTTGACGGAGTGCAGACACCACACTATAATTATGTGGGAGATTCCATTCTTGGATATAAATCACACATGGGAGCTGCGTCACTTACATCAAATGTAAAGTCCGACAAGAAGCTTGTGAAAGTGCATGCTGAGGACGGAGACATTGAAACCGGACTCAAGAAGTTCGGTGCCATGCTCAGTGACCATGTTGAGGTAGGCTGCGGTTCGGTACTTAATCCCGGCACGGTTATCGGAAGGAATACCAACATTTACCCCCTTAGTTCCGTAAGGGGCTGTGTGGATTCCGATTCCATCTATAAGTCAAAGGATGAGATCATCAGAAAAACAGAAGATTAAACTTTTTTATAAAGGAGATTTTAAATGGATAACAATTATGGATCAAATGTAACAGTTCTCAATCACCCTCTGCTTACTCACAAGATTTCACTTCTTCGTGATAAGGCAACGGGAACAAATGAGTTCAGACAGCTTGTGGAAGAGATCGCCATGCTTATGGGGTTTGAGGCTCTTCATGATCTTCCCACAAAGCTTGTAGAGATCGATACACCTATCGAGACAGCAAGTGTTCCTATGCTTGCCGGAAGAAAGCTTGCCATCGTTCCGATCTTAAGAGCAGGACTCGGCATGGTTTCCGGACTCACAGCTCTTGTGCCAAGCGCAAAGATCGGTCATATCGGTTTGTACAGAGATGAGTCTACACATCAGCCGGTTGAGTATTTCTGTAAGCTTCCTCATCCTATCGAGGAGAGACAGATAGTTGTATGCGACCCTATGCTTGCAACAGGCGGATCTGCTGTTGATGCTATCACTCAGATCAAGAGACACGGCGGAAAGAAGATCAAATTTATCTGCATTATTGCTGCTCCTGAGGGTATTAAGAAACTTGTTGAGGCACATCCTGATGTTCAGGTTTATGTAGGAAACGTAGATCGCTGCCTTAATGAAAATGCTTATATCTGTCCGGGACTTGGTGATGCCGGAGACCGTATTTTCGGAACCAAGTAATGAAATGAAAAAAGTAGGGAGCATGCTCCCTACTTTTGTAGCATAATAGTGAGTATAAACCCTGTATTGCTTCGTTCCGACTGCCGGGTTTATGATAAAAAAAGAAGCGGATCGGTTTAAAACCAATCCACTTTCTGTCTGCCGCCAGCCGGACTTGAACCGGCATGGATAAACCGCGCGATTTTGAGTCGCGTGCGTCTGCCAATTCCGCCATGGCGGCTTAAGACTTATATAAATTAGCACATTATCGAAAGGTTTTCAAGTCGAATCGATGCCGATTTTGACCCATAAATAACATTATGACATGCCTGGATGCCCGAAAAAAAATATATGATTATCTGAATAACAAGCTGACAGATGCGGAGCTTAAGGATTTCATCGATCATGTGAACGGATGTGATGAATGTATGGATGAGCTCAGGATCACCCATATGGTTTACAGAGGTGCGGCGGAGCTGGATTCCGATGTGGACACCAACCTGAACATTGATGAGGCGCTTAAAAAGACCATAAGTGATTCCAGATTCTACCTGTTCCGTTTGTTTACCAGAAGGATAGCTGCTATGGTTGTGGATACCATAGCTTTTTGGGCAGTGCTGATCATTTTTATAATGCAGATCAGGATGTGGATCATGTGAAGAGGAGATAATTTTGTCAGATAAACTTTTACTTATAGACGGACACAGTATCATGTCCCGTGCCTTCTACGGGATTCCGGAGCTTACCAATTCTCAGGGCCTGCATACAAATGCGGTATATGGATTTTTAAACATTCTTCTGAAGGTTCTGGATGAGGAACAGGCAGACCATCTTGCGGTAGCATTTGATGTTCATGAGCCTACCTTCAGACATAAGATGTTTGAAGGCTATAAGGGAACCCGTAAGCCTATGCCTCAGGAACTTCACGAGCAGATACCCGTTATTCAGGAGGTTCTCACGGCTATGCACATTCCGCTTCTGAAAAAAGGCGGATTTGAGGCGGATGATCTTTTGGGAACCGTTGCAAAAAAAGCTCAGGCAAAGGGAGTGGATGTAACCATAGTTTCCGGAGACAGAGACCTCCTTCAGTTAAGTGATGAGCATATCAAAATCTATCTTCCTAAAACTTCCAAGGGAGTGACTACTGAGGAAATCTATTATCCTGATGATGTGAAGAAAACCTGGGGAGTAACCCCGTCGGAATTCATCGATCTGAAGGCTCTTATGGGTGACACCTCGGATAATATTCCCGGAGTGGCAGGCCTCGGCCCAAAGTCTGCAGAGTGGATCATTCAAAAGTATCATGACATTGAAACTGCACATGAAGCAGCCGTTTCCGGGGATCCTGAATTCAAGGTGCCCCGGAAGCCAAAGGCTGCACAGATGCTTATCGATGAGTGGGATAATGCAAAGCTCTCCAAAACTCTCGCCACCATCAACATTGATTCGCCCATAGATTTTGAATATGATGACGCGAAGGTGGAGAATATGTTTAACGAAGAGTCTTTTGAAATGATAAAAAGACTCGAGCTTAAATCTCTCATTAAACGTTTTGATGTAACCTCTCTTAACATTGAACAGCATCAGGATTTTGATCTTTCAGAGATAAAGTCAGTGGATGATCCTTTTATGGCGAAGATTGCCTTTAAGGATGCTGCAAGTCAGGGGGCTGCAGGATTCTGTATAGTTCATAAACCATCGGTTCTGGAAAGTGCTTCAGGACAGATGGAAATGGTATTTGATGAAGAGCCGGATGCTGAAGCTTCAGATCAGGAAACATCAGATGCCACAGAACTCTTTTTTGCGCTTGAGGGCGGCAGATACTTCAAATTCCATGGCTTTGACTGGAAAAAGGAGCTTAAGGAGCTGTCTCTTAAAGAGGGAATGCATCTCTATACCATGAACCTTAAGTCTCAGCTTTATGATTGTGAATTCTCGTCTGAGAGCAATGTTCTCGATCTGTCACTTGGAGCTTATGTCATTAATCCTCTGAAGGATACCTATACCTATGAGGATCTGGCCAGAGACTTTATGTCGGTGACATTACCATCGGAAAAGGAACTCAGGGATCGTTTCAAGGCGGCTTCAAAATCGGACACATCCTGCGGACACGATCTTCCCGGAACAGTTGAGGAAACCATGGGGGCATATACTGCCATAGTCGCAGAGTGGTCTTTTAAGGCGGTTATGGAAAAGCTTGAAGAGCTTCAGGAGACGGAGCTTTTCAGAGACATTGAGATGCCTCTTGTATATACCCTTTACAATATGCAGGTGGCAGGAATTCTGGTCGATAAAGCGGCTCTTCTTGAGTATGGAAAAGAGCTTAAGGCCGGTATAGAAAAGCTTCAGAAAAGTATTTATGAAGATGCCGGAATAGAATTCAATATCAACTCGCCGAAACAGCTTGGTGAGATTTTGTTTGAAAGACTTGGACTAAAGGGTGGAAAGAAGACCAAATCAGGATATTCTACAGCTGCGGATGTGCTTGAAAAGCTTGCGGAGGAGAATCCGATAGTCAGAGATATACTTGAGTATCGTACACTCAGTAAGCTGAATTCGACATATGCGGAGGGCCTCCTGGGATTCATCCGTGAGGATGGCAGAATCCACGGAGAGTTTAACCAGATGGTTACCGCCACAGGACGTATTTCCTCCACAAACCCGAACCTTCAGAACATTCCTATCAGAACAGAGCTTGGAAGAAGGTTCAGAAAGGTATTTGTACCGTCGCCGGGATGTGTTTTCATTGATGCCGACTATTCCCAGGTGGAGCTTCGTATACTGGCTTCACTTTCGGGAGATCCGAAGCTTATTGAGGCATACAAAGATGCCAGGGATATCCATGCGGTTACAGCATCCCAGGTATTCCATATACCGCTTTCGGAAGTTACAGAGCAGCAGAGGCGTAATGCCAAGGCCGTAAACTTCGGTATAGTTTACGGTATTTCCGCCTTCGGACTCAGTGAAGGTCTGTCCATCAGCCGGATGGAGGCAAAGGAATATATCGAAAGATACTTTGAAACATATCCGGATGTTAAAAAATATCTGGACGGTGAAGTTGAATTTGCCAGGAAACATGGCTATATAAAGACCGTTTTCGGAAGACGGAGACCGGTTCCGGATATCAATGCTTCCAACTTTATGAGAAGATCCTTCAGTGAAAGAGTTGCGATGAACAGCCCTATCCAGGGATCTGCAGCTGATATCATGAAGAAAGCCATGAACGAAGTTGACAGAGCACTTCGCGAAGGCGGTTACAAGTCAAGGATCGTTGTTCAGGTTCATGATGAGCTTTTGATAGAAGCGCCTGTAGAAGAGAAGGATAAGGTGAAAGAGCTTCTGGTTGAAAAGATGCAGAATGCCGTAGAACTTAAAGTACTTCTGGTGGCTGATGCAAGCGAAGGATATAACTGGGACGAGGCTCACTGACATTTTCGGATATTTAGTGGGAGAAACCGGCCCGGCTAATATTGGGAGCTTATTGAGAGCTGATAACATTTATAAATGTCCGGTGAGAGAAATGCTGAATAATAAGTTTCTATCACCGGAACTTAGATCTATCGAAATTAAGAAGAAAGACTAAACGGTTTCAAGAAAATGGCTTTAATAGAAAAAACAGATATAATGCACCTGGGCTTTTTGAAAAAGGAGAGCTTTACGGGTTCCTCCGAAGGCATGCGTTATCGTATGTCCAAGGTGATTTATAAGGATCCTGATACTGAACTTTTGAAAAAAATCGAAGCAGGGGAAGCGGATTATCCGGTGGATAAAAAGACCGGAGAAAAGATCATGAATCCTACAAAGGAAAGGCTTCGCCTGGGTGTCTGGGTTTGGCCGGAACCCTTTTCCTTTGACAAGACGCCGGAGGATAAAAAGCTATATAAAGAGCTTGCTTTTGATGAAGCCGGAGTGATGGAAGGACTTGCATGGCTGAATGCTCAGAAGAGTGAGAATGATTGGACTGAGCTTAGGATATCATGGAAAGACCGGCCATGACGGACAGGGGTTAAGATGACTTACGGAGGCTGCCCTTTGGAAGGCAGCATTGGCGAATGAGGCAAAGATAAAGATGATAATCGGAGTTATAGGAGGCGTCGGTGCAGGTAAGTCTACAGTACTTGACACCCTGGAAAAAGACTATGGGTTTGTGATCCTGAAGACGGATGACATAGCCAAGTCTTTTTATGTTGATGGAAATTCTGTTTTTGAAAAACTGAAAGAGCTTCTGGGTGAAGACATTCAAAAAGAGGATGGCACTGCGGATCTTAAAGCGATTGCAAAAAAGCTGTATGGAAGCGGGAAGAATCACATTCGAAAAAAGGTCGATGGAATAGTGCATCCTGCTGTGTGGGAATATGTCAGAAAAGAGACCGGCTCCCGGGATGCGGATTTTGCGGTAGAGACAGCATTACCAAATGAAGCTTTTACAGATTTATGTGATGAGATCTGGGCGGTATATGCGGAAAGGTCAGTCAGAGTTAAGCGCCTTATGGAAACAAGGGGCTATACAGAAGAAAAAGCCCATGATATGATTCATTCGCAAATCGGGGATGACGAATACGGGAAGATCGCCACATTCGGGATCGACAATACAGGCTCCCCGGAAGAGACGGTTAAAATGATCAGGAAGCACATGAGGGATTTTTTCGGTGAACACAATCAGGCTGTTCAGATGCTGTAATCCTTCCCGGAAGGGTGGATGCACCCCGGTGTTCCGGATTATGAAGTTATTGAAAGGTTTTGATTTTAATGAGGTTTACAAGCATTGCCAGCGGTTCAGGCGGGAACAGCACATACATAGGCACAGAGAGTACCCATATACTCGTAGATGTGGGCGTGACAATGAAGGCTATTAATACAGGACTTCATGAGTTGGATCTGGATCTTAAGGACATTAATGCCATATTCCTTACCCATGAGCATATTGATCATGTAAGGGCGGTGGGAACAATAGCAAGAAAATACGGCATACCGATGTACGGAACTCTCGGAACCCTCAGGGAGGTAATGCTCAATAAGACATTGGGGGATGTCCATAAAGACAATCTTTTCCCGATTCTTCCCGACAGTACCATGGAAATAGGTGACCTCCGGATATGTCCTTTCAGCATATATCATGATGCTGCGGATCCGGTGGGCTACAGAGTGGAGACAATGGGTGAAGGAAAACCGAATTCGGCTAAAAGAGTAGCGGTTGCTACGGATCTCGGGCATTATGACGATTACATCGCTGAGCATTTGAGAGATCTGGATGGTATGGTGATCGAATCCAATCATGATGTTAAAATGCTCAGCACCGGGCCGTATCCAATGTCTCTGAAACGACGCATATTAAGCGACCATGGACATCTCAGCAATGACAATTGCGGACTTCTTCTGGATTCCATACTCTCAAGACGCGTAAAGCATGTTTTCCTGGGGCACCTCAGTAAGGAGAACAATCTTCCGGTGTTAGCATTAAACACAGTCAGGCGGGAGATAGACAAGTCTGATTCCGAGCACAAATCTGAAGAGATAAACATTACCGTTGCCCACAGGGACCGGATTTCGGAAATTGTTGAGATTTAAGAAGTTAAAGTCTGACGTTTCATCCGGTGTGGTTTAACGATATATGTTTCCGACCTGTCCTGAGAAAAGGATTTCCATAATAAAGGCTTGTGTGCTTATAGGTGCCATAACTCCGGGTGATTGTATTTAAAAATGAAGGCAAATTATGGAATATTAAACTTGTTTTTTTATTGCATCGATGCTTATTATAGAAGAAACTTGCAGGCTGAAATGTGTCAGCGGCTTAATGGATTCAAGGAGGTTTTATGAAAAAGGCGATTATTACCGTTGTTGGTAAGGACAGTGTAGGTATCATAGCGAAGGTGTGTACATTTCTTTCAGAGGCAAATATCAACATCCTTGATATTTCACAGACCATCACAGGCGGATTTTTCAATATGATGATGATCGTCGATGTATCCGGAATAAAGGATCCTTTTGACAAGGTTGCGGGAGAGCTTACACAGTACGGTAAGGACCGGATCGGTGTGGATATCAAGATGCAGCTTGAAGAGATTTTCACCATGATGCACAGAATCTGATATTCATGGAATTATGATATTTGCGAAGTGATATTTCGTTACATCATGCATTACCAAAGGAGAATATATGGCAATTTTAAATGATGTTGTAAATGCTGTTGAGGTATCTGAGACCAACAACATGATAGAGCATAACAATCTTGATGTTCGTACCATAACCATGGGTATCGGTCTTCTTGACTGTGCGGCACAGGATGTTGATACATTTTGCGACAATATATATAAAAAGATAACCAAGTATGCAAGAGACCTGGTAAAGACAGGTGAAGAGATTTCAAAGGACTATGGTGTGCCTATCGTAAACAAGAGAATCTCGGTAACTCCCATAGCTCTTGCCGGCGGCAGTGCCTGCAAGTCGACAGAGGATTTTGTAAAGGTAGCTCATACTCTGGATAAGGCTGCCAAGGCTGTAGGGGTTAATTTCCTTGGAGGTTTTTCGGCTATCTGCCAGAAGGGAATGTCACCGGCGGATGAGATGCTCATGAGGGCCATTCCCAGAGCTCTTGCAGAAACGGATATAGTTTGTGCCTCGGTCAATCTCGGTTCTACCAAGACCGGTATCAATATGGATGCCGTAAGACTTATGGGAGAAATGGTAAAGGAAGCCGCTGAGCGCACTAAAGATACCGACTCCTCGGCATGCTCCAAGCTGGTTGTATTTTGCAATGCTCCTGACGATAACCCGTTTATGGCCGGAGCCTTTCACGGGGTTTCCGAAACTGACTGCATTCTCAATGTAGGCGTTTCGGGTCCCGGCGTGGTACGTGATGCTTTGCGTAATGCCCAGGGTCTTGATTTTGAGGAGCTGTCGGAGCTTATAAAGAAGACAGCCTTCAAGATAACGAGAGTAGGACAGCTGGTGGCGAAGGAAGCTTCAAGGAGACTGGGAGTTCCTTTCGGCATCATTGACCTTTCTCTTGCACCAACACCTGCAATCGGAGATTCTGTTGCGGATATTCTGGAGCTCATGGGCCTTGAAAAAGTTGGGGCTCCCGGAACCACTGCGGCACTTGCAATGCTTAATGATCAGGTAAAGAAAGGCGGCATCATGGCATCCAGTTCTGTGGGAGGACTCAGCGGTGCATTCATCCCGGTATCTGAGGACCAGGGTATGATCAATGCAGTTGAGGCCGGTGCCCTTAATCTTGAGAAGCTTGAAGCCATGACCTGCGTTTGTTCTGTGGGCCTTGATATGATCGCTATTCCCGGAGACACCACCGCTGCTACTATTTCCGGCATTATCGCTGATGAAGCGGCCCTTGGTATGGTGAACCAGAAGACAACCGCGGTCAGGGTTATCCCTGCATACGGCAAGAAGGTTGGAGACCATGTTGACTTTGGCGGCCTTCTCGGCCATGCACCGGTTATGGCAGTCAATACCTTTGACTGCTCGGCTTTTGTTAACAGAAAGGGCAGGATTCCTGCACCGATACACAGCTTTAAAAACTAAGGAGAATAGTCCGGAGGGTATCGGCCCTCCGGACTAATTATTTGTGATATTTATGCCGAAGTAGACATGTGTGATGTATCGTGATGCAGGAGTTTTTTGAAATAAAATAACAACAGAGGGCTTATGTACAACGGGAAAAATGTTATCGGAATAGTAACTGAATTTAATCCTTTCCATGAGGGACATAAATATCTTATTGACAGTATCAGGCTTCGCTATGGCGACTGCTATGTTGTGGCTGCCATGTCAGGGGATTTTGTTCAAAGGGGAGAGCCTGCCATATATGATAAATATGAAAGAACCTGGGCGGCGCTTCAGGGCGGTGTTGATATGGTGGTGCAGATTCCGGAGATGTTTTCGACATCCTCTGCGGAGGATTTTGCTGCCGGGGGAGTTGCGACGTTAAGATCTCTTGGATTTGTTGACATTCTGCTTTTTGGTTCTGAATCCGGTGATCCGGATCATCTCATGAAGATTGCAGATCTCGAACTGGATTCCGGAAGCAAGGAGAATGCCAAATTAAATGCTGCCATCAGGGACAATGTTGAAGCCGGTATGAGTTATGCAAAGGCCAGGGCGGAAGCCATAAGTCTGGTGCTTTCCGGAGATGATGAAAAGGCCTTTGAAAATATACTTGACAGTGTATCGGGAGGAAATCCTGATGAGGATTTAAATAACGGGAAAAAGTCTGAAAACATAGGTGAACCGGGTCTTCCGGCGGATGCCCGGGAGGGTACAGGTCTTCTTAAAAAGGACGATTCTTCATCGGGCACCATGGCCTCGAGACTTCTTCCCAATGACATTCTGGGAGTTGAGTATATAAAGGCGGTAAAAAGGCAGGGTGACTGCTTCCGCATTGACTGTATCAGACGGAATCAGAAATTTGAAAGTGCCCATGCTATTCGTGATGCTATAAAGAATCCTCAGTCGGAGGATGATGTAAGCATTAACCAATCATATGCAGACGTGGATATGCTGTCAGATATGCTGAGCTACAGAATGCTGCAGCTTTATTATCTTGACCGTATGTCGCCTGAACAGCCATCGTCCTTTACGGACTATCTGGATGTGTCCAGGGAGATAGCGGATGCTTTGAAAAAACAGATACATGACCGTATGACATTTACTGAAAGAATAGAAGCCATAAAATCGAAAAATTACACTTATACCCGCATTTCGCGAGCTCTGCTCCACATTCTTTTGGGAATCAGTAAGAAGGATGTCCGGGTTCTCAGGGGAAGATTTTTCGGGGAAGCGGATATGATGCCGTATGTGAGGATTCTTGGCATTCGTAAAAGAGCGAGAGATATGCTTGGCAGTGTGAAAACTACGGTGGTAACTTCAGCTTCGAAGTATGAAAAGCAGCTTTTCTCTGTTCGCAGGAAGGAAACTATAGAGACACCGGAGGAGCTTATCCTCAGTATCAATGCTTCCCACGCGGAAACTTTGTTTAACCAGGATATGTATTCTGCTGATGTATATAATAAAGTGTACAGTCCGGGAGAATGTGACGACGGTTTAATAAGTTACGGGAATGAATTTACGCAAAAATTTTTAATCGCTGACTAGAGTTTTATGGTATCATTTATCTATTGAAAAGAGTCGGTTCGGAAGCATTGTCACAAAGGATTTTCATTGAATGGTATGTGTTCTGAGCGGCTTATGATCATGGAGGCAGAGGATGAAACTGGTTTATGCAATTGTACGTAATGATAATGAGGATGATGTGGTGGATGCGCTGAATGCTGCTCATTACCAGGTGACGAAGCTTGCAAGTACGGGAGGATTTTTACGTAAAGGAAATTCTACACTTATGATCGCGACGGATGACGGGAAGGTCGACGATTGTGTGGAGATCATAAAGAATGAATGCGGAAAACGCCAGAATATCACGGTCAATATGCCTTATGTTTCCGGTACTTCCATGAATACCTATTCAACCATGCCGGTGCCGGTGGAGATCGGCGGTGCCACGGTGATGGTGGTCAATCTGGAGAGATTTGAGAAGTATTGAACCGGAACACATTTTGTCCTTGATTTTGTGCAGAAAATCAAGGAGCTTGTGACTTGAACGGCAAGTCTAATCGAGTATAATATTTATTAATGTCGAATTGTATACAGAGTTACAACTGTGTGCATTAAAAACATAAACCTGTCACCGCGCATTTGCCGGTTCCTTCAACAGGAGGTTGGTGAGGAAAGGCATGTCGCAGATGATTAAATTATAATGTGTATATTGAGAGGAGAATGACACCAATGGCTATTATTGATGAGATCAAGGCTAAGGCAAAAGCAGACAAGAAGACTATCGTACTTCCTGAATCTATGGACAAGAGAACCTTTGAGGCTGCTGTAAAGATTACAAAGGAGGGTATCGCTAACGTTGTTCTGATCGGAACTCCTGAAGAAATTGCCAAGAACGGTGAGGGATTTGATCTTACAGGCGTTACAGTTGTAGATCCATACAACGATGCCAACAAGCAGAAGTACATTGATAAGTTCGTTGAGCTCAGAGGCAGCAAGGGCGTTACTGCTGAGTCTGCTAAGGAGCAGATGGAGAAGGATTATATGTACTATGCATGTCTTATGTGCAAGTGCGGTGATGCTGACGGTGTTGTTTCCGGTGCATGCCACTCAACAGGTAACACTATCAGACCGGCTCTTCAGCTTCTTAAGACAAAGCCGGGCATCAAGTCTGTTTCAGGTTTCTTCCTTATGGAGACAGATGCAAAGGAGTACGGTGAGAACGGTACCTTCGTATTCGCTGACTGTGCAGTAAACGTAGATTTTGATTCAGAGAAGCTTGCTGAGATCGCAGCACTTTCTGCTGAGTCTTTCAAGAGCTTTGTTGGCGCAGAGCCAAAGGTAGCTATGCTTTCATATTCAACAAAGGGAAGTGCAAAGCATGATGACGTAACAAAGGTTTCAGAGGCTGTTAAGATCGCTAACGAAAAGTATCCTGATATCAAGCTTGACGGTGAGCTTCAGCTTGATGCAGCTCTTGATCCTACAGTTGCAGAGCTCAAGGCTCCGGGCAGCGCAGTTGCAGGTCATGCAAACACACTCGTATTCCCTTCACTGGAAGCAGGAAACATTGGCTACAAGCTTGTTCAGAGACTTGCTCATGCCGGCGCTTACGGTCCTGTTCTTCAGGGTCTTTCAATGCCTGTTAACGACCTTTCAAGAGGCTGCTATGCAGACGATATCGTAGCAGTAGTTGCTATGACAGCTGTTCAGGCTCAGAATGCTTAATTAGGAAATTCAAGGGTCAGGCCCTGGCGACTTGACCCTCTTTTTAATTTATATAATTAGGAGAAAAAACCAATGAAAATTCTTGTTTTAAACTGTGGATCTTCTTCACTTAAGTACCAGCTCATCGACATGGAAAATGAGTCAGTTCTTGCCAAGGGTCTTTGCGAGAGAATCGGAATCGACGGTTCAAAGCTCACACATAAGGCTCCGGGTAAGGATGATTTTGAGCTTGAGACAGCTATGCCTGATCACGGCGTTGCAGTTAAGCTCGTATTTGATGCTCTTACAGATGCTGCACATGGTGTTGTTAAGTCTGTTGATGAGATCGGTGCTATCGGTCACAGAGTACTTCATGCCGGAAAGAAGATCACAGAGTCTATCGTTGTAACTCAGGAAGTAAAGGACATCATTCGTGAGTGCTTCGATCTCGGACCTCTTCACAACCCTGCAAACCTTCTTGGTATCGAGGCTTGTGAGAAGGTTGTTCCCGGTAAGCCAAACGTTGCTGTATTTGATACAACCTTCGGTATGACTCTTCCCGAGAAGGCATTCTACTATGCAATTCCTACAGAGTACTATGAGAAGTACGGCATCCGTCGTTACGGTTTCCACGGAACATCTCATAACTTCGTTTCTCACGAGACTATCAAGTTTGGTAACCTTGATCCTGAGAAGGCAAAGGTTATCGTTTGCCACCTTGGAAACGGTGCATCTGTTTCTGCATCTATCGGCGGAAAGGGTGTAGATACATCTATGGGTCTTACCCCGCTTGAGGGTCTCATCATGGGAACGCGTTCAGGTGACATCGATCCTGCAGTAGTACAGTTCCTTGCAAACCATGAGAAGCTTTCTGTAGATGAAGTTCTCAACATCCTTAACAAGAAGTCCGGTGTGCTTGGTCTTTCAGGCGTTTCTTCAGACTTCCGTGATGTAGGAAAGGCTGCCGCTGAGGGTAATCACATGGCTCAGGTTGCACTTGATGCTTTCGAGTACAGAGTAGCTAAGTACATCGGTGCATACGCTGCTGCAATGAACGGTGTTGATGCTATCGCCTTCACAGCCGGCGTTGGTGAGAATGACAAGAATGCACGTAAGCGTATCGTTGATCAGTATCTCGGATTCCTCGGCGCAAAGATCGATGATGAGAGAAACGATGTTCGCGGTAAGAATACACTTATTTCTTCAGATGATTCAAAGGTTAAGATCTTCCTTATCCCTACAAATGAAGAGCTTGCTATCGCACGTGACACACTTCGCCTTGTAGAGGCCTGAGTGACATCCTGAAAAAGGAAATTACAAGTATATATGAATAAAAAGATCCGGTGGGACTGTCCTGCCGGATCTTTTTTTATGACGGCAGAATTGTTTAAACAAGTTATACCTAACCCTTATAGATATGAATAAATAATCAGTCTAAAATAGATCTTTAACTATAGACATATATAGGCTGCTCGTGTAGAATGTATTGAGCAAAATACAATTGTACAAAAGGAGAATGTATACTATGAAAAAGCATATCATTTATACCGCGGCAGCACTGGCAGTACTTACATTGTCGGCCTGCGGTTCACAGTCAGTACCACAGGCAACAGAGGCTGTAACAACAGCGGCAGCAGAGGCGACAGAGGCTGCTGCAAAGGGTGAAACATTAAAGGGAGAGGCTGAGGGCTTCGGAGGTACAGTAACAGTAGAGTTTACAGTTACAGATGGCTCTATAACCGACGCGGTTCTTACAGGCGATAAGGAGACACCGGATGTAGGCGGTGCAGCTCTTGATACACTTAAGGAGCAGATTATCGCAGCAAACGGTCCTGAGATCGACGGCGTTTCCGGAGCAACGGTTACTTCTACTGCAGTTAAGAATGCTGTTTCAAAGGCTATGGGTCTGGAAGTTGAAGAGGCTGAAACCAAGGCTCCGGCTGTTTCTGCTCCTGCAGAGATCATACCTGTAGAAGGCGGCATTCAGATGGGACAGGTTATCACTGCTGCACATGGTAATAAGTGTTTCTCACAGGTTACCGCAGTAGTTAAGGATGATGTTGTTATTGCGGCTTACATTGATGAATATCAGTTTGGAGATCCTTCAGCCGTAACAGGAGTTCCTAACGGTACGGATACAGAGAATTTAGGCGCGGGCTTTGCTGAGGGTCAGATTCTTTTCAGCAAGAGAGTAAATGCTGATTATTACAGTAAGAATATGGCAGAGAAGGCAGGCAGCACTGTTCGTATCAATGATAATTTTGACGAGATACAGAAGTTTGCGGTTGGAAAGACCATTGATGAGCTTTCTGTATATAAGAATGATGATTCAGCTGTAGATGCAGTAAGCGGCGCAACACTTGCCGATACAGGAAACTATCTTGCAGCCATAGCTGAAGCTGCAAAGATCGCTCAGGGAACACAGGCTGTGGAGTTTAACGGTTCCAGCGAGGATCTCAAGCTCGATATGGCTATAGGTGCCGCACACGGAAACAAGTGCTTCTCAACAGCAGCAGTTCTTACGGACGGTGATAATGTTATCCTCTCATGGATTGATGATTTCCAGTTCGGAGATGCTTCCCAGGTTGAGGGTGTGCCAAATTCCGATGATACTGAAAATTTTGCAGCAGGATATGCCGATCCTCAGAATGTTCTTTTCTCAAAGAGAGTTAATGCTGACTATTATTCAGAGATGATGAACCAGAAGGCAGGTGCAACAGTACGTATCGATGAAAATTACAATGCTATCCAGAATCATGTAAACGGTATGAGCATTGCGGATGTAAAGGCACTATCCGAAAAGGATGATGCTGTAGATGCAGTAAGCGGAGCAACCCTTGCCGATACTGCAGGATACATCGGACTTATCGCAGAGGCTGCAAAGTGATTTGACACACTGAACTGTTGCCTGAGGTAAGACACCATTTCAAAAACTTTCAAAAAATCCTCTTGCAATTATTGGCGTAAAGTAGTATCGTATATCGAGCGTGCAATTGCTAAAATCAATTATGATTTTGCTTGACATAAAATAACCGGTTGGATATAATTTCTCGGTATGACGAAGGAGGTGTAAATATGTCAATTTGTCCTAAGAATCATTCATCTAAGGCTCGCAGAGATTCAAGAAGAGCTAACTGGAAGATGGGAAAGATGAACCTTGTAAAGTGTTCAAAGTGTGGTGCTCTTGTTATGCCTCACAGAGTCTGCAAGGCTTGCGGATCTTACAACAAGCGTGAGATCGTTAAGGTTGAAGACTGATCTTTGCCGATTTAATAAGAGATAATTAACCCTGAAGTGTTATGCTTCAGGGTTTTTTCTGTGTATGGAAATATTCAAAAACCGTTGAAGTTGTTAAATGGGAGCTACGTGGTATAATGACTTAAGTTGTTTCCCCGGGGTGCAGAGATACTAATGTGAAGGATTTTATTCATCACAATTTGTACCGCCGGCTGAAAAAGCCGGAATGGATATCAGTGTGAAAAATATTTACGAATTATCCCGGTACACTAAGGTATCGGAATGGAGTTTTTATGAAAAGGTTATTAACGGTGATCATGCTGCTGAGTCTGATGGTGACCGGATGCCAGAAGCATTCGCCTATAGTCTACAGTGTGAATAAGTCGGATGAGCTTATACAATATGAATCTGAATCTGCTGAGGAATCCAGATTCATGGAGTCCCTTGAGGAGCAGATAAAAATCGAGGAATCCGAAAGTGCGGCTATAGAACAGGCAGCTATATGGACTAAGAAAGTGCCGGATAAGACTCCGGTTAAAGTAAAGGGCGTCTACATCAGCTCAAAGGTTGCGGGAGCGGAGAAAATGAAGACCATCGTTGAGCATATAGATGCCACCGAGATCAACGCTGTCGTCATAGATATTCTGGAAGATAAGGGACATATCGAGTACAAAATGGGTGGTGAACTCATCGAATCCATCGGTTCGGTGCAGGAGACTATTCCCGACATCAACGCACTTATGTCTATGCTGAAGGAGCATAATATTTATGCCATTGCCCGTATTGTAACCTTTAGAGATCCGTTTCTTGAACAGGTTAAGCCGGAGTGGCTGAACCACAATAATGACGGTACTGTATTCCATGATGCCTCCGGCATGACATGGATCAATCCTTATAACCGGGAAGCCTGGGAGTATAAGGTGCAGGTGGCGGAGCAGTGCGCTGATGCTGGTTTTGATGAAATCCAGTTCGACTATGTGAGATTCTGTACCGAAAAGGGTATGAACAATGTGACTTATACCGATGAAGAAACCCAGGGTATGGACAAGACGGAGATCATCACCGAATTTATCAAGTTCGCTTCGGACAGACTGGCGGATAAAAATGTGTTTATGTCTGCGGACGTTTTCGGAACTATCATTGGATCTTATGTTGATACAATTTCGGTAGGACAGGACTATCCGGTTATGGCAAGTGCTGTGGATTATATGTGCCCCATGATATACCCTTCCCACTACGGAAACGGGAATTTTGGGCTGGATGTTCCGGACAAGCATCCTTATGAGGCTATACTTGGTGCCTGTAATGCTTCCAAAAAGGATCTTGCTCTGGAGGAGGTTGAGGGAGTACATCAGGCAAAGGTCCGTCCGTGGCTTCAGGGATTTACGGCTTCATACCTTTCGAGTTATCTCCATTATGGGCCTGAAGAAATAAGACAGGAGATACAGGCGGTCTACGATGCCGGATACGATGAGTGGCTTATATGGAACGCCAATAACGAGTATCAGTGGGATGCGTTTCTGTCTGCATGAAATTGAAAAGGTAAGAAATTGATATCCGGTTATATCAGCTATGAAGGATATTCTTTTGGAGACGTTAAAATCTTTGACGTAAGGATTCTTTCTGTTATAATTAGATTTCGTTGATATAAGTGCCTGTGCTTCACGAAGAGCAGACAGATATTGACTTTCCTGACTTATGATAAGTCGGGATGCCGGAAGGCAAAAAAGTTACTTCAACATGATTTCACAAGGGGAAATTGGTTATGCAATATAATTTTAAGAAAATCGAGCCTAAGTGGCAGACAAAGTGGAAAGAGGCTGATGCCTTCAAGGCAGTGGACTTTGACAAGCGTCCAAAATGGTATGGACTTGTTGAGTTCCCATATCCGTCAGGAGCGGGAATGCACGTTGGACATATCAAGGCATATTCAAGTATCGAGGTTCTTGCACGTAAGAGAAGAATGCAGGGCTACAACGTTCTGTTCCCTATGGGATTTGATTCCTTTGGACTTCCTGCTGAGAACTATGCTATCAAGACCAATACACATCCGCACATCATCACAGAGAAGAATATCGATCACTTCAAGGATCAGATGAGACAGGTTGGATTTTCTTTTGACTGGTCAAGAGAGATTGCAACTTCACATGCGGATTACTATAAGTGGACACAGTGGATCTTCCTTCAGCTCTTTAACAAGGGGCTTGTATTCCGAGCAAAGACTCTCGTAAACTATTGCCCAAATTGTAAGGTGGTTCTTTCCAATGAAGACTCACAGGGTGGTAAGTGTGATATCTGCCACAGTGATGTAGTTCAGCTTCCAAAGGATGTCTGGTACCTGAAGATTACAAAATATGCAGACAGACTTCTGGATGGTCTTGACGACGTTGAGTATCCTGAAAGCATCAAGCAGCAGCAGGTAAGCTGGATCGGACGTTCAACAGGCGCATTCGTTAACTTTGAGCTTGCAGATGAAAGCAATGGTTCGGTTCTCGATAAGCTTGAGATCTATACTACAAGATGCGATACCCTTTACGGAGTAACCTTCATGGTTGTTGCTCCGGAGCATCCTGCCCTTGACAAGTACAAGGACAAAATTACAAACTGGGATGAAGTTCTGAAGTATCGTGAGGACGCTGCCAAGAAGACAGAGTTCCAGCGTACTCAGCTTGTAAAGGACAAAACCGGCGTAAAGATTGCAGGTCTTAAGGCTGTAAATCCTGTTACAGGAAAGCAGATCCCTGTATTTATCGCAGACTATGTAATGATGGGCTATGGAACAGGAGCTATCATGGCGGTTCCTGCTCACGACCAGAGAGACTACGATTTCGCCAAGAAGTTCGGCGTAGATATCGTTGAAGTTATAAAGGGCGGAGACATCGAAAAGGAAGCATACACAGGCGACGGCGAGATGGTTAACTCCGACATCCTTAACGGATTCACAAATAAGAAGGATTCCATCGCAAAGATGCTTACAGTTCTCGAGGAGAGAGGCATCGGACACAAGGGCGTTCAGTACAAGATGAAGGACTGGGCATTCAACCGTCAGCGTTACTGGGGAGAGCCTATTCCTCTTATCCACTGTCCTGAGTGCGGAACTGTCGGAGTTCCTGAGGATCAGCTGCCCCTTACACTTCCGGATGTTGAGAACTTCGAGCCGGGTACAGACGGCCAGTCACCTCTTGCAAAGATTGAAAGCTTCGTAAACTGCACATGCCCTAAGTGCGGCGGAGCAGCAAAGAGAGAGACAGATACCATGCCTCAGTGGGCAGGTTCTTCATGGTATTTCCTGAGATTCTGCGATGCCAACAATGACAAGGCATTTGCCGATGCTGAAAAGCTTAAGTACTGGCTTCCGGTTGACCACTATAATGGTGGTATGGAGCATGTTACAAGACACCTTCTTTACTCAAGATTCTGGCATCAGTTCCTTTATGACCAGAAGCTGGTTCCTACACCTGAGCCTTATGCAAAGAGATCCTATCAGGGACTTATCCTTGGACCTGACGGAGAGAAGATGTCCAAGTCAAAGGGTAATGTTATCGATCCTCTGAACATCGTTGATACTTACGGTGCAGATACTCTTCGTGCATATGTTCTCTTTATGAGTGACTATACAGCAGCTGCTCCATGGAGCGATGAAGGTGTACGTGGTGTTAAGCGTTTCCTTGACCGTGTTGCGGGACTTACAGATATCGCAACTCTTGATAAGGAAGATGCAAGCCTTGAGTCAAAGCTTCACAAGACCATCAAGAAGGTTTCCGATGATATTGAGCGTATGAAGTTCAATACTGCCATTGCGGCTTTGATGACTCTTATCAATGACTTTACAAAGGCAGGCGCCATCACAAAGAATGACCTTCTTGTATTTATCAAGCTGCTTCATCCGTTTGCACCTCATCTTACAGAGGAAATCTTCGAGACTCTCGGAGGTGAGGGACTTCTTACTCTTGCTGAGTGGCCGGAGTATGATGAAGAGAAGACCAAGGATGCAGTCATCAACATGGGTGTTCAGGTTAACGGTAAAGTACGTGGAAATGTTGACATCCCTGCTGAAGGAGATCAGGATGCAGCAGTTGAGGCTGCGAAGGCTGATCCGCAGATCAACAAATTCCTTGAGGGCAAGAACATCGTTAAGGTTATCTTTGTAAAAGGAAAGATACTGAACTTTGTTGTAAAGTGATCAGGAGATGATTTATATTCTCCGGGAATTATAAACAGAGATTTAAGAATTTAATTAACCGGAATTTATAGTTTCGTGTTATGATTTTATCCGCCGCAGACTTTTGTTTGCGGCGGATTGTTTTAGTTAGAAAGAGATGCCTATGAGAGATAACAGCAAATTCAATTTTGATGAAGAACTGAAAAAGCTGCCGGCACTTCCCGGAGTATATATGATGCACGGTCCAAAGGATGAGATCATTTACGTAGGGAAGGCAAAGGTTCTGAAAAACCGTGTAAAACAGTATTTCCAAAAGTCCTATAAAAAATCAGTAAAAATCCAGCAGATGGTGAGTCTGGTGGAGAGATTCGAATATATAGTGGTAGACTCCGAACTTGAAGCTTTGATGCTGGAAAACAATCTCATCAAGGAGCATAAACCGAGATACAATACACTTCTTAAAGATGACAAAACCTATCCCTATATCAAGGTTACCTTTGAACAGTACCCGAGAGTTTTGAAGGTCAGGAAAAGAGCTACGGATAAAGGTAAATATTTCGGCCCCTATGCTTCCAATGATCAGGTAAATGAGGTTATCGATCTCATAAGAAGAACTTTCCACATAAGGAATTGCAACAAAGTTTTTTCGGAGGATGCACCCCTTGTCAACAAGTGCATGTACTATGATATCCACCAGTGTGACGGTCCCTGCATTGGCAGACAGAGTAAGGCTGACTATAAAATCCAGGTGGATAAGGCCGTAGATTTTCTTAACGGAAAATATGAGGATATAGTGAAGGAACTTCATCGCAAGATGATGCGGGCCTCCGATAATCTGGATTTTGAAACCGCCATGGAAATGAGGGATCTCATAAAGGCAATTGAAGCTGTGCAGAACAGACAGAAGATTGTGGCTTACGATTCCGGAGATCGCGACATCATAGGTATGAGAAGAGAGTTCTCGGACTGCATCGTTCAGATATTCTTCGTCCGGGACGGAAAGATCATAGGAAGAGACCATCAGTTTGTGGACATCGATCAGGAAGAAACCGATGAAGAGATCCTTAACGATTTTATAGAACAGTACTATAACGGAACCCCGTTTATCCCTCATGAAATATGGGTGCAGACTGAACTGCCGGAAAAAACCATACTTGAACAGTGGCTTACCCGCGAGAAGGGCAGAAAGGTAAGCATTGTCACACCTCAGATAGGCAAAAAGGAAAAGCTTGTTGAACTGGCTATCACCAATGCCGGAATTCTTATGAACCGATACAGACAGCAGTATCGTGAGCAGGATGCAAAATGTGCCAAGGCGGTTAAGGAGCTTCAGGACATAATCGGCCTTGAGAAGCCTCCAATCCGCATCGAGTCTTACGATATTTCAAATACCATGGGCGCTCTTAATGTCGGTTCCATGGTTGTATATCAGAACGGAAAGCCCAAGAACAATGATTACAGAAAGTTTCGTATCAAATCGGTTCAGGGGCCTGATGACTACGCATCCATGTATGAGATGCTTACCCGCCGCTTTGAACATGGCCTTAGTGAGATGAAGGATAATGCAGCCGCCGGAAAGGATAATACCATGGGATCTTTTTCGAACTTCCCGGATCTTATCTGTATGGATGGAGGCAAGGGACAGGTTAATGTCTGCAGGCAGGTGCTTGATGAGCTTGGCATAACCTCAGTTGAAGTATGCGGTATGGTAAAAGACGATCATCATAGAACAAGGGCTCTTTTGTATGACGACCGGGAGCTGCCTCTCAGCGAGAACACCGAAGCCTTTAAACTCCTCACCCGTATACAGGATGAGGTTCACAGATTTGCCATCACTTATCATCGTTCACTTAGGGAAAAGAGCCAGATAAAATCATTACTGGATGATATAAAAGGCGTGGGAGAGGTGAGAAAGAAGGCTCTGATGAAACGGTTCGGAGACATTGACCATATAAGAACGGCATCTTTGGAGGAACTTAGTGACTGTCCTTCCATGGATGATCATTCTGCGAGACAGGTATATGATTTCTTCCACAACAATCGATAAGAGACATAATGGGGCATTTGTGTTGAAAAACTGTTCATTATTCTTACATAAATCTGTCTTGTATTTAATGAAAATCACAATATACAAAAATAATTATTGTTGATAAGATGATGTGAGTAAAAATAGGATTTACTTCCTGCTGTGATTGCTGTAGCATTGTGAGATTGTCAGAGGACAGCACACATTGCCTGTATAGGCGGGAAGTATTACATACACGGAGATATTTTTTATGGCAGACAGATATATAGATAATGGAGGAAAGCGTCCGGCATCCAGGGCGCGCGGGCAATCCAGGGCCCGGGGTTCACAGCAGAGCGAACGCAGGAGCACTACTTCCCGGGTAAGCTCACAGAATAATGCAACAAGAAGTTCTAACAGTCGGTATAGCAGAAGACCTGAAAGAGAACCGAATTACGGCATTATAGCAGGATCTGCCGTTGCGGCAGTTATATTGGTGGGCGGACTGGTATTTGCACTTAAGGGTGGTATAGGCGGATCGTCTAATTCATCTATAGAAGAAACTACGTATGCGGTAGAAGAAACATTGGATCCCAACACAATACATGAGGATGTTTATCTTGATATCAGTTCTTTTGCAGAGGGTGCTCAGCTTTTAAATATCAATGGAATGAACCAGCAGCAGGTTAAGGAGGCTATAAAGGCTCAGTATACATGGAATCTGGTGGTTAACAATACAAATCCCCTGTTAAGTGAGTTCAGTATGCCGGATTTTTCTTCCGGTGAAAGCTCTTCAGAGACTGCAGCAGAGGCCGGAATACAGGCTGATAATGATGGAACTGAGCAGACAGTTGAAGTTAAAAATCCGTATTCGTCCATAACCATAAGACCTGAGGCATCAAGCTTCAATGTGCCTGACCTTATAGAAGTAAACCTTGATGAGATGATCACACAGATATTTGAAGACATTAAATCAAAGGAGTCTCAGGAAACCGAGGAGAGTTCTTCCGGAAATGAGTCGGAGAGCAGCACTGAGACAGAAAGCGTTGTTGCTGCGGACTATGCATTGGCACTTCCGGATTTCACCTCTCAGATAAATGACTACATGACACAGCTCGCCACTGTATGGAAGATGAATCCTAAAAACGGTGACATAACCTCTTATGATCGTTCCACGGGTGAATTTGTTTTCGGAGGCTCTGTTGACGGCTATGAGCTTAATGCTGAGACTACGGCTGCCAAAGTTATGGAGGCCATAAATAATCATAATTACTCATCTCAGATTGATGCTGACGGAAAAACGATTTCGGCTTCACTGGATTCAATCAAGGATAAGTACAAGATAATCGGATCTTTCACGACTAATACTACTTCGAATTCTATCCGTAACGGGAACATTAAGACTGCGGCTGCAGCAATAAACGGTACCGTTCTTCAGCCGGGAGAGGAATTCTCTTTCAATCAGATTGTGGGTCAGCGTACTGAGGAAAAGGGATACGGCGGAGCACCGGCCTATAACGAAGGTGAGGTTGTTACAGAGGTTGGCGGAGGTGTGTGCCAGGTTTCATCCACACTATATAATGCTGTTTTTCGCGCCGGACTTACCACAACCTACAGAAGATCGCACACATTTGCGCCTACATACGTTACTCCCGGAACGGATGCAACGGTTTCCTGGCCGGGACCTGATTATAAGTTTGTTAATGACTCTGATCACGCTATCGGAATCCGTACCTGGTACGAGAATCAGACTATGAATGCTCAGATTTACGGTGTAAGGGTTCTTCCTGAAGGCGTTTCATGGGAACTTGTCTCTGAGAAGGCAATGGATCTTCCTGTACCGGATCCTGTTATCATTACTGAGGGAACAGAGTCAGAGGGAAGTGCCGGTTCGGAATGGCAGGCGTATAAGATCATTCACAATGCTGACGGAACTACAGAGAAGGTCAAGGATCACTATACACATTACAGTGGTCACACACCTAAGAAATATTCGCCTGAGGTCGCAGCGTCTCTTGCTGCAGAATCAGCGGCGGCAGCAGGATTGACTGCTGTTACAAATGAAAACGGTGAGATAGTTTATGTGCCGGCAAGTGAATCGGTAGAAAGTACTTCATCATCTGAACAGTCTGAGCAGCCAGAACAGTCTGAGCATGAGGAGACTGAGAGACCTGAGGACAACAGCGAGCCCGATAGTGAGGAAGAGTCTGTACATGAGGCGCCTCCTGCGCCCGGTCCGGAAACAAATGCCGAAACCGTTCATGAATATATCGAGGGACCTGTTCCTGTAATGGGGGATTCTCTGAATGAAGGACTTATTGAGGAAGGCCCTGTAGTGGGTGGTTGAAAAACCGATAAATCTTAAAGACCGGATACCGCATGTCGTTGGAGACATGCGGTATTTTTTATACTTCATAATCCCTTGAAAAAACAGCGGATTACGGATATTCGAAATATGTCATGATGATTAGAAGAGCTGAAAATTACATTATCGGGGTGAAATAATTTTTTGAGCGGATCATATCGGATATTGTTTTTGATTTTGTACAATATATACTATAGTAAATCGCTAGGAATTGGCTCTTTTATGCATTTTTCTTGTATTTTTTCATGTACGAGGTCCTATTTCTTTGCATTTTACGGCGGAAATGCTATAATTTCCTACAGTATGATATCCTTTTTATTAAGGTTCATATAATAAAATCACATTCATGTAACGATTCATTTTTTAGGAGGAATTCTTATGGCAAGAAAAATGAAAACCATGGATGGTAATCAGGCTGCTGCACATGCATCATATGCATTTACAGAAGTAGCCGCCATCTTCCCCATCACCCCTTCATCAGTTATGCCGGAGCATGTTGATGAGTGGGCAACAGAAGGCAGAAAGAACATTCTTGGTGAGACCGTTCAGGTAACTGAGATGCAGTCTGAGGCCGGTGCTGCAGGTGCAGTTCACGGATCACTCGCTGCAGGTGCTCTTACAACTACCTTCACAGCATCTCAGGGTCTTCTTCTTATGATCCCTGATATCTACAAGGTTGCCGGTGAGCAGCTTCCAGGCGTATTTGATGTATCTGCACGTGCACTTGCATCTCACGCACTTTCCATCTTTGGTGATCATTCAGACGTTATGGCATGCCGTCAGACCGGTGCTGCTATGCTTTGCGAGTCTTCCGTACAGGAAGTCATGGACCTTACTCCTGTAGCACACCTTGCTGCACTTAAGGGACGCATTCCTTTCATCAATTTCTTTGATGGTTTCAGAACTTCTCACGAGATTCAGAAGATCGAAGAGTGGGATTATGAAGATATTAAGGATATGGTTGACTGGGAGTACATTGACGAGTTCAGAGCTCGTGCACTTAACCCTAACCATCCTGTAGAGAGAGGTTCAGCTCAGAACCCGGATATCTTCTTCCAGGCACGTGAGGCATCTAACCCTTACTACGATGCACTTCCTGCAATCGTTCAGGAGTACATGGACAAGGTTAATGCTAAGATCGGTACAGACTATAAGCTTTTCAATTACTATGGTGCAGCTGATGCTGAGCATGTAATCGTTGCTATGGGTTCTGTAAACGATACAATCGAAGAGACAATCGATTACCTTGCAGCTAAGGGCGAGAAGGTCGGTGTAGTTAAGGTTAGACTTTACAGACCGTTCTGCACAGACGCTCTTCTTAAGGCTATTCCTGAGACTGTTAAGCAGATCACTGTTCTTGACAGAACAAAGGAGCCCGGTTCTATCGGTGAGCCTCTTTACCTTGATGTTGTTGCAGCTCTTCAGGGCAGCAAGTTCCAGGGCGTTAAGGTATTCTCAGGACGTTATGGTCTTGGTTCAAAGGATACAACACCTGCACAGATCGTTGCAGTTTATAAGAATACAGAGAAGAAGAGATTTACAATCGGTATCAACGATGATGTAACATATCTTTCTCTTCCTATCGGACCTGCTCTTACAACTACTCCTGAGGGAACAGTTAACTGTAAGTTCTGGGGTCTCGGTGCTGACGGTACTGTAGGTGCTAACAAGAACTCTATCAAGATCATCGGTGACAACACAGACATGTACGCTCAGGCTTACTTTGATTATGATTCAAAGAAGTCCGGCGGTGTTACTATGTCTCACCTCAGATTCGGTAAGAAGCCTATCAAGTCAACATACCTCATCAAGAGAGCAGACTTCGTAGCTTGCCACAATCCTGCATACATGACAAAGTTCAACATGGTACAGGAGCTTGTTGACGGTGGTACATTCCTCCTTAACTGCGTATGGAGCAAGGATGAGATCGCTGATCATATCCCTGGCCAGGTTAAGAAGTACATGTATGATCACAAGATCAACTTCTACATCATTAACGGTGTAAAGATCGGTATCGAGACAGGCATGGGCCCTACTCGTATCAATACAATCCTTCAGTCAGCATTCTTCACACTGACAGGAATTATTCCTCCTGCAGAGGCTAACAAGCTTATGAAGGATGCAGCTCAGAAGACATACGGCCGTAAGGGTGAGGATGTCGTTAAGAAGAACTGGGCAGCTATTGATGCCGGTGCTAACGCATTCGAGAAGATCGAGATTCCTGCTGATTGGGCAAATGCACAGGATGAGGGACTTGAGTTCAAGGATAAGACAGAAGGTAAGAAGGAAGTTCTTGACTTCGTTAACAACATTCAGAACGCTGTTTCTGCTCAGGAAGGTAACGGTCTCCCTGTATCAGCATTCAAGGATTATGTAGATGGTACAACTCCTTCAGGAACTGCTGCATACGAGAAGAGAGGTATCGCAGTTAACGTTCCTCAGTGGAATCCTGATAACTGTATCCAGTGTAACTTCTGTTCATATGTATGTCCTCATGCAGCTATCCGTCCATTTGCTTATACAGAGGCAGAGGCAGCAGCAGCACCTGCAGGCGATCTTTTCAAGGATATGACAGGTATGCCTGGCTACAAGTTCGGTATCAAGGTATCTGTTCTTGACTGTACAGGTTGCGGATCTTGTGCAAATGTATGTCCTGGTATGAAGGGCAACAAGGCTCTCGAGATGAAGCCTATCGCACAGGAACTCGACAGACAGAAGTTCTTCGATTATGCTGAGAAGCTTCCTGAGAAGGACGAAGTTGTTGCTAAGTTCAAGGAGACAACTGTTAAGGGATCACAGTTCAAGAAGCCTCTTCTTGAGTACTCAGGTGCATGTCCCGGATGTGGTGAGACACCTTATGCTAAGCTCATCACACAGCTCTTCGGTGACAGAATGTACATTGCAAATGCTACAGGATGTTCATCAATTTGGGGTAACTCATCACCTTCTACACCTTATACAGTAAATGCTAAGGGCCAGGGTCCTGCATGGGATAACTCACTCTTCGAAGATAACGCAGAGTTTGGTTATGGTATGCTTCTTGCTCAGAATGCTATCCGTGGCAGACTTAAGAAGGAAGTTGAGGCACTTGCAGAGAAGGATGCATCTGTTAAGGATGTATGCCAGGAGTGGCTTGATACATTCTCAGTAGGCGCTACAAACGGTGCAGCTACAGATAAGCTTGTTGCAGCTCTTGCAGACAAGACTGATGATCTTTCAAAGGATCTTGTAAAGAATAAGGACTTCCTGTCAAAGAAGAGCCAGTGGATCTTCGGTGGTGACGGTTGGGCTTACGATATCGGATTCGGCGGACTTGATCACGTACTTGCTTCAGGCAAGGATATCAACGTTATGGTATTCGATACTGAGGTTTACTCAAATACAGGCGGACAGTCATCTAAGTCAACACCTACCGGTGCAGTAGCACAGTTTGCTGCAGCAGGTAAGGAGACAGGCAAGAAGGATCTCCCTGGTATCGCAATGTCTTACGGCTACGTATACGTTGCTCATATCAACATGGGTGGTGATATGGCTCAGACAGTTAAGGCTATTACTGAGGCTGAGGCTTATCCAGGTCCATCACTTATCATTGCTTATGCTCCATGTATCAACCATGGTATCAAGAAGGGCATGGCGAAGGCTATGGAAGAGGAGAAGCTTGCACTTACAACAGGTTACTGGAATAACTTCAGATTTAACCCTAACGGCGGTGACAAGAAGTTCACTCTTGACTCTAAGGAGCCGGATTTCACAGGATATCAGGACTTCCTTAAGGGAGAGGTTCGTTACCTTTCACTTGGTCTCAAGAACCCTGAGAGAGCTAAGGCACTCGATGAGCAGAACCAGGCTGAGTCAGAGGCTAGATATGCACACCTTAAGAAGTTGAACGATCTTTACAATAACTAAAATTATATAAAGAGAGTTTAAAAGAAGCCGGCGAAAGCCGGCTTCTTTTTGTTCTTTTTCTGTGATACTATTTAGCAATGAAAGATATTTAGTTAATAAACTTAAACTTCCCACATAAATAGTGGACATCGTACCTTGAAAACTCTATATTCTAGACTATAAAAATACAATTACGCCACTTTGTAATCACTTGTCAGAGCATCCTGCATATATTCAGGCAATCTGAAAAAGAAATCCTTATAGATTTCTTCAACCTGTTCGTCTGTGATATGAAGTATGTTCTTTATACTTGCAGTCATAGCCTCTACGAGTATGAAAAGAGAATGTTGGAATGTAATGTCTTCCATTTCCTGTAGCAGTACATAGAAGATTTCTCCTATCGTACGTTCGTCCTGATCTTTTCTTTGATATACAGAAAGATA
>NZ_JNJM01000023.1:0-62742 GCF_000701645.1 Oribacterium sp. FC2011
GAAAGGTCAGCCAGTTGCACTTGAAAGGAAAAGAAAATGAGAAACCTCGTTAGAACAATATTCGTAGCAATCTTCTTCGCAGTAATGATGACACTTACATCTTTTGCACAGACTGACCTTGAGGCTCAGGCGCTTGCAAAGGTTAATGAGATAAGAATAGCAAACGGACTTTCAGCAGTTCAGTACAGCGCATCTCTTGAGACAACATCTGTAGTAAGAGCAAACGAGATCACAACCAAGTTCTCACACACAAGACCGGACGGAACAGACTGGTACACAGTAAATGCAGATCTTCAGTACGGCGAGAATCTTGCAGAAGGCTACAACACAGCAGACGATGTAGTAAATGCATGGATGGCATCACCTACACACAGAGCAAACATCTTAAAGCCTGACTTCACAACTTGCGCAATATCAACAACAACTCAGAACGGAAGAACATACTGGGCACAGGAATTCGGAATCTGATGTAAACAAAAAATGATAAACCTCTCCTTATAAATTAAACCTACGTACATAAAAGACTCTATCGGAACCAAATCCGGTAGGGTTTTTTAGCTGGTTTATTCACCTTGGTAAAATAACCCTTTGGATGTTTTATCAGATAAATATTTGCCATGTAGTCTGTGATACAATAGAAATCAGTTCAGTTACTGAAAATATCATTAATTAGCAATATAAGGGAATTAAAAATGAAAAAAATATCCGACAAAAAAATAAAATCCTTACTAATATGTGTTGTGGTTATATTCACAGCGTTTTTTATTGTATCGTGTGGGGATGAGATGATCTTTCCAAGGGAATCAGACGCAGAAAAAGTTACTACCACGAATGCAGTGTATCTTGGGATTAAAAATTATGGACAGGAGGAGGTCAATAAGGATAATAAAGACAGCTTCCAATACATATTTGAAATAGATGGCAAAGAAAGTACCTTCCGGATGGATAATGGAACCGTAAATGAGGATGGGGCATATGATTATCCAATTCAGAATATTCTGAAGGAAGGATACAGCTATTTAGTTGGTATAAGCGGTAATACTATCATTTCGGCGGAAGAGACAGGAGACGAAAAAGTGAGCTATGTACCAAAGGTCCAGGGAACTCCGGGAAAACGTACGCTTTTAAATTTTTTAAAGACCGCAATGATGCCTGTCGGAACAACGCTTTATATTTATGGCGGTGGCTGGGACTGGCAGGATGCAGGTTCCGCAATACAGACGAGAACAATCGGTGTTTCGCCGGACTGGGTAAAGTTTTTTGATGAGCATGATGAGGATTTTACCTACAAGTCAAAAGACGGGAATGAAGATAATTCCGATCCTTCAACCAGCTATTATCCTTATGGCGGATATAATGAATACTATTACGCAGGTCTGGACTGCTCCGGATATTTAGGATGGATTTTGTATAATACATTTGAAACAGAGAATGGAAGAGATGGTTATGTGGGTGGCTCCACCGGCATTGCAAAAAGGCTCTCTAAAATGGGCTTCGGTGAGTGGACACAAAATGTCAAAGCACCGGACGGAAAGAACGGATATGAGATGAAGCCAGGGGATGTCATGAGTATTAACGGTCATGTGTGGATAAGCCTCGGTACCTGCGATGACGGTAGTGTGGTCATAGTCCACAGTACACCTGCAAACAGCAGAACAGGGCAGCCAGGAGGTGGCGTGGAGATCAGTGCAATCGGAACCACAAAAAACTGCAAGGCATATATTCTGGCAGATCACTATATGTCAGAGTACTATCCCAAGTGGTATGAAAGGTATCCGGTAAAACTGGCTGAACCTGAAGTGTACTTCACTTTTGAGGGTGAAAATGCCGGTCGTTTTACCTGGAATACTGAAAATACTACAGATGGAATTACGGATCCGGAAAGGGTAAGTGAGAAAAGCCCGGAGAATGTTCTGAAAATGTTGTTTGCAGAATGAATGATAAGGGTGCCAGGGACTCTTACATACCTGCCAGGCTTCAGGCGCTAATGGTGCCGGAACTCTTGTTATCACAACTCATGATATTGAAGATTACCAGATTGCAGCATAAGAGATGCTTTATTTTGGGGACGGAGGAACAAGTTTATGAATCAGAAATTATTAATAGAGTTTAAAAATCATATCGATTTGGGGGATCTGATAAAAAAATATAATCACAGCTTCGATGAGTATGTAACAATGCAGATCGGCTTTGATGGAAACGTTTATATTTTATTCAATAAAAACATTCCGGAACGAATAGATGGAATGTTTGTTCCAACAGAGTCAAACAGTAATTATTCTGTTTTGCTGTTACAGATTGACTGGAATGAAGAAAAAATAATAAATGAAAAGTATTATGATCTTGGAGTTCAGAAGATGAATTACAGCTTTGTCCAGCCAATTTCTGAGGGCCTTCTTTTGGTATCTTCGAGATGCAGATTTAATAAAGGAAATCCGGAAAATAATGCTGCAATAGTTGATTTTAATGGAAATATAATCGATGAATTCTGTCTTGGAGATGGGATATCTCATTGCTTTGTTCATCCTGATTTAGGAATTGTTATCGGGTACTTTGATGAAGGTGTCTTTGGAAATTACGGATGGAATAATCCGCTAGGTGCATGTGGTGTCAGGGTCTGGGGAAGAGGCGGTCAGGATATATGGCAAGCAGACAAAAATATCTATGATTGCTATGCTATGAATATAAGTGAGACAGGGACTATCTGGTATTACTACTATGATGAATTTAAACTTGTCAATGCAAGTATAAACAATTCTTGCGAAAGAGAATACATTCCTGAAATAGACGGAGCGGTGTCTCTTATTATTTCAAAAGATAATCTCACAATAATGATGGATAAAGGATACGATGCTAATGATGAATTCGTAGCAAAAAAGATAATAGACGATAAGCTTTGCGATGAAGTGCATATTAGCTTTATGTATCAGGGGAAATGCCGTAAAGTCAGTTTGATTTCTTCATATGGTTCCAAAGCTGCATTTGTTGAAAATGGAACTTGTTTATTTTTAAGAAGTTTCTAGCTTGAGCCTTTGAGCAGATGCAGACATAAATCCTCTGAAGGGACTTTTGAAAAATGAGTATGGAAATAGACAGTATAGTAAACACTTTCGTTGAGCTTAGCCGAATCGATGGTATCAGCTGCAAGGAACGACAAGTTGCAGATCACCTCATAAAAATATGGGGTGATTTTGGCGTAAGATTAATCGAAGACTCAGTCGGAGTAAAATTCGGTGGTGATACCGGAAATCTTTACGGCTTTATTCCGGGAACCGGAACAAAAAAAGATGCGGAGCCGATCCTTTTCTGTGCACATATGGATACGGTATCTCCGGGTCTCGATAAAAAAGTGATACTTCATGATGACGGTCGTATAACAAGCGACGGAACCACTGTTCTGGGAGCCGATGACAGAGCAGCACTTACATGTATCTATGAGGCCTACAAAAAGATTCTTGAAGAAGGGCTCGATCATCCTCCGATCGAGCTTTTATTCACCGTGGCTGAAGAGTCCTACGGATTGGGATCAGATGCCTTTGACTATTCCATCATTAAATCAGAAAAAGCCTTTGTACCCGATGCCAGCGGTGATTTTGGAGTCTACTCATCCCAGGAGCCGACACTTGTTAATTTTGAAATAGAGATTTCCGGACGCTCTGCACATGCGGGATTCGAGCCGGAGAATGGCATTAATGCATTGGCCATAGCGGCACAGGCTGTTAGTAAAATAAAGCAGGGCTGGACAAACGACCACACTACTTTGAATTTCGGGACCATCAAAGGCGGCACAGTTAGTAATGCGGTTCCCTCATCAGTAACCCTGACGGGAGAGGTCAGAAGTTCTGTTCATGAGGAGGCGCTCTCCACAGTAGAGCATATAAAAAATGTCTTTGAAACGGAGGCTGCACATATAGGCGGGAGCATCAGCATGGACAGCGCTCCAAAGATCTACACCTACAGGATAGATCCTGAATCCCAAAGTCTGAAGCTTTATGAAAAAGCTCTTGCTGCTTTTTCTTTAAAGCCCGTACCAAAAAAATCCTTCGGAGGCAGCGACAACAATATGCTTATCAGAAAGGGTATAGATGGTCTTTGCATATTCAATGCCATGCACGATATACATACCGTAAACGAGTACACTACGGTGGAAGAGCTGAAAAAAACAACTGAGCTCATAAAACTATTGATGTCATGAAGTCAATATGATACTTCAGAAAAATATAAAGAAGTGAATATAATGTAAAATGGTAACAAGAGAAGAGGCTTTTAATCTGCTTAAAAAATACAATAAGGATCCGTTTCATATGTTGAAAATGTACACGGTACTTCTTATCGGATGCAGACGAGATTATTTCCTGTATTTCGCCCTATTTACCTGTGATATCAAAGGAATGCCGGCTTCTTGACTAAATAAGAAAGAAAACTCAACATTAGAGGAAGATTTCTTTGTAAGGACTCAGAATAATTTGATTCCAGTCGAAGTTAAGTCAAATAGTGACCAGTCAAAATCATTATCTTCGCTGATAAAAAATGAGAACTATAGCGATATCTCATATGGGATAAAGCTGGGAGACTTCAATGTTGGTAATGCAAATAACATATATACTTTTCCATATTTTTGTGCATTCAAGACGAAAGAGTATTTAAAGAAAAGGGATTGATCGAAAATTAACGTCGTAAGGAAAAGAGGCACAGGCAGCTATCGCCGAGTGGCGGGAAGATAATAGATGGGACAGGAGAGATTATGACAGAATATGAACGAATGAAGAAGGGTTTAATCTATGATCCCGGAGATGCTGAGATAATGAAAGAACAGGTCCCGTTCCAGGATAAACTCTGGGAATTTAATCAGCTAAAACCTTCTGATTATGAGAAGAAAGAACTATATATGAAAGAGGTTTTTGCAGAATGTGGAGAAAGATGTTATATAGAGCTGCCTCTTCATGCTAACTGGGGAGGACATCATGTTCACTTTGGAAGTGGAGTATATGCCAACAGTAATCTTACTCTGGTGGATGATGGTCATATTTATGTTGGGAATAAGGTGATGTTTGGACCAAACGTAACTATCGCTACTGCAAATCATCCTATAGAAGCTTCTTTAAGAGCCAAGGGACTGCAATACAATAAGGATGTCCATATAGGGGATAATGCATGGATAGGTGCTAATACTGTAGTCTGCCCCGGAGTAACAATCGGACATGATACAGTTATCGGCGCGGGAAGCGTTGTTACAAAAGATATCCCGGATGGATGTGTAGCATTTGGAAATCCCTGTAAAGTACATAGACGTGTCTCTGACCATGATATGGAATATTTCTATAGAGATGAGAAGATTGATTGGGAAAACCTGAAAGATTAATGTAATTACCCCGGCTCTAAAGAGTCGGGGTTTAAAAGGTTTATGATGATTATTTCTCCTCGGATTATAACACTTAAAATCTAAACGATTCCTAAGTGATTTTCATATATGTGACCGCGCAGTATCCGGGGGATAGGATCTGACGGACAGATAATCGGAAATTATCTCCGCTCACTATGTCTGTAAAGTCGTTCTCCACGGTCTCACCGTTTATTGCCGCGCGCTTTACGTTCTGGAACCATGATTCCTCAATATAGGGATAAAGCGTTCTGACTCTTTGCCCGATGACCGAAGCGGCCGAACACCTTCCGTATTCCTCATATTTGTGGTTAACGTAGATGATTTCTGCGTCATACAGCTCGCTGTGCTCCGAATGGATCACATGGTAAACGCTGTAAGAAATGGGAAGATCATCGAAGAGGTGAAAGTCTTCCGCCCTGGGTGTCTGCAGCCGGTTCCTGTCAGCCGCCTTTTTCTTCTGTGAGATATACAGCACAATCAGGTACGCCAGCAACGCCGCGACAAGCATTGCAAACAGGATACCCGGATTCTGCCTGAGGAAGCTTTGCAGGCTGATTCCGGCATCTTTCGTGTAATAGTAGGTTAGCGCTGCATTGACGGAAGGCGCCGGAATAGCACCCGCAGTCTTGGTAAGGATAGAATACAGAACCGTATCCGTCCGGTTTACCGCAAAGCAGTAGTCCATCTCCACACCGGTAGACCAGGTGGTAAGGTGATATTTGTCACACAGGTTGGAAATGTTATTGAAGCGGTAATTGCTGATCAGCAGGCAGTCAGCATGCCCGTCCGCAATTGCCTTGAGGCATTCAGGTGTATTTGAAAAGTAGATAGCGCGCCATTTGGGGAAATGATCCAGCAGGAACTTGTCGTAGTTGGGATTGCCCACGTTTACCGCAACGGTCACACGTTCTTTGCTTGCAAACAGATTCAGATCAGACTCGCGTATCACCGCTGACATATCCGTGCGCATCAGTGCCGGCGTAATAAATACGCCGCTCAGCTCGCCGTCATATTCGGTCAGATTATTGGGAAACACACAGTCTACCTCTCCGCGCTTCAGCGCCTCCATGGCGTCTTCAGCTGTGGCGTAGCAAGTCGGTTCAAAATCGATATGGGCATTTTCCATACAGTTTGAAGCGATGTCCAGATAATCCTTCAGTGCGCCGGTCAGCTCTCCCGTCTTCGGATCCTGTGCGCAGAATGCCAGATAGTTGTCCTGATACCCCACCCGGACAGAGCCGTGCGAGGAAAGCCATTTGATTTCCTCTATGCTGAGATAACGGTTCGGGGCAGTGGTCTGCAGGTACTTGGCGTGCAATTGATGGTTCAAAGACACATTCTCATCCTGCACCCGATTCATTGCGTTGTTTAGCTCCATCAGAAGATCGGGACGCGATTTGCTGACGGCAAAAAAGAAATCGGATGCTCCAATCCTGCATATCGGTACGGCATACTCCTTGTCGAAAAATCCGCCGGGAGATAAATACATATCTATATCGCCGCTAACCAGCTTGGCAATATTTTCATCCTCATTGCCAGTCATCTCCACGATTTCCGCTTGGACCCCGTTTGCCTCCATCCACTCCCTAAACAGGTCGATCTGGATGCTGTCACGGTTTGCGCCGACCTTTTTTCCGTTGAATGTGGAATAGTCCTCCGGGGAAATCTTCGTATGATTGGGCGATACGAAGAGATAATACTCCTCTGAGCCCATGGGAAGGGAAGAATACAGCATTTGTTCCGCCCGTTCTGCGGTATAGGACACATCGCTCAAAAGGTCAATCCTGCCATCCGCCAGCATTTGGAGAAGCTCAGGCCAGCTTTTCTCCACATATTCATAGGTCCAGCCTGAATAGGCGGCGAGCTTCTGCTGGTAATCATAGGAATAGCCGGAACGTCGGCCGAGTTCATCCTTCATGTTGAACGGTGATTCAAACCATCCTACGCGGACGATTTTTTCTGGCTCCTGCGCATAAGCGCAGGTCAGCGGAAGCAGTATCGCTGTCCATGCCGCCAGTGTCAGCAGAAGCGCCAAACGCAGTATTTTGGAGTTCTGTTTTGTCTGCTTCATCGGTAACCTCCCTATCGGCTCCGTTTGCCCTGCTTACGGATACGTTTGTTTTCGTACATGCACTCATCCGCGCGCCGAATGATATCATTCATACTGCGGTCTGTCTGCGGGTCATACGCGGCGATTCCCAATGAGACGTGTACCTGCTCCCACTCATTCTTTGCCGAGGCGCTGATCTCGACCATGGCAGTCTGAAACCATTGAACGAGATCATCCCTGTTCCGAAAATCGTCCTTCTGAAGAACAACTGAAAATTCGTCACCGCCGATTCGAAATACGGGGCTGTGCGAAAAGACGTGACATATCAGGCGGCTCGCTGTTTGAAGGTAAATGTCGCCTTTTTCATGACCGTATTTGTCATTGATGTACTTCAGGTTGTCGCAGTCAAATACGCCGATTGCAAATTCTGTTTCCTGCCCTTCCTCGTCATTAAGGCGCAATTGAAGTTCCTCGATGTAAGTTGTATAGGCGCCCTTGTTGCGCACGGAGGTCAGCGAATCGACATATACCCTCTTGTTCAGCTCGGAGATATGATCCTTCATATGTCCGGACAGCCGCTTAAAGGTGCTTGTAAGCCTGCCGAGCTCGTCGTCGCAGTCATAGGTCAGCGGGTAATCGTAATTGCCCCGGTCCACCTGATTTGCAGCCTCGGTCAGTTCTACCAGGGGCTTTGTGATTCGTTTCGTATAGAACATGATGAAAGTGCTGGATACGGTCAGAACAATGAAGGCGAGAACCATGATTTCCATAAACAACCGCTGCCAGTCTCCCTGCGTTTCCGAAATAGGCGCCGTAACGTTCAGGTGCATTCCGTTGCTCAGCGGCAGCCACGCAGAGATTTTATCAACTCCTTCATAGTTGTATCGGATGAAGGTATTCTTTGAGGCCGCGCCTTCGGAAAATACAGGCAGCTCCTCCTTGGGCAATCGGCTGACGTCGATCCGCGGGTGATAAAAGAGATTACCCTTCTCATCGCTCAAAAACGCATAGCCGTTGCTGTAAAGCCGGATGCTCTCCACCTGCTCTGCCATGGTGGAATAGTCGATCTCAATCCCCACCACACCGACAAACGTGCCTCTCCAATAGATCGGAACATTATAAGATATCACGCGCACACCAAGATTGTCCGTGATATACGGTGGGAGCCACACGGGTACTCCCTCGTATTTGGGAACTGTGAACCAGACGAGATTTGATGTATCCGACGTATCATAAAGTGTGATATCGGTAACCTCATGAACTGTAAAGCCTTCCCCTTTGAGGTCTGTGTACCAAAAGCCCTTCACCTTATCGGAGATCTCAGGGTCAATGCGATAATAGTAGGTCAGAACGCCATTCGTCTTGGACGCCATCTCTTCAAATTCTTTTTCCACGCGCTCCATGTGGCGCGCAAGCCTGTTGTCATCGAGCCCGTCCAGATCTGCTTCCACGAAAGTCGCGATATTCCTGACCGATTTCTGCACACTATCGAAATAGTAATCGAGATTTTTCTCACCGGTTTCACACAGAAGCAGAAGCAGCTGATTGGATTTCTGCTGCTCGGTGCGGACGATAAAGACCACACTGAGCAGCGCCATGCTGGTAACGATGGCGACGATCATAAGAAGCGTCACCAGTGTCATTTTCGTTCGTATGGATCGCATAATCATAACCTCTTTGAATAACCGGCCGCCGCATTCTCGTGTTTTTAAACTCGTGTGAGGCTTCACTCTGAAAGAAAAACTGACTCAAAATCGCTCGGATGAAGCGGACGGGAGAAATAGTACCCTTGCGCCAGCTCGCACTATTATCCCCCGGTCAAGTGTCTGTGCATTGCTTGTTATCTTCTGATAATACAGGTGAGTGTGCTATGGTGGCATCATATTATTTCCTTTTATATACTGAGATTATACCACATTTCATCACGAACATGACGTTCCAAATATAATCCAAAGTACCCGGATTCGCATACGGCATGGGTAGTACAAAATAAGGTTATTTATGAATTATGAAAATATAGTCCCCGGAGTTTTCCTGAAAAGACCGAACCGTTTTATCGCGGAGGTTGAGATAGATGGCCGGAAGGAAACGGTTCACGTGAAAAATACGGGACGGTGCAGAGAGCTTCTGGTACCGGGATGTGAGGTATGGCTTACAGCGCCGGGGACTCCGGGAAGAAAAACAAAATATGATCTTGTGGTTGTGAGGAAAAGCACAGGGGTGTTGTTCAATATCGACAGTCAGGCGCCAAATAAGGTGGTGAAGGAATGGCTTTCGGAACAAGGCTTTGACAGGGTGATCCCGGAGTTCACCTTTGGTGACTCCAGGATCGACTTTTATATGGAAAAGGGTGACGAAAGGTTTCTGATGGAAGTCAAGGGCTGCACTCTGGAGATAGACGGTATGGGATATTTTCCTGATGCGCCCACAGAGCGTGGAGTTAAGCACATACGGGAGCTTATAAAGGCCAAAGCCAGGGGGTACAGAACTATCCTTGCATATGTTATACAGATGGAGGGGGTATCCGAAGTGAGACCTCACAGGGAGATGCATCCTGAATTCGGAGAGGCCATAGATGATGCCTTAAATGCCGGCGTGAAGATATTGTTTCTGAGATGTAAGGTTGAGCCGGATAAGCTGTGGATTGAGCCGGACTCTTATGCTGACCTCCGACGCGCGGGCGAGTAGGGTGCGATAACATCTTCTCTACTCGTTTTTTGATGGTGTGATCATTTCTGTTTCCAGTTTCAGTATATTCCTGGCACCGTTGATAAAAACTTTTCCGGCATTGGTCGGGAGCAGCCGGTTGTGTTCACGTGTAAAAAGCGGAATTCCCAACATATCCTCAAGGTTTCTGACATGTCTTGAAAGAGCGGGCTGTGCCAGTAAAAAGCGTTCTGCAGCCTGAGTAAGCCCTTTTTCATCTGCTATAGCAACGATATATTCAAGGATACGGGTATCCAGATGGATATCTTCGGATCTTTTTCTCTTACGGCCTTTTTCGTCCTTGGCTGTATTTTTTTTATTGTTTAAGATGGTGCGTTTTCCGTCATCGGGAATTGCTTCTTCAGCGTTATCATAGTTCCCTAACCTGCTTGGACCAACAGGTGCTGACTTTTCGATTTCTTCAACTGTCTCAAGAAAACCCTTAAGCTCAAGAGATGAGATCGGTTCATTACCGGGATCTGAAAGCCTGTGCTGTATGAGAAGACCTGCAAGATAACGTTCAGGTTCTGTAAGGACATGACCCTTCGGGTAGCGTAGATGAGTGAGCTGATACTCCGGGGGATCAAGAGAGATATACCGAACCTCTTCGCAGGACTTAACATGAATTCTCGATACGAGCCCGGCACCCATTGACTGTCTGATAAGTGCGTCAATCAGTATAACGTCATCTGATTCAAATACTACAAGAGGATCAAATCCGGCTTTTCGAAAAAGTTTATCTGCGATCCCCCGGACGCTGTGTCTTTCTCCCTGGAGAACGAATGGCGTGTCTCTGAGTTCTGAAAGTTTTACTTCTTTTCGTGAAGAAAGAGGATGTGATGAAGGAAGTGCGATCAACAGTTCCTGTTTTGCAAAAGGGATGTCCTCCACCAGATCAGAGATAGAACCTGCTCCTAAAGCAATATCCGCAACTCCGCGTTTTATAAGTTCCGGCTGTTCACTTGCAAAACGCTCAATAAGCTCTAAGGCAATATCCGGGTATCTTCGGGAAAAACGCTGATATACCTCACTGTAAATGATGGCCCCTCTGTTGGGTGCTGTACAGAGACGTATCCTCTGACGGGCAGCTCCTGCAACGGTTTTCATGGAGAGGATCGTGCGGTTCTGTTCATCAAGGATCCGTTGCGCCTTCTCAAAAAATACAGAACCCTGTTCAGTAGGAAGGAGCTGTCTTTTCTCTTTTCTGAACAGACAGATACCATAGATCCTTTCCCATTCGGATAGCTGTTTTGAGAGTGCAGGTTGTGAGATGCCGAGAATCTTTGCGGCCGTTGAAAGATTCCCGCATTGTTTTATCGTGATGAGATAACGCAGCTGTTTGGTATTCACTTATCATTTCCTCCTGATCCATCTGAACACTAAACATTAGAATACTATAACTAAAGTGTTATGAAAAGAATAAATTATTCATAATGGTGATTCACTGAACGATGCATTAAAATCAACCCATACAATTAAATATCACGGAAAACATTAGAGGTTTTCAATAAAATAACTGTAGGAGGTCAAGATCCTCCACAGAAAAACAGGAGGAATACGATATGAAAAAAGGATGGATTTCATTGGTGATGGCTTCGTCTATGATGCTTGCACTTACAGCATGTAGCGGTGCAGCTTCCACACCTACTGCCGCAGCGACAGAAGCAAAAACAGAAGAAAAGAAGGAAGAATCAAAGGCTGAAGCAACTGATGCCGCAGCTGAACAGACAGAGAACAGTGATGACATAGGCTTCTTAAAGGATGAAACACTTACTCTTGTTGTACCCGGAAAAGCAGGCGGCGGATCAGATCTTGCGATCCGTTACTATGCACAGGCACTTACAGATGTATATGGACTGAAGACAACAGTCACAAACTACGATTCCAATACTATCGGTCACCAGATGGTAAAGGATGCAAAGCCGGACGGAACAACATTGACACTGGCAACAGGAGCCCTGAATATCCAGTATATCACAGGAAACAGTGATATAGATCCTATGAATGATTTCACCCTGATAGCCACAATGCAGGACAACGGCTTCAGTGCCCTGGGTGTTCCGGCCGATGCTCCTTATGATGACTTTGCAGGCTTTGTTGAGTATGCAAAAGCACATCCGGGTGAGATCAATGTAGGCATGCCGGCAGCAGGTGCAAACACATTCCTTTTCGGAAAGATCACCAGTGCTTTAGGTATAGAGCTTAATCCGGTAGAAATGGCATCTGAGTCAGACAGACTGACAAATCTTGCAGGTGGTTTCATAGATATCGGAGTAGTTGGTGTCGGTCATGGCATAGAGTATGAGCAGGCAGGAAAGCTCAAGATCATCGGAACTATGGCTTCGGACGGAACAACAATCGCAAGCTATCCTGAGGCTCTTCCTGATAACTATAAGACACTTCAGGAACAGGGATTCGAAGACTGCTATTTCAATGTTTACCACTATCTTCTCAGACCTGCAGGTATGGATGAGACTATGGTAAAAAACATGAATGCTTCCATGCAGAAAATCTACGAGACAACAAAGGATGATATATCAAAAATAGGAAACATCCCCGGATGGCATGATCTTGAAGAATCCAAAAAGATAAGACAGGCAGAATATGACAATCTGGTTGAGGTTGGTAAAGCTATCGGTCTTTATGTACAAGGCTAAATGCTAATACTTTCGGTAGTAGGTCCCTCCGAAGAAAAACTTCGGAGGGATTTTTATGCAAGAGACACACTATAACTCGTGGTTTTAGTTAAGTCTCTGTGAATCTCAGGAATAGGAGACATTGTAATGAAAATGAAACGTGACTCTGTAACAGGGATCGTGGGACTCATATGGTCACTCATATGGCTCCTGCTGATACAGATACAGACAAAACAACCTAAAAATCTACTGGAACCCGGGCCCAGGCTTCTGCCGTACGTTGCCTTTATAGTGGTATTTATCAGTTCATTAATGCTTTTTCTGAAGGGAGTAAGTGACTGGAAAAAGGATCCGACATTGGATAAACCATATTTTCCTGAAGGCGGAAAGCTAAAAGTTACAAAAAGCTACCTGATGCTGGTTTTAACCGGGATCCTGATGGCAGTTTTCGGATTTGTACCGGTAGCTCCTTTTGCGATTTTTGCATTTATCCATGACCTTAAAGGCAGCAGCTTCGTGAAACCGCTCCATGCTGCATTAATATCCGTTATCGTAACCATCGGGCTTTATGCCATGTTCGTGATCGGCTTCCAGGTAAAGCTCCCGACGGGCATCCTGTTTAAATAAAAGGAGGAAATCTATCATGGCATTGTATCTTTCACAGCTGATGATATGTCTTAGGCCTATCAATCTCCTGCTTATATTTGGAATGGTATGCCTCGGTATCGTGTTCGGGGCAATACCCGGTCTTTCCGCAACACTTGGTATAGCATTGCTTCTGCCGGTAACATTCGGATTATCAACTGAAACATCATTTATCTTATTGCTGGCAATCTGGATCGGCGGTGTGTCCGGTTCATTTATCTCTGCGGTTTTGATCGGCATACCCGGGTCTTCTTCATCCATAGCCACTTGTTTTGACGGATATCCCATGACACTTAAAGGAGAATCCCATAAAGCTCTGGCAGTAGGTATCACAGCTTCATTTCTGGGCACATTTTTTTCGGTGATACTTGCAACGATCCTGTCCCCCATCATCGCAGATTTTGCCCTGACTTTGGGCCCATGGGAATATTTTTCTCTTTGCTTCTGCGCCATCACTTTAGTGGCATCACTTTCCAAAGGAAATATCTGGAAAGGTCTGATGGCTGCCGGACTTGGCCTCATGCTTGGGTGTGTCGGTATGGATCCTATAAACGGTACTCAGCGATTTACTTTTGGCAACACCAATCTTTCAGCCGGTATTTCCACTGTCGCACAGATGCTGGGAATGTTTGCTATGTGCCAGATCATCAGGGATTCGGCACGTGGTGAAGCCAAAATGCCTGATGCGGAAACAAGCAGAAAAAAAGGTTTTGGAATCACTATAATGGATTATTTTGAAAACCTGAGAATCTGTCTTTTCTCATTTTTAGTTGGACTTTGGATAGGTTTCCTTCCGGGAATGGGTTCGGGAATCTCCAATATGGTTGCTTACGGTTATGCAAAAAGCACAAACAAATCAAAAATTCCGTTTGGTGAAGGAAATCCTTCCGGTATCTGGGCTTCGGAAACGGCTAACAATGCATCCCTCGGCGGTGCACTGATACCGATGATGGCACTTGGAATCCCGGGCGACGGCATTACAGCTATGCTGATCTCAGCACTGACTATACATGGCCTTCAGGCGGGTCCTCTTTTTATGACCAGCCAGCCGGATCTGGCAATGCTTATCTTTGCATGTGTTCTGGTATCCGCTATAGTAACTTTCATTGTGCAGATCATGACTAAGAACTGGTTTGCATATATTCTCAGGATTCCATACCATTTCCTTTATTCCGTGATCCTGATCATTGCCTATATAGGTGGCTACGGTATATCAAACACGATGTTTAACATCTACGTGATGCTGGCACTTTGCCTTCTGTCTCTGTTCATGTCCATCGGAGGACTTCCTACTAGCCCGCTTGTTTTGGCTTTCATTCTGTCATCAAAGCTTGAGGGATACTTCCGCAGGGCTATAAGTATGGATAAGGGAAGCTATGAAAAGTTCTTTACACGTCCGCTGTCACTTATACTTCTCCTCCTTGCTGTATTCTGCGTGATCTGGCCCTACCTTTCCGATTACCTTAAGAAGCGCCGTGCTGTCAAAGGATGATAAGTTACTAAGTATAATTATAAACAGTCATATTTGTCTGAGAGGAGATCAAAATGAATCAATTCGATTTTGAAGACGAGATCCGTTTTACAAAAGCGGTTTTTTATAATTTCCGTCCCATTCCACTGCCGAAGCCCTTCAGAGACGCTACCGGTGGTATGGGAACCAATATTCCGGAACAAGGTTATATGGAACTTTATGATGACACCGGTGCATGCGCTCACTATACAGTTTCCAGGTCCTTTGTTCAGACCATGCTTCCGCGTATACTGAACGGAGAAAAGAAAAGCTACAATGCATGGAGACATGAACAGTACTGGAAGATCAGAAATGCCGGTTTTCAGAGTGGAGATGCAGTCAATGTAGGCACACTGGATCTTATGATGCTGGATATCCTGGCACAGCGTGCAGGAAAGACCATACATCGTTTTCTCGGTGCGGAAAAAGACTGGTGCGCAGCTTACAAAGGCGGCGGCGGAATCATTCGCGATGATGAAGAGCTTGTGGAAGAGATGTGTCGTTATGCGGAAGAAGGTACAGATACCGTAAAGTTCAAAGTAGGATCTTCTCATGGAGAACTTGGTGAGATCATTGACATGGATCGTGATCTCAGAAGAATTGAAAAAGTACAGAAAGCCCTGGGAGGAAGAGCACGGATCGCTGTTGACTGCAATCAAAAGTTTACTGTAGAACAGGCAGCCCGGTTCTGTCATCTTGCGGAACCTTTTGATCTTGAGTGGATCGAGGAACCCATCCACAGCGCAGATTACAACGGGATAAAGAAGCTGAAAGAAATGGGTGTAAAGCAGCGTCTTTCTGCCGGAGAGTCCATGAGAGTGTACTATGCTTATGAGACATATGTGGAAAAAGGGATCGATATACTGCAGCCATCTTTAGGCCGCATGAGTCATATCGATGATCTTCTCAAGATCCGTGATCTTTGCCGGGAACATGGACTTGAATTTCAGTCCGGAGGCCGTGGCGCATACAATGCATATTTCGGTGCTTTATATGGTGACAATGAAAGGATCGAATTCCACGCGCCTATATCAGAGCCGGTACATGAGCTGATGTTAAATGTCCCGGAGTTTAAGAACAGCAGATTTACTCTTCGTTCAGATATTCCGGGTATTCCGGTTCGCATGAACATCGAGAAGATCGAAAAGCTCGGATATCTGGAATCTGTATCATATCATACACCGTCTCGCGCCTGAGATGAATAAATCCGCCGGTGGCTTAAATCAACTTAAGCCACCGGCGGATTTACTATTTTGGAGTTTAAATCATCTGAGACTGTAATATGTAAATGTTGCTCCTGAAGGTATGCCATGGGCACGAAGACCATCTTCGACGCCGGAACGCGCATCACCCGGAATAGATTCAGGCAGATGAACAGTTACATCATCAGGGATACCTTCAAAGGTATCAGGCTGATAGTGAGGAACTCCGTCAATGGCATTACTGTCATCTATCTCATCCATGATGGCAGTAGTAAACCATATGTCCTTAAGAGCAGTATTTCCTGCAAGGATCCTTGATCCTATTCCGTTTCCGCACTGTCCTCGGAAGTAGGCAGAAGTAAATGTAGAATCCTTGAAGGCTTCATCTGCGATGCCATATACATTGCCTGTCAGCCACCAGCCATCTTCCGTGTACATATGATAGTTAGGGATACCAAGCTTATCACTGTTGCCGTGATATCCTGTTATAATTCCCGGATTGATACAGTCAAAGTCAAAGGTGCTGTCAGGGATGAAATCTCTTGAAGAACCCATCCATGCAATCTCCGGATATCCGATAGAAAGCAGGTACTTATCAAGATTATCAGACTCTTCAATGGTTGCGTCAGACGGAAGGTAGATCTGATAATCGAAGCTTGTTGCATCATAGAAATTTCCCTGAATCTGTGAAGCAGGGTCATAAACATCATCGAGATACAGACAGCTTCCTTCAAGTTCCTCATGATCTGAGAATACATGCTTATAGGCATCTTCCAGATATACGTAGTCAGCCTGTATTGCGCGCTCGCCTATCTCTGCTTCAGGACAGAGGATAATGATGCAGGCAGCGCCAAATGTTGCATGGTCACCGATCTTTGTTACTGTAGAAGGAATGACAAGAGTGTCCAAAGTTGTGGAGTTGAAGCAGCCATCCGGAATCTCGGTGAGACCTTCCGGAAGATTAATATACGGAAGTCCGAACATGGATGAAAATGCACCTTCACCTATGGTTGTGACTGTCTCAGGAAGTTCGATCTTCTGGATGTTGTGACAGTTTACAAATGCTCCCTTGCCAAGTTCCTTAAGGTCTGACGGCAGCTCTATCTCAGAAAGCTGTGCACCGTCAAAAATATAATCCGCCGAAAGGATCGCACCGTCTGCAAAACTTATCTTATCAAATCCGCTTTCATCAAATGCGTGATAATCATATTCTGCGGCGCTGCCTTTAAATGTTCCTGTGCCGGAACCTTCATAAGCACCGGATCCTACATAAGAAACACCATCAGGAAGTACTACATCCTTAAGGTTAGGGCAGTCACGGAAAGCGTACGGATATATGAAGCTCAGGGTTTCGGGAAGAACGACCGTTTCGAGATTTGTACAACCGAAGAAAGCATTGCCCTGGATCTCGGTGACGCCTTCGGGAATGACTACCTTCCTGACAGAGGTGTTGTCCTTAAATGCATTAAAGCCCACGCTGACTGTGTTGTAATCACCGATAACAGAAGGGATAGTTACTTCTTCATCAGTGCCGGAGTATGACATGATACTGCCGCCGTCGGAAAGAAGACCGTTTACTTCTGCTGTACCCGGCTGGTGCCATGCCTCAGGATCAAGTTTCACAGAATTCATCAGATCCACAAACTGTTCGTTGTCAAGGAATGCTTTGAATTCCTCAGGACCGAAGCTGTTGTTGGAAACATGAACACAGGCACACATCCTGTCGCTGAACTTTGAGAACAGGTACATGGAGTAAAGGATGGTCGGCTCATCAGCGCCATCTTTTTCAAAGGTATGTTTTGCGATGACACCGAGCCAGTCATTGCTTCCATAGGTACGGTTGAACTGATCCCCTTCGTACATATCTGCATGATGCTGAGGATCCGGGTTGTACTGTGTTGTTATGGTGATACCGCCGGTGAGAGCATTGGAATGCAGATTTGCCACCATGGAATTCTCACCTGTTTTTACGGGCCAGCGGGCAGGGAAGGTGGCGGTGATGCCGTTTACGGAATATTCATTGCCATCCGCGGTCTTTATACATTCAAAACTGTTCAGTACGGCACGAAGCTTACTGTTATACAGGTAGTGATAAATGTTTGTATCATCGGTTGGCTTCAGCGCTTCCAGACGGATATGCATGCCCAGCCATTCTCCTACCAGAGTTTCGCCGTAATCCATGACGATATCAACAGCAGGTGTATCACTTTCGTTGGAAGGGTGGAGCCATCCCTTTCGTGTATTATTGGCCCACACCCGTACAGGGAATCCCGCCAGAGTCCCTGATACGTCACGTGACCAGTCTGTTTTTACCTCGTTTCCGTCATAGATAACAGTATTACTCACATTGTTTATTATGTTGTTAAGTGAGAAATTATCAGGGCGGAACATAAGCTTCCAACCATCTTCTTCATCGGTAACTGTAATGTGACCCTTGTTCTCACCTTTGCCTTCATTAACAGCGGTGACGCCTTCAGGCAGCCTGAGGATGAGATTTTCATCTTCAAATTTCTGTTCCGTGAGATCATATTCCTTATTGATCCCGGGGATAGGTGACGCGGAATCCAGCTCGTTCTTCGCCGGCTCTTCTTCGACGAATGGAGCCTCTGTCTCAGCTGCTTTGGTGGTTGGAGCCGGACCATTATTCTTGTCGCCATTGCCGCTGTTGCAGGAAGCGAGACCTATGATCGTCACTGCTCCGATGATCAAAACCAGTGAATGTTTCTTCATAAATATCCTCCTTAAGATTTAAATCTGATAGATTTAGGAATCTTTTCCCCATACCGGTTTTAGTTTCGTTACTTTGTCTATTATACCACGAAAAGGATGAAAATTTCAAAAAAGCATATATTAAGGATATATAATTCAAAAAGTGGAAATGCTGTTGCTCCGGTCTTTTTGGATGAGCACATATAAGGAACATTCCCTATATGAAATAAGAAACACGGGTAATGTTATAGTCTGTCAAAATTGACTAAAATTTAACGTGTAAAAAGATCGGGGGATAGAGGTCCTCTAAAGTCAACTACCCATCACCTAAAGGTAATGGGCTTGTAACTACCCAGTCGTAGTAACGGCTTACGCCTCCGACCTTTAACCCCGATAGGCTTTGCTACCTAAAGTGGCGTTACATCACAGGGTGGCTGACAACACCCTTTACGACAAAGTTTACTCTGCCGTAACTGTATCAGGTACTTGGCTATCTTCGAGATAGTTGATTCCCATACGGTACAGATTCATTGCTCCAATGCGGTCATCATTGGATCTATAGCTACAGTTCTTGCAGGAAAACAGATGTATCTTCTTGTCACGGTTGGTCTTTTCGATGTGTCCGCACACAGGACAGCATTGGCTTGTATATTTTGGATCAACCTTAATCACGGTGGATTGTCTCTGTTTTGCCTTGTAGATAAGCTTCTGTTCAAGGTCAAAGAAAGACCATGACACAGATACATAACGGTCTCTGGCTTTGACACGTTCTGTAGCTTTACGAACCCCAGACAGATTTTCAAGGACAAAGAGAGTATGCTTCGGGTTGTTTTCTACGAGTGCCTTTGATACACAATGGTTTACATCCTGCATCCAACGGTTTTCTCGCTGACCGATAGCCTTTAGTCTTCGTCTTGCAGACGCAGTCTGACGCATCTGGAGCTCCTTGCGCAGCTTTGAATAATGAGCACGCTTCTGTTTTATGGTTTTACCATTAACAAAACCGGACTTGTGCTTACTGTCATATGTGGCAACAAGAAAGTTGATGCCCCTGTCAATGCCTACAACATTACAGATGTCGGAAATACTGCTTTCCTCGACATCATAAGTAACAGGGATATGCAAAAAATACTTGCCGTGATTATTTACAAGCTTGGCAGTACCAAACTTATACACAGTGTGGTCGAAGTATTTAGACATACCCTCAGTGAAATATGGGAGTTTTACACGTCCATTCAGGGTGTTTACTGAAAAACGATTCTGAGTCAGGGAGTAATCCCTGTTCCAGACAAGGTCGTACTGGGGTTTCCTGAAAGACGGACGTATCCACTTCTTTTGATTCTCAAGAATGGTCTTATACCTTGCAATAACAGTCTTGAATACAGACTGTGCCATCTGGGATTTGAGACCGAATTTATCTCTGAGCACAGAGTACAGAGTTTTGTTAAGAGAAAACTGTTTTAAGTCGTGAGTACGGAACACATAGGCAGATACGTAATTACAGGCATCAGAATAAACAGACATGGTTTTATTAAGTAAAGCCCTGCTGTCTGCATCGGCTGATATCTGAATTTTAGCTGTAACTGTGATTTGTTCCATAAAGCCCCCGTAAATATCAACAAATATAGTATAGCACATATGTTTGCCGAAAACAATACACAGGGCTCCTCCCACCTGCTAAAGCAAGTGGGTTTCCGCCTATGGCAACGAAAGCATTATAGTTATGAAAAATTTTTAAAATATAGAAATATTTACCTGATTTTTGTCGACAACTATATTGATAGAGTGAAGTATCGAGTATCAGTGGAATAGTTGATCAGAGAGTAACAAAATGGGTAAACGGTTTAATATAGCATATCTTATTTCTCATAAAACAGTAGGGTATCCCTTGGGGATTCAGAATGGTATAAGAAATGCCATAGAGGAACAGGGGCATAATCTCATCAACATCATGGATCTTTTACCGTCAAATACTTTTCTGGAGTGGTCACACAATTACATTCATGCAGCATTTGAGCTGGCTGCCCGGATGGATTTTGATGCTTATGTTGTTCCTGTAGGTGTTGTAAATGCCTTTAATTCCCGGTCTTCAGGAAAATTCGCTATGAAATATGTGGAGCTTCTGGATCCGAAAAAAACCCTTCTTATCGAGGAATACCATGAAGGTTACAGATGCATCACAAAAGATAATAAACCCGGTATCCGGCAATTGATCCGACATCTCATTGAGTATCACGGCTACAGAAAGATCTGTTTTTTAAGCGGTCCTGCCACAAGCTTTGGTGCAAAGGAAAGGGAGACGGTTTACTTTGAAGAGATGGAGCGGCACGGGCTTCCTGTGGAAGACCGTATGTTTGCCCGTGGGATTTTTTCGGGTGCCTGTGATGAGGTGGTTGAAGAGCTTCTGAGTAAAAATCCTGATGTTGAAGCCATCGCCTGTGCTTCCGATCATATGGCAGAAACTGTTTATCGTGTGATGAAAAAGCATGGTCTGACTCCGGGAAAGGATATAGCAGTAACCGGTTTTGATGATGTTTTGATTGCTGCCGAAATGACTCCGCCGCTTACCACAGTGCGCCTTTCGGCGTATGATTTGGCATATAAAGCGGGATATGAGGTAATTCGTCTCTGTGAGGGGAAACCTCAGGAAACGGATTGCATTGAAAGCCTTTTTGTTCACAGACTTTCTTGCGGAGAGACAGTAAAAGAAAATGACTCTAAGCTTGTACAGCTTATGTCTCAGACGCCGGTTGATCGTGAGGCTATGGCAAAACAGCTGTTGGAGGATGTGGCGGAAGCTGCTTCAAAACAGGTAAAACAGGAATGTTATCCACGCTTTAAGAATTTTATCGATAAAATTTATAACGTTCTCATGGACAGGGAGAACAGGGGATCAGGTCATATTGTGGGCCAGGACGATATCGTTGATATATTCCGTTATGATTACAGTAAGTTCTTTTCTCTCAAAAAATTTGGTGATGCAGTTACGGATTGTTATGATTACGCAGCATCCCGTTTGGAAGGAGACCAAAAGATTTGGATACTGAATGAGCAGGCGCGTTTTCAGCGTATAATGAGAAAGAACATCGCTGAACAGTATGATCAGAATATCTGGGACAGCCAGAAGCGTCAGCATTATATAACCCGTATCACTATGGATGCGTTGATGAATTCCATGGATAGGAAGAAAGCTTTCAAAGCGATGTTTGAGAATCTTATCAACCTTGGAGTCAAGGATGCTGCTCTTTTGAGTTTTTCTGAACCTATAGAGTACTTCCATCGTAACTCAATTCATATGGGAGATAACCTGTATCTTGAGGTGGCGTTGTCAGATGGGGAAATCAGGGTACCTGAAACCCCGGAATCGTATAAGATTTTCCGTCTTGTGGAAAACTTTATGTCACAGGATATGTCAAAACATGCGCTGCTTCAGCTGGATCCGAGTTTTACTGTCGGTGCTCTCCTTACCGGACGGGAGATGATAGGTGTATTGATCGTGGGGCCAAGCATAATTGATTCCACTGAACTCGTCAGGGTATATCATCAGATGGCGGTGGGTATGCAGCATCTTGAGCTTATACATCATGAGCAGGAACTTATCGAAGTATTGAACCGTAACAATCTGAGACTTTCACGGGAGTCAGAGCATGATATGCTGACAGGTGTTTTCAACCGGAGAGGCTTCATGAATAATCTGGAACAGCGTATCAGCCATGCCATTATGTATGATAAATTCAACTCGAAAGCAGCCATCTTCTACATGGATATGGACGGTTTAAAGCAGATCAATGATACATATGGTCATGATGAAGGAGATTTTGCAATCAGGAATTCGGCAGATATTCTGTCGAAAGCCTTTGGCAACGGTCTTGTGGGACGACAGGGCGGTGATGAGTTTTTAGGCTTTTGCCTGTTGGATGGGTCTGTTGTTGTGGAACCCGGGGATATGATCCCAAAGGTGGATAAGCTTATGGAGGAGTTTAATGAAAAAAGCGGAAAGCCATTCAAGCTGAGAATATCCATTGGACACATGGAATTTCCAATAGATTTTAATACCATGAAGAATCTGTCTTCTTATATGGAATCGGCAGATACCATGCTTTACGAAAATAAGAGAAAGCGTAAGGGGCTAAAATAGTTTAAAGTGACGTAAACCTTGAACAGAGCCGGAGGGCATCCATTTATAAGAGATTCGCTTATAAATGGATGCCCTCCGGCTCTGTTCATATCATTATGCAGTGTTTTTTTTCTTCAAGAATCCCAGGATAAGGGCAGCGACCACTGACCCTGTCAGGATGGATAACAGATAAAGCATCGGATGTTCAACCACCGGCAATACAAATATTCCTCCGTGCGGAGCCGGAAGCCTGCAGCCAAACAGCGAAGACATTAACCCTGAAACTGCAGAGCCTGCGATACAGGAAGGAATCACTCTTGCGAAATCCGTGATCACATAAGGAAGAGCTCCTTCTGTGATGAATGAAAGTCCCATGAAGAGTGCAAGTATTCCGCCGTTCTTTTCTTCTGTACTGAATTTTTCTCTGAAAAGAGCCATTGATATGGCGATTCCGATAGGTGGAACCATGCCTCCGGCCATGACTGCTGCCATGATCTGGGTGTCTTTTGCGGTAATGGACGCCAGTCCGTAGCTATAAGCTATTTTATTAATGATTCCTCCCATATCAACGGACATCATTCCGGCAGCCAGCGTACATACCAGAGGCTTGCTTATGGTTTTGGAGTAATCCAATAACGTGTTAAATACAGATCCCAGTGCCACAGCGGCGGGTTGTATCATAAAAAATGAAATAGCCTGTACTATGGTGAGACTGAATATCGGATATATAACTATGGGGGCAGCTCCACGGATGTATTTCGGCAGACGGTCTGTGAACAGGTTGATCTCTCTGCTGATTATCCCTGCGGCCAGACCTGCTAAGGCAGCGCCTATAAATCCCGAATTGGTATTTATCACCATATAACCGCCTACAAGTCCTGACATAAAAGCACTTTCACCTGCAAGACTGTAAGCCATAAAGGCCGAAAAAACAGGAAGCATAAAATTGAAGGTCGTATCCCCAAGGTATTTCAGATAGGTAGATATGGAAGTCATGGATCCCAGGGAAGATCTTTCATCAGCTGACAAGGTGGAAAGGTCAATGCTGGCGGCATCAAACAGGAATGCCAATGCTATGAGTATACCTCCGGCTGCCACAAATGGAGTCATCCATTTAACGGCAAATATGATTCCCGAAAGAAATCGCTTTTGCAAAACCTGCTTGAGACTGAGGCTTGCTTCCGCAGATTTCAAATTAATCTCAGTAGGTATTTCAAAAGATATGGCTTCCGGTCTGGTTTGATCCGGTACTGTACTTTTCTCGGTGACAGCAGAGGTTGCTTTCTCTGCTTTTGTCATGGATTCAGAAAAGGCTGTAACGGTATTTCTTCCATTCTCTTTTGACTGATATAAGGCAAGATCAGCATTTTCACAGACTTCCGATAAGGTCATATTGTTATTTACCGGAGTTATACCAACACTTATTGTAAAAGGAGCTCCTTCTTTTGGAGAATCCAGACGTATATTATTGCACAGTTCAAAAAGTAAGGCTTTGGCTTCAGTTAAAGGCAGATTAATGACACCGATGAACTCGTCTCCACCCCATCTTCCGGCAAAGCCATTAGCCTTCGATACAGTGGTTTTTATATAATTTGCAAGCATCGATAAAGCAGCATCGCCGGCTGCGTGTCCGTACTTATCATTTATCTGCTTGAATAAATCTATATCCAAAAGAAACATTGAATAATCATGAGATTCATCTGTGAACAGTTTCAGTTTGCGGTTAAATTCTGCCGTAAAGTATTTTCTGTTGGCAAGACCTGTCAGTTCATCTGTTGTGGCAAGCTGTATAAGCTTATTTTTGTATCTGGAGAACATGTTGGAAATAAGAACCAGAAGTGTAATGATCAAAATTACACCTATAGAAAAAATCACAACATACTGCATCCTTTGAAGCTGTCGCTCTTTGGAACCGTCATTTTCCAAAATCAGACTATATCTGTTGCCGGCAAAGCTTCGTGCGATATAAAGAGTCTTATCTGCAAAAAATAATGAGTTTCCGCCATTATTCGCATCATAAAAAATCTTATCAGACTCTTTTACAGAGTCCAAAAAGTATGACTTGAATTCCAGTGTGTTGTCGGGGGCTTCTGCCACGATGTTTCCGGATGAATCAATAAGCCAAAGTGAAAACCCTTGTTCAGTATAAACCGAAGACTGGTCTCTGAAGTATTCTGAAAGCTCGGTATCCTTATCCGGAGATGAAATACTTAAGGCTTTTTCATTCAGAGTACGTGCCAATTCATGGGAAATCAGTTTTGTATCGGCTTCCAGATATCTTAGAGAAAGTGTGTTGCTAAGATATGCAAAAGAAAGAAGAATCAGCGTAAAGGTACCGATGATAAGCAGGAAAATGATATTTAATTGTCGTTCATTGGCCCTGTCGCTCACTTGAAGCTCCTTAAAAATATGACATAGTACAAGATACGATACCACTATATCGGCAGGCGTGGATGTTATTATAAGGTACAGGAGATGGTTTTTAAGTGAACATTTTGGGCTGAATGTCTATGCCTTTCGTGGGTCACTCTGCTAAACTTCTAAAAAATGTATAAAACCTCTTAAAAATGATTGGATTTGTGGCAGGGATCTATTTACAGACAGCTGGAGGGACATGGTATAATAAATATAATTATCTTCAGTCGTTTCTAACGTGTAATCTTATGGGAAAGGAGTATGATATGGCAATGAATCCTATCGGTGCGATCGGCACAGGACAGACGAGTAGTAATCCATATGGGAGTTATTACAGTGCGTACTATGGGAATTCCCGGAATTATCTGAACTACAGACAGATGATGCCCGGTAACGATCATAACTCCGTAAACAGTAGTGATGATACGGTAAAAAAGGCCGGAAGGACGAGTGCGCCTTCCGAATGTCAGACCTGTAAAAAACGCAAGTATCAGGACGGCTCAAATGAAATGGACGTTTCCTTCAAGTCGGCTTCACATATTTCTGTTAAAGATGCTCCTGCAATGGTTCGGGCTCATGAACAGGAGCATGTTGCCAATGCTTATCAAAAGGCGGAGGAGTCAGGCGGTAAGGTTTTGCAGGCTTCGGTTTCCATAAAAACCGCCATTTGTCCGGAGTGCGGGACGACTTATGTTGCAGGTGGTGAGACAACCACAAAGATAAAGTATCCTGTGGATAAGAAAGCAGCTGAGGCTATGGCTGAAGATACCGGACTGGGAAAGATGTTTGATGCTTCGGCGTGAGAGCGTGTGAAAAAACTGTTTTTTTAAATTCCGGTTCAGTGTTAAAGCCGTAGAGCATACCACCCGGGACGGTTCTCGCCGGCGAGAACCGTCCCGGGTGGTATTGCGTAGAAATGAAAAGTTCTGAACAAGAAAGGATCCGCAGCATTTTCTCAGTAGGGGAGGGGGAGAAAATGTTTGGCGGATCCTTTTTCACACGGGCACTGCCATTGGATTGGTCACAGTGCATTAATTGGTTTTGGATTACCATATATTGTGTTTCTGAAATTATAATAACACAATATACGGGTAATTACATCTGTTTTTAAGAGAATTTATAATTTTTTTATGGATTTTATTGATTGGTTATACGAAAACGTCCCGACTCTGAATCCATTGGGGACGAAGAGTCGGGACATTCTTGATTTTAACCTGTTTTTTTACGTCTGCAATTTTCTTTTCTGCTATAAAAACTACGCTTATTTTCGTACATCATCTCGTCTGCTACAGAGATGAGATTATTGATAGAACCCGGATGGTCCTTGGCAACAGCATAACCTGCAGAAACACTTATGCTGTCTATGTGTTCACCCTTCCAGGAAGCAAGAATGTCATTGAATCCAAGCAATGCTTCATTCAAAGATTCCGGCTCTACCTGTAAAAGAGCTACGAACTCATCTCCGCTTATATGATAGCATTCACCGTAGTCGCTGAAGGCTTTTTTCAGACATTCTCCTGCACCCTGAACCAGTTCATCACCTGCTTTATGCCCCAGACTGTCATTGACACGTTTAAGACCGTTTACATCAAAAACCATGGCAGTGAAATTATCCGGAAGCGTATCAAGGTTTTCGTACTTATCAAGAACATTGCTGTATGCAAAACGGCTTTTCAGTCCTGTCATGACATCAGTCTCAAGGAGCTTTTGTTTTTCGGAGAGATCCATCTCTTTTTTGCGAAGACAAAACGCCTGGTAATGTGTGAATAAAAGTATGGTTCCGTTAGTGATAGCGAGACAAATAGTTCGCATATCGCCGCCAAAGTACATCTGCAGGCCAATGCCAACAGCAGTTACCAGCATAATATATACAGTAGAAATATCGTAGGAGTTTGATGAATCTCTAAAAGCTTTAAGGTAAGCCCATAGCACACTGAAAAGCGCTAATACAAAGGTCAGCATATATACAGGGAATAATGGCCCATGATGATATACGTTTTGTGCATCTACATAAAATACGCAGCCGTTAAAAATCGATACGATTTCCACAAGGACATTACTTATCATCAGATACTTGAGATAGTTCTGAAGTCTGCTGTCAGGCATGACGAGACTAACCAGTTCCAGTCCCAAAAGAGGTGTAAAGACATAATCTGCTGCTTTAACTACTGTATGAAGTGGAACTGTCCATGACGGTGCTCCGTTAAGAGCAACTCCGCCCCACTCAGCCAGCATGGCAATTATGATCACTAAAGAAGTCCGGAAAAAATTCGTTTTTGTTTTTCCATCTATTTGTTGGTTGTCATGTACCAATTTTGCAAACATAGATAGTGTTGCACACGACAAAAAAATGACAGCTGTATAGTAACCCATAATATCCTCTTAAAAATATATAAAAAACGAAAAAATTTAACATTTTATTAAAAGCTATTATCCGTTTTTCGATAATCTTGTGTATTTTAACACCCTGAATCAAAAAAGAATAGTAAAAAATAATATTCTTATTTGTTGCGAAAAGGGATATGTGATTTACCTATGGTGTTCTATAGAGAACCGGGCGGTGACAAAGGCACTGTGATAAAACCGGAAAGACAGAAACAGAAGAGAATAAACATGATAAAAGTTGAGTGATTTTACGGAATATTTAAAAAGTAAGTGATTTTACGTTTGCACCGGCTTGTTTTGCTTATTTTGTCTCCTATATAGTGTATAAAGCTGATTAAGACACAATATTTGGATGACGAACCGTAAATTCACTCAACTATTCCTTATAACGTCCTGTGCAACCGTATAATCACTCAACCTTTATGTTCATTTGAATTAAAGTTTATAATAGGTAAAGGTTCCCTCGGCGAAGGTCTCTCCGTTATCATCTTTGATATAAACTTTCATTACGATGACAGCTCTGCCGTTTCTTATAAGCTCTGCAGTTCCATACAGATACCTTGTTGTATTGCTTGTAAGGAAATGGAAATCACTGTCAAGTGTTACGAGGTGATCGGTGTAGCGGCGGGCATTGGCACCGCCTGTGGTATCTGCAATGGTAAACAGCATGCCTCCGTGTACATGGCCGGCACCATTCATGTGCATAGGCATGACTTCTGTGATTGTGGTTATGGAGCCATCCTGTGAGTTTTCTTCAAAATCGATGCCGCAGTGTTCAACAAAACGGCTTTTGATGTAATAATCGATGATATTTTTTCCTGTCATTTCATTCCTCATTCTGTACGTAAATTTACTCAACTTAAAAACACATAAGCATTTTCTGAGTAGTGACACCAAAGTATGGGTTTCTGATGTGCTTCTGACATGATACCACAGGTTGGGAGGAAAATGATCAAAAACTGAGCCGGAGGGCATCCATCTGTAACCGGGTCACACAACGGTTTCAGATGGATGCCCTCCGGCTCTTTAGCTTCTTATATTATATTCCGCGACTGATCTCTTATTCTGCAGAAGTAATCGTATTACCCATATCAGCAGGCATCTGTGCAGCAGCGATAGCTGTGGCTGTTGCACCGTCTTCTGAAGTGATCTCAACCATATCGCCTACTGCGAAGCTGCTTGTAAGTGAGCTGTCGATGGTGAAAGTCATAGTTGTCATTCCACCCATATTACCCATTCCGTTGGCTTCACCCTGGCCGGCATCAGCAGGAGGAGTCTCTGTTTCACCGGCTGCGTTTGTAGGAGCTGCAGGAGGTGTCTCAAGCTCGCCTGAAGCATTGTCAGGAAGTGCAGGAGGAGTCTCGAGCTCGCCTGAGGCATTGGTTGGCATAGTGCCATCTGCCTGCATATTTCCGTCAGGCTTTCCCATGCCTCTTCCGCCATGGCCCATGGTTTCGATAGTAATGGAACCGCTCTCGATGGCAGTGATTTTACCCATGTACATACCGTTGTTCATAGGTGGCTGACTTGCTTCGGTAGTAGTTGTCTCGTCGGCCAATGATGCCACAGCACCTACAGAAGCTACACCAAGAAGTGTGCAAAGACCGATAACTGCGATTTTGTTCTTTAAAATATTCTTTTTCATTTTAATCTCCATTCCGTGAGCATCCGGTTTTTAAACAGTAATCTGGAAACCGGAGCCACAATTTGATTCTTTGTATTCGGTTTTCTGTTTCCCTCTCGGGATGGCATCACTATAAAAAACGAAACTGTAATGAAACTGAAAAAGAAAAAATATTTTGGAAATATTTGAAACTGTCAGATCAAAATGCTTTCGATTTAAAAGTTGAGCAAATGTTCGTACTAATTGAGCGGAATTACGGTAACTTGAGTAAATGCATGACTTAGGGTTAATTGTTATATAACCTCAGATTATTATGAATAAGCAAAATACCACTAATAACATAACTATATGGCATATTTGAGACTTTTGGGCCCTCAGAAACTCTTAAATTTATGGGTTTTCACGAAATAATTAATAATAATTGAATCCGCCGATTTAAAGTACTAAAGTGAATGGAAAGAGCTTTTATTATTCATTTTATTCATATTTATAAGGGGGCGAAAATAATGAATAGCTTAGTTATTTTACTCGTAGCAGGTATCGCACTTCTTGCCGGATATCTGTTATATGGAAGATACCTTGCAAAAACCTGGGGTATCGATGAAAAGGCAGTCACACCTGCAACAAAGTATGAGGATGGAGAGGATTTTGTTCCATCATCAAAGCTTACAGTATTTTCACATCAGTTTTCATCAATCGCAGGAGCGGGACCTGTTCAGGGACCTATCCTGGCAGCAGCTTTCGGATGGGTGCCATGTCTTTTGTGGCTTCTGTTCGGTGGAATCTTTTTCGGAGCTGTGCAGGACTTCGGAGCACTTTATGCTTCAGTAAAGAATGACGGAAAGTCCATCGGTATGATCATCGAAAAGTATATCGGAAAAGCCGGAAGACGTTTCTTCTCACTGTTTTGCTGGCTCTTCACTCTGCTCGTTATTGCAGCATTTACATCCATGGTATCAAGCACCTTCAACGGATTCACTAAAGCAGCAGACGGATCCGCAGCACTTAACTTTAACGGCGCTGCAGCAGCAACCATTTCAATGCTGTTTATCTTTGTTGCCATGGCCTTCGGACTTGTTGAAAAGCATCATAAGAATATGAAGGAAAGCACCAGAGTTGTGATCGCCATCGTACTTCTTGTGGCAATGTTTGCATTCGGTATGGCAGCGCCGATATATCTCACTGCACCTCAGTGGAACTATGTGATCATGATATACCTTTTTGCAGCGTCAGTCACACCTATGTGGCTCCTTATGCAGCCCAGAGATTATCTCACAACTTTTATGCTTCTCGGCATGATCGTCGGTGCTGTATTTGGTCTTATTGTTGCTCATCCTGAGATGAAGCTCAATGCTTTCAACGGCTTTGTTCTCACAGCAGCAAACGGTTCTCACAGCTACATTTTCCCGACATTGTTTGTGACCATCGCCTGCGGTGCGGTTTCAGGTTTCCACAGCCTTGTATCTTCAGGCACATCATCAAAGACTGTAAGAAACGAAAAGGATATGCTTGCAGTCGGTTACGGTGCAATGGCACTTGAAACACTTCTCGGTGTTTGTTCACTCCTTGTCTGCGGCGCAGTTGCGGTTAACGGAGCAGTACCTGCTGACCTGACACCTTTCCAGATTTTTTCACAGGGTGTTGCCGGCTTCCTTGAGACCTTCGGTGTTCCAAACAGCGTTGCCAATGTCTTCATGACCATGTGTGTGTCAGCATTGGCACTTACATCCCTTGATTCAGTAGCAAGAATAGGAAGAATGTCTTTCCAGGAGCTTTTTGCCACAGACGAAACTGACAAGTCAAAGATCCCTGTATGGCAGAAGCTTTGCCTTAACCAGTATTTTGCAACAGCCATAACACTTTTCTTCGGATACCTCCTCTGCCTTGGCGGTTATGCTAATGTCTGGGCCCTGTTCGGTTCCGCAAACCAGATGCTTGCGGCTCTTGTACTTATCGGAATTGCCGTATTCCTGAGAGCTACCGGTCGTAAGAGTGTAATGCTTTATGTTCCTATGGTTATCATGCTGGTTGTGACATTTTCTGCTATCGTTCTTAACTTCATCGGTAATGTCAATGCTTTCAGAGCCGGCACAGCAACCTTCCTGGTTAACGGCCTCCAGCTTATCGTTGCAGCATTTCTTATGGTACTTGGCGTATTGGTTACGCTTACATGCGTAAATAAACTCCTTGGTACCAAAACTTCGGAAGAAGATGAAATGAAGAAAGAGCCATCATTGGCTTAAGATCTTTGTAAGGGGGTCAGACCCCCTTACGATTTTTTTGTTCTGCACGGTAAATGGACGGAGAATTGCCGAATACTTTTTTATATGCTTTCGAAAAAGTGAATATGTCCTTATAGCCAACCAGGTTTGAAATAGTCTGAACGGACTCGTCCGTTTCTTTCAGAAGCCGGTTGGCTTTTTTCATGCGGTAATCCATAAGATATTCCTGGATGCTTGAACCGGTGGCATCTTTAAAGATTCTGGACATATAGCTTCTGTTGAGCCCGCAAAGCTCTGCAATCTGAGTGACTTGCAGAGGTTCTGAATATTTTATCTGGATGATGTGTATGATACGCTGCACAAAATCTAGTTGTGTGTTTGGTCTGGAAAGCTGCCGGTTTACGGAGGTTGAAGTGACATGATCCATGATTTCAAATAGCTTTGAAATGCAATACAGTTCTCTGTCTCGTTTTTCAGAAATATCCCTGTAAAGTTCAGGCATAGGAGAGGAGTCGACGTCTGAGACAAATACAGGATTATCCTCTGACAGACCCGCCTTTGTCCATATTTCAGCCAGTCTTGCACCGCCTATATGCAGCCAGAAATAGGACCAGGGATCATTCCTGTCAGCTGTATATAGAGCCTTGACTTCATGAGGGATGAGAAAGCCCTGACCGGCTTCTACAGTATACTCGCGGTTTTTTATATAAAGCTTACCCTTGCCTGAAAGAACAAAATGGAATATATCTCTGGGACGTGCAACAGGCCCATAGGAATATAACGGAGGGCAGTTGAAGTTACCTATTTCATAAAGTGAAAGATCATCGGACCAGTCATAATCAAGAAAGGCATGATCATCAAATCTTCCGACGGACGCAGTTGTCTGAACTCTCATAAACACTCCTTTGATAAGTCACAAAAAGACAAATTCTAAACGCATTATAACATACTAAAAGATGCAAAAATAGCGTAGTATAGCCATGTCCAAATATTATGAAATATAATTTGCAAGGCAAAAGGAGTGTCATAATGGCAATAGTTTTTGATGAAACAAAAAAGTTTTTCAGACTGCTTACAGAGAATACAGAGTACCAGATGAAGATAGATGACATCGGACTCCTCTTACATACATATTATGGAAAACCGACTTACGGTACAGATATGAGCTATCAGATCATACCTGTTGACAGAGGTTTTTCAGGAAATCTTTATGAGTACCGTCTCGACAGAGGACGTTCCATAGATGTTCTCCCTCAGGAGTTTTCGGGCTGCGGAGTTGGGGATTTCAGAGTGAGCTCTTTAAGTCTCATAGCTGAGAATGGCAGCAGAAGCTGTGATCTGAGATATAAATCATATAAGATACTTGAGAAAAAGCCTGAGATACCGGGGCTTCCCTCGGTGAGACAGTATGATGATGAAGTAAGTACACTTGTAATTACCTTAGAAGACAAGATCATCGGATTGACAGTTGAACTCTACTATTCTGTATTTGCTGAAAAAGATATCATCGTAAGACACACAAGATTTATCAATGCTTCAGACAAGGCTATCCGTCTTGAGAAGGTTTCCTCAGCTACCCTTGACATTCTTTACGGAAGCTGGGACGAGATACACTTTGTGGGAAAGCACGCCATGGAACGTGAGATGACCCGTCATGAGCTTGATCAGGACATCAGAGTTATCAGCTCGAAGAGAGGCATGAGCAGTCACCATCAGAATCCCTTCGTGATACTTTGTGATCATGAGGCCACAGAAACAAAAGGCGACTGCATTGGCATGATGCTTATGTATTCGGGCAATCACAAGTTTGAGATCGAGCAGGATCAGGCCGGGGCCGTACGTGTGGTTACGGGTATAAACGATGAAGGTTTTTCATGGCTGCTTGAAAAGGGTGCATCATTTGACACGCCGGAAGCCATAATGACTTTCACGGATCAGGGCCTCGAAAAGCTCAGCCACAACTACCACAACCTTATCCATGATAATGTCTGCGACCGGAAATACAGAGACCTTAAGCGACCTGTTCTCATCAATAACTGGGAAGCTACCTACTTTGATTTCAATGCTGAGAAGATCATCGACATTGCAAGATCTGCTTCGGAACTTGGGGTAGAGATGATGGTGCTGGATGACGGCTGGTTCGGAAAGCGCGACGATGATAATTCAGGTCTCGGCGACTGGTTTGTTAATGAAAAGAAGCTTGTTGGCGGACTCAAGAGAATATCAGACGAAACCGATAAGCTTGGCATGAAGTTCGGTCTCTGGTTTGAGCCGGAGATGATCAATGAGGATTCGGAGCTTTTCAGAAAGCATCCGGAGTGGGCTTTGAGGGATCCGGACAGACTCCCGAACATGTCACGAAACCAGATGGTGCTGGATATGAGCAACAAGGAAGTAGAGGATTACCTTTTCGACAGCATCAGCAAAATCCTTGCAAGTGCTCATATTTCCTATATTAAATGGGACTTTAACAGATCTGTATGTAATGTTTACTCCAACAAGCTCCCGGCAGACCGTCAGGGGGAGGCTGCCCACAGATTTATGCTGGGAACCTATTCTCTGCTGGACAGACTTTTAAAGGCTTATCCTGAACTTATGATAGAAGGCTGCTCAGGCGGAGGCGGACGTTTTGATGCGGGAATGATGTATTACTGTCCTCAGATATGGTGCTCAGATGATACCGATGCTATCGAACGACTTGAGATTCAGGAAGGAACCTCATTTGGTTATCCTGTAAGCACTGTAGGAAGCCATGTTTCAGCGGTTCCGAATCATCAGACAGGAAGAAGCACACCTTTTGAGACCCGCGGCGTCGTTGCCATGTCAGGAACCTTCGGCTATGAGCTTGATATAACGAAGCTTACAGAGGAGGAGCGTGAGAAAGTAAAGGATCAGATAAAGACCTTCAACAGATTCTATTGGCTTATACAAAAGGGAGATTACTACAGGATCACACCGGAAAGTCAGCGTGAGATTTATAAAGCCTGGGAGTTTGCGGCAGCCGATAAGTCTGAGGCTCTTGTCAATGTTGTAGTCAAGAAATCTCAGGCTAATGCAAAGATCAAGAACATACGGCTCAGAGGCCTTGACGAAGAAGCAGTTTACAGGCTTGAAGGAACCGATCAGAAAATGTCCGGTGCCGCACTGATGTACGGAGGTTACGCCATGAACCTTTCCATGGGAGATTATCCGGCGGTACAGCTGCACTTCGTAAGGGTATAATGCAGCGCAGCAGTTGATTAAAAGCCTTCCAAAGATGAATGTAAAGTCATTTATCTTTGGAAGGCTTTTATTATTTGTGTCTGTTACGTGTCTGTTGTAAGGAGCCTATTAGATTTGCATCTGTATGTCAGAGATATACGGATGCGGATTTTTCGGTTTCTTTAAATTATCCTTTTATAAGGGGATTTGAAGTGTTATACTAAGCAAAAATGTAAGCGATTACACAATTATTTTTTATGACAATTTTGGAGGTATTTTTTATGGCACATGATATGGCGAAAGAGCATCCGGACTGCGCATATTGCGCAAAGGGCGAGCTGGTGGCAAAATTCGGATATGAAATCTGTGAGCTCCCTGCTTCAACAGTTTATCTATTTAAGGAGCAGAGCCATCCCGGAAGATGTATAGTTGCATCAAAGCATCATGTATCTGAGATGACGGATATTTCTCTCGAGGATCGCAACGCATTTATCGCAGATGTGGTAACCGTTGCCGATGCTATCCACAAGGTCTTCAACCCGGATAAGGTAAACTACGGAATGTACGGTGATACAGGCTGCCACCTTCACATGCATCTGGTTCCAAAGTATAAGGATCAGTTTGAGTGGGGCGGAACCTTCGCCATGGATCCGAACCTGAAAAAGATACAGGATCAGGCTGAGCTTGAGAAAATCGCAGCACCTCTTCGTGATGCAATACTTGGTAAGTGATGACTCTGAACAGACGATTTCCCGATATAATCAGTTCTATGTTATGATTTAGTAAATAATCACAAAACGGTGAATAAAGTAATATCGATAGGAGTCAGATATGAGCGAAAAATATTGTCAGGTCTGTGGATCTAAATTAATTGATAAGGAATTGGAAGGAGAAGGCATGGTGCCTTTTTGCCCTGCCTGCAATGAGTTCAGGTTCCCCATGTACAATGTGGCTGTAAGCATGATCGTTATCAATAAAAAGACTGATAAGATACTCCTGATCAAGCAATATGGCAGAGATGTCTATATCCTTGTTGCCGGATATGTCAACAGAGGTGAACAGTTAGAGCATGCTGTAGTAAGGGAACTTAAAGAGGAAACCGGTATGACTGCATCACATATCCGATTCAACAGAACTAAATTCTTCGAGCCATCAAACACCTTGATGTGCAATTTCACAGTATATGTTGATTCGGACAGCGAACTTTCCACCAATAAAGAAATCGATTCTTTTAATTGGTTCGCCTTTGATGATGCAAGAAATAATATTAAACCGGGAAGTCTTGCCGCTGAGTTTCTGAATGCATATCTGGACGAGCTATAAAAATATCACATTTGGTTTGGCGCGGAGCAGCCTCTGTTAATGAACCGAAAGACCCTGTCGGAATTGATCCGGCAGGGTCTTTTAATATCGGTCAGTTTATGGTAAATTGAAAACATTTATATTAGATGTAAAATTGATTTTGTAATATCAGGATAGGTAATAGCAAGAAGATATTGCATAAATTACAGTAATTTCTGAGCTTGAGATAAGGAAAGCAGTTTAGAATGAGAAGCAGAGATATATTAGGCAAATTCTTACATTTTATTGTGGACAACACTTTAATGTTTACTGTTGCCATAATGTGTATGGTACATGTGGTACTGCTGATGATAGTGTGGTATGCAGGTGTGATGCCGTTAACATTGTTTAATAGCATGAGTGTGATCATATACCTGGTTTGTATTTTTCTTTGTAAGCATGATCACATAATGCCGGTTTATATGAGCATCATCTTAGAGGTTAGCATTTATTCGACCGTGGCGGTTTATTATATCGGATGGAAAAGCGGTTCTTACAATTTCCTGTTTTCCATCGTGCCCATAATCATATATTTTGGCAGCTATCTGTTTAAGGGGATAAGGAGATGGATGATAGTCCTGGTTCTGACGCTGATATTTGCTCTGTATGCATTATTGTATACCGCTTACTCGAATATAAATCCTGTTTATGAGATGGCAGGTACAGTAAGAACCATTATGATGCTTTTTTCATCATTTGTAATGTATTTCAGTGTCGTTTTTTACAGCTCCATATATATTATTTCAAGCGAGATCGAAAAGATGGGCCTCGAACTGACCAATGAACAACTGTCGGCTGATGCTTCGGAGGATGCTCTTACAGGTCTCTTGAACAGACGTGGTTTTATCCCGCGGATTGAATCACTTATGAAGAGTGACCAGCCAAAGCAATTTTGTGTGGCTTTCTGTGATATCGATAATTTCAAAGGAATTAACGATACCTATGGACATGACTGCGGTGATGAGGTATTGAGGCACACCACCGCATTGATAAAAAATGAAATGAGCGACTGCGATATATGCAGATGGGGTGGAGAAGAGATCGTCATCCTGATGAAGGATTATGATTTTGTTTCGGCAAGGCAGAAAATAGAAGACTTAAGAAAGCTCGTAGAAAAAACACCGACGGTGTTCTTTAATAAACGAATTAAAGTAACCATAACTATTGGACTTACCAAATATATGGAAAACTTCAGTAAAGCTGAGGATTTGATCAAAATTGCTGACGAACGTATGTATTACGGCAAGCAGCACGGTAAGAATGTATTGGTATCTGAGGATTGATAAAACCGCTCAAACTCATTCAGAGTCTGAGCGGCTTTTTTGTTTTGCCGTAAGTCCACCGGGGAAGGTTCTCAATCGCGAGAACCTTCCCCGGTGTTTTTTTGCTGTTATAAACCGTGACTATAACAAGAGATAAGAAATACCTAGTTTACAGATAGGTAATTGGCCAGTATAGTTCTACACAAGAAGTTCAAGAACAAATCCAAACCGAAGACAAAAGTAAAATTAATAAGGGGGAGATAATTATGAGTACAAAGAGAGAACTGGTTTTAAAGGCATTTCACAATGAAGAGGTTGAAAGAATTCCTGTAGGTTTCTGGCACCATTACCTAGACGAAAGTGAGTTCGTAAGTGGTGTTGAGCATCCTGAGAATTTCAAAAGAATCCTTGAAGGAGCGAGAAAGTTCAAAGAGGAATTCGATCCGGATTTCGTAAAGATCATGACAGACGGATATTTTTATCTTCCGTTGAAGCTTGATGCAAAGACTCCTGAAACACTTCCGGATTTCACACCGGTTTCCGATGCTCATCCATGGTTCACAGATCAGGAAAAGCTTGCTAAGGGATATAGAGAGATCTACGGTCAGGATATCCTTCTTTTCTATAATATTTTTGCACCGCTTGCTCATCTCCGATTCGGACTTGCAAACGGACATGATCTCAGCGAGCAGGAAGCAAATGACCTGATCCTTCACTTCCTTAAAACAGATCCTGAGGCAGTGGAAGAGGCACTTGATAAGATAGCTGACAATATCATCGATCTTCTTCCATACATCATAAACAGAGAAGGAGCCGACGGAATCTATCTTTCGGTAACAGACACACATCGTTTCATTCCGGATGCGCTTTATCGTCTGTATGTAACACCATCAGAAAAGAAGATCCTTGAAGCAGCCAACAGACTTACCGAGACAAACATCCTTCACATCTGCGGCTGGAGAGGAAATACAAATTACATTACCATCTATCAGGACTATCCTGCACTTGTTTTCAACTGGGCAGTACACACCGAGAGCCTCAGCTTAAGAGAAGGAAGAAGGTTCTTTGGAGGCAAGGCTGTTATCGGCGGATTCCTTAACACAGAGGAAAGCATCCTTTACAGAGGAAACAAAGCTGAGATCCAGAACGAGACCAGAAGCATCATCGAAGAGACAGGAAGAACCGGTCTAATCATTGGCGCAGACTGCACAGTTCCGAATGATACTCCCGTAGAGCATCTCAACTGGGTAAGAGAGGCAGCAGCAGAAAAAACACCAAAGGTACATATCGTAAATACTTTAAGAGATGCACGTAGTTTCACGAATCTAAAAGCATCAGTCTGAGAAAAATTCCATTGAAATAATGTTGTCAAAATAGTGTTCAATCAAAAACCGTCAGCCCCGGAGGTAAGGAAGTCCGGAGGCTGACCATCGAAAAGAAGGGGAGATAATTATGAGAAAGAATATTATCAATATCATCGCAGCAGTTTCACTTGTATCACTTTCAGCTACGGCACTTTCAGCCTGCGGCTCAAATTCCGCACCTGAGGCTACAACCGCAGGGACAACAGCCGCGGCAGCAGAAGCAGCCCCCGCAGCATCACCAGAAAGTGCAGCATCGGCAGAAGGCGTGACAAAGAAGGTTATCGCTCATACCCAGTCCTATGTACCATACGATTTCATTGACAAGGACGGAAATCATGACGGATACGAGGTTGCGGTATGGAAGGCCATAGACGAGAAGCTTGATAATTACGAGTTTGAATATGTTGGAACCACCGACGACGATCTTCTGGTTGGCGTTGAGTCCGGTAAGTACAATGCAGGCAGCAAGGGTGTATGGTGGACCGAGGAGCGTTCCAAGAAGTACGTTTTCCCTAAGAATTACACCGGAGCTTCCATCATAGGCATTGCCATCCGTAAGGAAAATGCAGCTGAGATCACAGATCTTGAGTCCTTCGCAAAGTATTCGGGAAAGCTTGTTCCCATCGGACCTGCAAACGCACAGTATAACATCGTCGAGAACTACAACACAAAGCACCCGGACGCAAAGATTGACCTTGTGGCAGGCGATTCCTTCGAAGCAGCCGACGCTTACCAGTGGGTACTGGAAGGCCGCTATGATGCTTACTTCAACATCAAGACTTCCTTTGAGGCCAATGTTGAAAAGGAGGATGGTGAGTACCATGATTTTTCAGACAAGCTTGCCTTCGTTCCATATGAGGGCATCCCTATCTGGTCACTCTTCAACAAGGATGAGCAGCAGTTTGCGGATGATTTTGATAAGGCTTTTGAAGAATTGAAAGCCGACGGAACCATCGAAGATTTACAGAAGCAGTATTTCGGTTACAGCTTATTTGATTATGTACCTGAAGGATATCAGAAAGGTGATACACTGTGAGACCATTTAAACCCAGCTTCATTTTTGAAGTCTTGCCCCAGATCCTCCCATATACACTTGTTACCCTCGGTATCATGCTGGGAACAGTATTATTCGGAAGCCTCCTGGGGCTCCTCCTTGCAGCAGGAAAGCTTAAGGGCGGAAAAGTTCTTCACGGTATAGCCAATGGCTACACCTATTTCATCCGCTGCGTTCCTTCCATCGTTATGCTTTTTATCATTTATTACGGACTTCCGGAGCTGTTGCTTAGTTTCGGAATCAACATTAATAACGCAAGCAAGGCGGTATTTGTCATCACTACATTCACGTTAATGTTCAGCGCCTCCATGTCGGAGGTATTCAGAAGCTCGTATCTTGCGATAGATCCCGGACAAAGTGAGGCAGGTCTCAGCATTGGCTTAAGCCGCTGGCAGACCTTCAGAAGAATCATTTTCCCGCAGGCTTCGGCGGTGGCACTTCCGAACTTTACCAATGCACTTGTGAATCTCATGAAGGAAGGTACCCTTGCTTATACCATAGGACTCATCGACATCATGGGAAAGGGACAGCTCATCATCGGTCTTAACCACGGGTCCTATGCATTGGAAACCTACATAGCGATGTTCATCATCTACTGGGTGCTGACGCTGGTGATAGAGGCTCTTTCAAAGAGACTGGAGAAGCATCTTTTGAGAGGACTAAAACCACATACGGAGGCAGCAAAAGATGACCCGGGATTCAAATTACCGGTATGGAAAAATCCTTTCAACCTCAGAGATTCAGAGGGATCTGCGGTTCTTCAGAAGGTAAAGCAGACCTCAGGATTTTTACATATACCTGTCAGGAATCAAAGGTCAGCGAAAACAGATATTAATTAGTGAGGAGGTTCACTCATGGAAATTGAATTAGGATTTATGTGGGAGACCTTCCTGGTGGCTCTTTCCGGAATACCTGTCACATTGAAGCTTACTTTTGTGACATTGCTCATTTCCACGCCGTTGGCATTTTTTATGGCACTGGGAAAGCTTATGGATCATAAGATTTCTTCAAAGGTGATCGGCTTTTATGTATCTTTTGTCCGTGGAACCCCCATCGTGCTCCAGATACTGTTTTTCTACAGTCTTTTGCCCACAGCCCTTAACTACTTTTTTAAAAACGTACTTCATTCCGAGTACAATGTTTTCGCCTGGAACCCAATCATTTACGCCTATACGGTATTTTCCCTGAACACCATCGCTGTTCTTTCTGAGGTATTCAGATCGGCACTTCTTACAGTAAACGCCGGTCAGCTTGAGGCGGCAATGTCTATAGGAGAAACCAAATTTCAGGCCTATACGAGGATCATCATTCCCCAGGCTCTGGTGGCAGCACTTCCGAATATCGGAAACACAACTGTGAGCCTTTTAAAGAATACATCTCTTGCATATATGATGACGGTCAAAGACATTACCGCACTTGCAAAGATAGAAGCAGCCATAGGATATAACTACATTGAAGCGTATCTGGTTATCCTGATGATCTATGTACTGCTATGCACGGTGGTGCAGCTTATCTTCAGATTTGCGGAGAATGTACTTTCTGTTTACAAGAAACGTATAGAGGTAATACCATGCTTAAAATAACCAATATTCATAAATCCTTCGGAAACAATCAGATATTGAAGGGAGTGGACCTGGAAGTAAACAAGGGTGAAGTAATAGTAGTCCTCGGACCTTCCGGTTCAGGAAAAACCACCATGCTGCGCTGCATTAATTTTCTCGAGCGTGCGGATCAGGGTTCCATCGAGTTTGATGATATAAAGACAGATTTTCGTGTGGCAAGCCATAAGACTATCCGTGACATAAGAAAGAAATCCGGCTTTGTTTTTCAGAACTACAATCTTTTCGCCAACAAAACAGCTCTTGAAAATGTCATGGAGGGACTTACTGTCGCCAGGAGTGTTCCAAAAAAGGAAGCCGAGGAACGCGCGAAGAATGCATTGGACAGAGTCGGACTTAAGAATCGTTATGACTACTATCCTTCACAGCTTTCAGGCGGACAGCAGCAGAGAGTGGGAATCGCAAGAGCAGTGGCTCTGAATCCGGACGTTATACTTTTTGATGAACCAACTTCAGCCCTTGATCCCGAGCTTGTGGGAGAGGTTCTCAATGTAATGAAGGATCTGGCGGAATCCGGGGCAACCATGGTGGTGGTAACCCACGAGATGGATTTTGCAAGAGACGTTGCCAGCAAGGTCATCTTCATGGATAAAGGCGTCATCGTGGAAGAGGGGGCACCGGAAGAGATATTTACACATCCGAAGGAAGAAAGAACCGCACAGTTCCTTAAGAGAATCCTGAAGGAGGACTACAGAGCTGATCAGGATTCGGATTTTCCTGAAAGGGATGAGTCATTGCTGGCGAAGGTATTCGGCGGTGGTTCGGGTAAGAAGACCTATAATTGGGGAGTTTGCTAAAGATTATTATAAACAAGTCTTATAGCTGATTATGGATTTTTTGTTATTCCCCGGGGGCTGATGGTCTGATAGTATTCGAATCATAATTAACATTGAATCATGACTTAGTGCAGATGACGATGGGAGTGCTTCGGGACGGGGGGAATAGATATGAACGATAATAAGGATGTAAATATTTATGATTTCGATAGAGTTGTAGACCGTCGCAACACCGACTGTTTGAAATATGATTTTGCAAAAGAGCGGACAGGTCGGGAAGATCTGTTACCGCTCTGGGTGGCAGACATGGACTTCCGCCTTCCGGAGGAAATTCTTGAAGATCTAAAAGCTAGAATAGCTCATGGAATATTTGGATACACCGATCCGAAGGACAGCTATTTTGATGCTTTAAATAACTGGATAGAGAAACATTACGGATACTCAGTTGCAAGAAAATGGGTAACGGTGGCGCCAACGGTAATGTTTGCACTTGCGAACTGTGTAAATGCTTTTACAGAAGCCGGGGACAAGATTCTCATTCAGCAGCCGGTTTACTATCCCTTCGGAGAAGTGATTACAGATAATGGAAGAATTCTGGTGGATTCACCTTTGAAGATAATTAATGGACATTATGAAATCGACTTTTCCGATCTTGAAAAGAAAATTTCTGACCCTGAGCTTAAGCTGTTTATTCTTTGCAATCCCCACAATCCGGTTGGTCGTGTATGGACAAGAGAAGAGCTTCTTCAAATAGCGATTCTATGCGTGAAGCATGATGTTATTCTCGTCAGTGATGAAATTCACTGTGATTTCATATATCCGGGACATGAGTTCACATCAACCCTTTCTCTGGGGACAGCGTATCGGGATCATCTCTTGGTTCTCCATTCTCCTACAAAAACATTTAATATTGCAGGCCTTCAGATTGCTAATGCCATAATCCCTGATAAAAAACTCAGGCTGAAATATCAGAAGGCAAATGCCGCAAATGGATACAGTCAGGCCAATATCATAGGACTTAAGGCATTGGAATCAGTTTACACAAAAGGTGAAAGGTGGCATCAGGAGATGCTTCAGTATCTTAAGGGAAATGTTGATTTCGTGAGAGATTATATACAGGAGCATTTGCCGAAAATAAGACTTATAGAGCCGGAAGGTACCTATCTTTTATGGATAGACTTTTCCGGTCTTGGATTAAAAGATGATGAACTTGAAGACCTGATAGTTGATAAAGCACATCTGTGGCTTGATCCGGGAGCTATCTTTGGCCCTGAGACAGCACAATTTGAAAGATTTAATATAGCATGTCCGAGGAAGACATTGGAAAAGGCATTTCGTCAGTTGAAGAAAGCGGTATATGAATTAGAGCAGGAAAATCAGGTGAAAGCTGATCAAGCTAGTTGATACTCTGGTTTTAATCCACCGATGGGATTTCAACAATAGCCCCGGAAGGGGGATGACCCGGAGAATGGCAGAACCAACCAGCGGTACTGACTTAGATAATACAGGGGGATGGATATATGGAGTACAGTGTTGAAACACGATGTCAGCATTTACAGGGGGCAGATATAAATGAGCATTACGGTGCGGTCAGTTTTCCTATATATCAGTCGTCGACATTTGCACATAAGGGATTCGGAGTGAGTTCGGGGTATGATTATTCCAGACTTCAGAATCCTACGAGGAATCATCTTGAAAGGATAGTTGCAGGACTTGAGCATGGGACAGACTGTATAGCATTGGCAAGCGGAATCAGTGCAATAGGATGCGTGATGGAGCTGTTCGGGCCGGGAGATCATGTACTGATAGATGAAGACCTCTATGGCGGAAGCATCAGACTTTTCCGTGAGATCAATCAGAAAAACGGAGTTGAGTTTAGTTCAGCAGCTCTGCATGAAACAGATGTGGAGAATCTGATAAAGGATAATACAAAGGCAATTTATCTTGAGACTCCTACCAATCCCATGATGAATGTGACAGATCTCAGAAAGCTTTCCGGGATAACAAAACGTCATGGTATTCTCCTTATCGTTGACAATACATTCATGTCTCCCTATCTTCAGAATCCTTTGGACCTTGGCGCCGACATAGTTATCCACAGTGGTACCAAGTTTATGGCAGGACATCATGATGCCATAGCCGGGTTTATAGTAGTGAAGGATCAGGCTCTTTCCGAGCATCTCAGATTTCTTTTCAAAAGTACCGGTGCAGGACTTTCGCCTTTTGATTCATGGCTCATTATACGAGGCATTAAAACACTGGCTGTAAGACTGGACAGAGCTGAGGAAAATGCTCACAGGATTGCGGATTTTCTGCAGAACGATAAGCATGTGACCCGTATATTATATCCGGGATTAAAGGACCATCCCGGATATTCCATCATGAAGGAACAGGCAAGGGGATTCGGAGCCATGATAACCTTTGATGTACCATCAAAGGAATTTGCCGTAAAGGTCCTGGAAAACCTTGACATCATCCTTTTCGCCGAAAGTCTCGGAGGTACGGAATCACTTATCACATATCCCATAACCCAGACCCATGCTGATGTACCGTCAGAGATTCTTGAGAAAAACGGCATTCATGAAACCACACTTCGTTTGTCTGTAGGAATTGAAAATGTGGATGATCTGATAGAGGATCTGAGACATGCCTTTGAGGCTGCTGAAAATATGGATAATGCTGATTATCAGGCAAATAAAGAAATAGCCTGATGCTTAAAAAAATAAGTGATGTAATGTAAGGTCAGTGGAGATCAGATGCTCTGCTGACTTTTTTCTTGAATAAAAAATATGTAAATAATATTATTTTATTGATGGTTTGAATCGAAAGGTAAAGTATAGAGTTTTGATGAAAAATTCATGAAAATTATTGAAAACATGTAACAGGTAGTTATTTAAGAGGATAAATCGGTATGGAAACCAAAAAGTCATTACGCCGCAGGATTTCGGATTTGAAAATCCGTCTCAAACTGTATAAAAGACGTGTACGTAATCCGGAATTCACAAAGCGTCTGAGTTCTGTGCTTAAACATTACATTACCATTTTTTTGGCTATAATGTATGTATACCTCATCCTTTTACTCTTGTTGATCCGGGCAGAACAGGCAAGTCCGGATGCCTCTATACAAACCCTTGGGCAGGCAATATGGTATTCCATTACCACTTTTACAACTGTTGGATATGGAGATTTGTATCCGGTGACAACTGGCGGCAGAATTATCTCATCCATTTTTCTGCTTATAGGCATCAGTTTACTGGGTTTCTTTATTGGTTTTACGATGGAATTCGTTGTGCGGATGAGGCCGGTCATAACTTTGACGATGAAATCAGATCGTCCGTGGTATATTTTTACGGCAAAAACCGGAAATGCCATGTTGTTTGCGGAGAATTTGAAAAAAGTGCGGCCGAACGCCATGATAATCTATGCGTCAACTATCAATGATGATAAGAACTTCCCGGATCTTTGTGTTTCATGGACTCCTGAGGCACTGCTTGATCGCCGCGGATCTCTGTATGACGCTCATCTTATGTGTACCAAAGATAATGATATGGATAATTTCCTGGACGCTGTGGGGCTTGCGGATTTTGAAGTTCCCATCATCTGTTTTTCCAGCTTCACACCATCCTATCATCCTATGAATATCAACTTTTTCTCTTTGGATGATTGCACCGCCCGGGCTTTCTGGCAGCAATATCCTGTGAAAAAGTATGATGAAGAAATCGTAATCATCGGTTTCGATAATGCCGGTCAGATGATGTTGGACCGTGCACTTGAGCTGAACGTGCTCTTCGAGAAACAAAAGATCAAGTATCATGTTTTCGGAGACAGCAGTGAGTATTGCCGGAACCGTAAAATGCTGGGAGAAATAGTATCTCTGAACCAGCCGTCGGAAGAAATGGACAGTGTTTTTTTTCACAATGAACTTTGGAATGAGGATGGTCGGCTTCTGGGTTCCGCAGATCGTATCGTGCTCTGTTCGGATTCGGAGGAGGAGAATATCAAGATACTGCATACGATTCAGACATTCTTTGCTATCCGTGGAAACCTGTATATCTATAACAGCAATGTTCGAGGCATTGCAACTTCTTTCGGAAGAGCCGAGAATATGCTTACTCCTGCATATGTGCTTCATAACCGGTTAACGGATATGGCTATGTGCCGGCACGAGATGTTCCGCTATACAGTAGACGAATCGATTCCCATGTGGGAAGATCTGAATTCACTGACCAAAGATATGAACTACATTTCCACAGACCATATCAGCATGAAAGTCCACATCCTTCTCAAGGACGAGGCTCCTGATAAATCCTTTGATGAATTGGATCCGAAGCTTCTTAGAAAAGCATACGATATTTTCCAAAATTCCTCAGAAGAAGAAAAGGAGGTTTTTCGAAAGATCGAACATACGCGAACCATGCGGTATTACAAGCTGCATAATTATAGCTATGGTGATACGGTGGATGATGACAAACGTATCAATCTGATGATTCGTCCCTATGAAGAACTTGGGGAAAATGAAAAGCAGGCAATCGATATTTCCTGGATGCTGCTGAACGAATTGGCGTCTCATAAAGAGGCGAAGCGTGGAAGCAAAAAGTGAAAATCATAAGTTTATAATGGAGGCTTAAAATGGCAAGTGGAAGAATGGAATTTCATGCTCAGAGTATAATGCAGCATGCGAACTTTTCTTTTGTGTTACCCAATGATGTTGAAATGGCAGAAGTTAAAGATCCAAAACACTATGAACGACCAACAAAAAGTCTGATGCTTCTTCATGGATTAACCGGTACGGATACAGACTGGCTGTTCGGCGGAGTAGCCCAGGAAATGGCCATACAGTATAACCTTGCTGTATTTATGCCCACAACCGGCAATTCATTTTACCTGGATAAGGGATATGTCGGCGGCAATTTCTGTCAATTTGTAGGTGAAGAGCTGCCGGATTATATCCATAAGGTTTTCGGATACTTCTCGAAACGGGAGGACAACCTTATTGCAGGTTTATCCATGGGTGGATATGGAGCAATCCATACTGCATTTGCCTATCCTGATAGATTTTCACAGTGCATTGCCTTATCTTCGGCAATACATATAGAGGACATAGCAAAGACAGATGCTTCAGCTGCAAGCCTTATGCCGGTCGAAATGCTCACGGATGTATTTGGTGATCTGTCTAAACTTATTGAATCGGATAAGAATCCAAAGGTTCAATATAAGAATCTAAAGAAAGAAGGTAAGAAAATACCAAAATTATATATGGCAATCGGTACTGAAGATTCTCCGGAATTATATAATGCAAATACGGATTTCAGAGATTTCCTCAAGAAGGAAAATGCCGATTTCTTCTATGAAGACGGCCCCGGAAAGCATAATTGGACATTTTGGAATGAGTATTTAGACCGTGGGTTATCCCGGATGCTTGGATGATATCATGGTGAGATCTTAAATAACATGATCTCTTATAGTATTGAATAAGGAAAGTGAACGAAGAGTATTATGCCATTTCAAATAATCAGAAATGATATAACCAAAGTTAAAGCAGATATTATCGTGAATACTGCAAACCCGAATGTAACGGTCGGTGGCGGTGTTGATTCTGCCATATATCTGGCTGCCGGGAAGGATAAACTCCTTGCCGAGAGGAATAAGATAGGCGTCCTGGCACCGGGTAATGTTGCCATTACGCCGGCTTTTGACCTGGATGCCAGGTACATAATCCATGCAAGTGGCCCATGGTGGAATGGCGGCAAAGAAGGTGAAGCAGAACTTCTTAAAGCCTGCTACGATAAATCTTTACAGCTTGCGGCAGAATATAAATGTAATTCGATAGCATTTCCATTACTTGCCACGGGAGCGTATAAATTCCCTCAGCGTCTTGCAATGGAAATCGCAGTCAATGCTTTTACCGAATTCCTGGAAGAACATGATATGGAAATCATCCTTGTTGTGTTTGAGGAGCAGTCAGTAAAGATATCCGGAGAGTTGGGAGAGGAAGTCAAGAGCTTTATTGATGATGACTACGTTACGGAAACTCTGTCTCGGGAATATGAATATGACAGTGCATCACAGACGGTATTCAGCCAAAGTGTTTGTTTTGACGAGGAAACACTTGACGAAGTAGTTTCTGATGAAAGTGCTCCTGAGAAAGAAGCCCCGGGAGCAGCAGGTCCGGGCAGGCTTACGAGTGTTTTAAGGTCTGCAGGATTACCGGCTTTCAAACCATTTTCGGCTAAAGGCGCTCCCGCAGCAGGCTCCTCGGGAACCCTGGATGACATGCTGAAGAGCATATACAAAGAATCCTTCGAAAAACACCTGCAGAAACTCATTAACAAGAAAGGTCTCAGGAATTCCGAAGTATATGCGGCTGCCAATATCTCAAAACAGTATTTTTCACGTATCATGAAAGGAACCGTAAACCCTTCCAAGAAAAAAGTGCTTGCACTGGCTGTCGGACTTCGTTTGAACCTTGATGAGACCGTTGATTTCCTGAGAATCGCGGGATATGCTTTATCTCCTATTTCCCAGACGGATGCGGTTGTAAGGTATTTCATTGAACATAAGGACTATAATGTTATAAAAATCGATATTGTCCTCTTTGATTACGGCCTGGACCCTCTGTCAAAAGACTGAATTTTTAAAGGTAAACTTCAGGTTTGCCTTTACAGGGGATTGAGATGAAGAAAAGAATAATTTATGCAGCGGCAGCAGGAACTTTAGCTTGTATGATGTTGGTCGCCTGCAGCAATAAAAAAATAGCTGAGACTGTTTCTGATCAGACTTCAGAAGCGATTGAGACAGAGGCGCAGGGTGGGGCTCCATCAGAGGAATCTGTAAAAGATAGCAGTGAAAGCAGCGAGGCGCCGGCAGATGCACCTGAGCAGAAGAGTGATGAAAAGGCAGCATCTGAAATGCAGTCAGGAGAAGCTGTGCACTATGATGGACAGATACTTTTCCGCAACTATTCTTCACAGGCCCCGGGCTATGGCGCTATGTGGGGAAAGTTCCAAAGAAATTCTACTGTATATGTTCCGGGAAGCCTTTGCACCTTTGATCCAAAGTCTCCCGAAAAAGGAATAACCACTGTCTGTGAAGACAGCGGAAATGGCTGTTTGTACCTTAAGGATGGCAATATCCTGTATTCCCAGAAAGTGACTGATTATTCAGCTGAAGGCGAGCAAATGAGTCATGTATATAAGAAGGAACTCCCGGACGGTGAAGATAAAGATATATGCCCCGGTGAAATTCGGGGATTTTCTCCTGACGGCGGGCATTTTGTTGTCTATACATACACCCTTGATCCATATAAGGTGCAATATTATATTTACGAAACCGGAGACATAGATACAGACACCGCTCATTATGAGCCGGAGGATAGTGCTTTATTCCTGACCATGGATGATGATAATGCATACTTCCTGGAGAAAAAGGAGGGTAATATCCATACAATCGTCCAGGTCAGCAACAATGGAAATATCTACAGGCTTGGAGAGTGTGACTTTACAGAGCTTGCTGAATACGGTATCTCCTATCCGGAATTTTCAGGAGATATTACGACAGATAACGGAAAACTTGAAGCGCAGTTTGATTTCTATGAAGGTACCGGGCATTTCTACTATACAAGTGCAAAAGTAAGTGTTCCGATCTGTCAGGACACGGAGAACGAAGCAGGAGATTCTGTGTTATTTGATGCAGAGGTTGAAGATATTCATTTTGAGGAAGATCCTCAGTCTGTTTATCCTGACGGAATTAAAGATATGATGTATGACTATCCGGCCCCGGATTCCGGAAAGGGAGTTGCCAATGTCATTCAGAATTACGAGGAACTTGATGAAGGTATATTTTTCACCAAGGCACAGAGCCACAGGGATTCCTTTGAGGACGTAGGCTGGAGAGAGTACTATTGTCTCCTTAACTACTATTATTATTTCCTTCCGAAGGGCGAAAAAGATCCTGTGCTCCTTTATACCATGTTTGAACCTCTGGGTAAAAAAGGAACTCTCGATGAATACGAGTACTATGAAACACAGCCAACTCTGTACGCCTATGCCGGATTCTATGAAGATAAGGATGGCAAGCTTGTCGGAGCATACTATGAAGAAATATATACCGGAGGTCCGGAGACTCCGACTGAGGTATCAAACCTGTATAATATGGCAGAGTTTTCTGATGAGTTTTATTATGAGCATCTTAAGGATGATTATAGTCTGGATGACTTCGTTGTTTCGGATCTTCATGAATTTACGGATTATATTCATTCCTGGGTGCCACAGAATAGTATACCTGTCAGACCGGCACAGTATGATGAAAATGGCAATCTGAAATTTGAACCGGAGCTAAGTATAAAAGACGGCGACAGCGTATACATGTGCCATTTAGGATTTGATAAGGATGGAAAGATATATTACATACGTCCGGTGATCATGGATTGAAATGAATCAAAAACCCCGTCCCCTGAGAACTATGGGTACGGGGTTTTGACTCGTTTTGCAAACTAAATGACACATTAACCCGTGCCCGGGATCATTCCACTCCAATAACCCTTGCTATATGCATTGCAAGGTAGCCTACCTCTGCATCCTGGTACGATTTCTTCAAAAGCCTGCTCATCTGATTGCAGATGTCAGCGGAAAGTTTAAATGTGTCCGGATACTTCAGCTCCATGTAATCATTAAGATTCATTTTCAGAAGCTCTCCGGTTTCGATGCGTGTCACCATATAGCGGATATGATTCATCATACGGTTGTATCCGAGGGAGGTGACTTCAAGCTTGTGCCCGGTCTTTTCTTCTATATAAGAGATACAGTTACGCACTATCTGTGCGGTCTGAAGAGATCTGGCAACATTTTCATTAACGATGGCAGAGTGAACGTGCAGCGCGATAAATCCGATCTCATCTTCATTTATGACGAGTCCGAATTTTTGCTCCAGAACAGGTGCAACGGTTTCCGCCACCTGATATTCCATATGAAAGAGAAGGCGAATGTCATCCTTCAGAGGATTTCTGATACTTTCGCCTTTTTTTATTCTCTGGACAGCAAATGCCAGGTGATCTGCCATAGGGAATACTATGGTTCTGTCTACTTTCCCAAAAGCCTTTTCTGCTTCATCAAGAACAGCATCCGAAATCTCAAGACATACAGGATCCACCGCGTTGACGATGGACATGGCATTGCCACGTTCCGTTGTCTTTTCCAGTGAGTAGATGGAGGCATCTTTGGGAAGGTCCAGTCTCTCAGAGATCTTTACACCGAATCCTATACCCTTATGGAGAACCAGATAAGATTTAAGCCCCTCATCATTTTCCGGGTCAGCCGAAATATTGTTATCAACACCCACAACAATGATAGAATTATGATTTAAAACTTTTCTGACACGATACATAGTTTATATTTATCCTTCGTCTAAAAAACCCCTCCCAGGCAGTTCCTGAAAGGGGTTGTGAATCTCGAATCTAAAGCTGATCAGGGTTTTAGCTCTGTATCGCCATTATATGTTTTTTATCCGAGAATGTCGATAGCAATTAAATCTTCGCCCATATTCACCTTTCCGGTCTTGATGAGACGAACCTGCATGTTGTCATCGAGGTCGGTGCAAAGAACAGGAGATGCGGTTGAAGGAGCATTCTTGCTGATGAAATCAAGATCCATCTTAAGCATCGGATCACCCTTCTTAACCTTCTGACCGTTCTCAACAAGAACTGTAAAGCCCTGACCGTCAAGCTTAACGGTATCGATACCCATATGGAAGAGCATGTTGATGCCATCCTCGGTTTCGAATCCGATAGCGTGCTTTGTGTCAAAAACAAATGTTACTTCGCCGTCGCAGGGAGCATAGAGAGTACCGTCTTCCGGAATCATGCATGCACCCTGTCCCATCATGCCGCCGGCAAATGCCTCATCCGGAGTCTCTGAAAGTTCCTTGGCTTCACCGTTGAGAGGGCTTCCGATAATTATGGTTTTAGTTACTGTCTTTTCTGAAGCAGAAGCGGTTTCCTGTGATAATGTTTCTGCATTGGCATTAGCATCTCCATGATACTCTGTTGAAGGCTGTGTCTCGAGATAATCCTCAAGATTTGACTTTACAACAGTAACTGAAGGTCCGTAGATAACCTGTACGCCTGTACCTTTATGTACAACACCTGATGCGCCTGAAGCCTTGAGCATACCATCATTTACAAGTTCAGGCTTCTTAACTGTTACACGAAGACGGGTAGCGCAGCAGTCAACGTCAGAAATATTTGCCTTACCACCGAGACCCTTCATGATAAGGTCGCTCTTTTCATCTGTAACGTCTGAGTTTTCACCGTCCTTCTTTGCAAGATAATCCTTCTTGCTGTAGAGACGTGTTTCCTGATCGTCATCTTCGCGACCCGGTGTCTTAAGATCAAACTTCTTGATAAGGAAGCTGAAGATAAAGTAGTAAAGCAGGAAGTAAATGATACCTACAGGAATTATAAGCATCCAGCTTGTCTTCTCGTTACCCTGAAGGATACCGAAGAAGAACAGGTCGAGAAGTCCGCCTGAGAAGGTGAGACCAACTGCGATATTGAGCATATGTGCGATCATGTATGCTGAACCTGCGAGTATAACCTGTACTACGAAAAGCATAGGTGCAACGAAAAGGAATGAGAACTCGATAGGCTCTGTGATACCTGTAAACATTGATGCAAGAGCGGCTGAGAGAAGAAGACCTGCGGCCTGACCGCGCTTCTCAGGCTTTGCAGTGCGAACCATGGCAAGGGCTGCACCCGGGAGACCGAAGATCATGAAAATGAACTCTCCGGAGAAGTATCTTGTAGCATCTGCACTGAAGTGAGCAACATGCTGTGAATCTGCAAGCTGAGCAAAGAAAATGTTCTGACCACCCTGAACAAGCTTTCCTGCAACTTCCATCTGTCCGCCAACGGCTGTCTGCCAGAAGGGCATATAGAATACATGGTGAAGTCCGAATGGGATGAGTGCACGCTTGATGAGACCGAAGATAAGTGTTCCGATATATCCGCTGCCTGTTACGAGACCACCGAGAGCGAAGATTCCCTTCTGAACGAATGGCCAGAGGTAGAAGCTGAGGATACCCACTCCGATATAGGCAAATGTTGAAACGATAGGTACGAAACGTGAACCACCGAAGAAGGAGATGGCTGCGGGAAGCTCTATCTTATAGAACTTATTGTGAAGAGCCGCAACTCCGAGACCTACGATGATACCGCCGAACACACCCATCTGAAGGGTATTGATACCAACGATGCTTGTTACCGTTCCTTCAAGAACACCCTCTGCAACCGCACCGTCAACGATCATTCCTGTGATGTTGAGCATGGCTTCGATGGTGATGTTCATTACGAAGAAAGCGATCATGGCAGCGAGGGCTGCAACTTCCTTTTCCTTCTTTGCCATACCGATGGCAACACCAACTGCAAAGATAAGGGGAAGGTTACCGAAGATGGCACTTCCAACAGCGTTCATAATGTTAAGAAGTGCATTAAGCGGAGTACCGCTTCCGAGAAGTGCCTCCATATGATAGGTGGCAATAGTGGTTGGGTTTGTGAAACTGCTGCCGAGTCCAAGTAAAAGGCCTGCAACCGGAAGCATGGCGATAGGAAGCATAAAGCTTCGTCCTACACGCTGTAAAACTGAAAAAATGTTGTCTTTCATAGATCCTCCTTGATTTATCCGTTCGGTTCAGGACTTCATGTACAAAAAATGCCCCCGCGTTTACGCGGGGGCATAAAAAAACAGACACTTCACCACATAAACATAGAACACGTTTTATGTACAGTGAATGCCTGCGAACAGTAACATACTGAATTGAACATCAGTAGGTTAGCACCACGTCAGGCAAATGTCAAGAGGGAATTTAAACTATTATTGTACATCCAATCTCTTTTAGGGTAACAGTTCAGCCGGTGGACCAGGCTTTTGCTTGACTCATAATCTGCTTTACGGGGATATGAGTCATGTAGAATCAGACTTGGCATTGACTCATATCTGGCGTTTTGGTGATATGGGTCATGTAGAATCGGACTTAACAATGACTCATATCCGGATTTTAGAGTTTTGGGTCATGGAGCAGCAGAACTTGAATATCTACTACTCATTCGTACACCATGGTTAACAGGCTGAACTGTTACCTTTTAGGCGGTTCCAAACCATGGTCTGGGTCATGGAGCCGGTTTCTTCGAGTTCTTTCAGCATCAGTTCTTCTTTTTTCTTGGCGATGAGGGTTTTTGCGGCGGGAATCTTCCCCTTAGAATCCTGGTAAATCAAAAAACGTAGAGATAAGGTGAAAAAATTAGTGAAAAATTGCAGAATAATTTACTATTTAATAGTATGTGTTATTATTTATTTGTAAGCGTGCAGAAGAAAAGAGATAGATGGTATGAGAAAAACAAGATTGGCAGCAGCATTTTTTTTATTGACAATATTAGCGGGTTTTACAGCAATGGCCGGAACATGGAAAAATGATTCCAGGGGTTGGAGGTATGACGAAGGAAACGGTTCATATCCTAAGAACACCTGGCAGTGGATAGACGGAAACAATGACGGTATTTCAGAGTGTTACTATTTTGATGAAGATGGTTACTGTCTCATAAATACAACTACACCTAACGGCTGGGAAGTAGATTCAAACGGTGCATGGATTGTGGACGGTGTTGTTCGCACCAAGACGGCGAATGCATCAACCCCGGGTATTCCAACCGATCTTGATTCTGCAAGATGGTTAGATCTGACATCCCTGAATAGCAATAAAGTAGTTCTTGACGGAAGCAGATACCGCATAATGGCAGTAGCCTATGGCCGTGTATATAATCCTGATGAATATGTACGTATTCTTGATGCGGTAAGCAGAGGTGAATATATCGTAGATTCAAATACCGTATTTGAATATAAGTATACTGATCCTGCCACGACTCTTCCTGAATATCAACCGGGAGATACTGCGTTACAGTGGTTTGCACGTCTCTGCAATAATGGTTCTTTACGCCAGAATGACATATTTAAGGTTAAAGTCAGCGGAAATCATATCGATGCTTTTACCGATATCACATCAGAATACTGATTTATATATCCAAAGGGGACGGTTCTCGTAAGTGATCCGTCCCCTTTGGCTCTGTAAGATATATTTAAGACTTAAATAATGATATATTTAAGTCTTAAATAATGGTTGAATACTTAACAATTTAATGTTACATTTGAATCAATAATCCCGGGGTGCCTGATACAGGCTGAGATTAGACCCGTTTAACCTGATCTGCATAATGGCAGCGTAGGTAGCGATATTTGTAGAGACGAGTTTTCAACAGAAACTGGTTTTCTAAATACAGGTCTATATGTTTGATTCAGAAACCTCCGGGAAATAAATAACCGGAGGTTTTTTTATGTCACAAAATCCAGAAGAAAAACATTATGTAACTTACGGTTCACAGCAGAACTCTGATTGTGGCTGCGGCTGCGCCCTGTCACCGGAATCTGTTAAGATCACAGGCTGTCGTTTCGCCCTGAATATCATGGATGACAGGTACATTTCCATCATTCTGGGGGCTCTTCAGAAAACCGACACTTCCAAAATCTGGCAGGACACCGGAAGACTTTCAACGGTATACCGGGGAAAACAGATCCATGTTGAGGATGCGGTGAAAGCCTGCTTTGTCAATGCCTTTACCGAGGGAGTCCACATGACCATGGAAATGACTTTTTCCCGAGGCTGTCCCGGGGATGTTAATGCTGACGTAACCCTGGCAGAGGATGATGTTTTACAGAATGAACCACGGATCAAAGATATTCATTTTCCGGCAGACTGTAAGATCGCACTTTATCCCATGGGTATCCAAAACTACATGGAGCACATTGCAACAGTTGTAAATCATGCCATAGATTTAGGCATTTACGACAGATCCACACATTACTGTACTGTGTTAAAAGCTGATGTGCATGACCTTTTCTCATATTTTGATTACGTGAACACTTATTGCAGTGAGCACTTCAGTCATTATGTCTTTGAAGTAACCTTATCCGTTAACAGCCCGACAAAGGAGTAAAAAAATGCAGAATAAGAATGAGTGGAAATTAAAGGATGTTTTACTGGTAGCGATTTTAGGTGTTTTATTTGGAGTTGTTTATCTCGGATGTACCTATGCAGGCGGTTTTCTGTATGGATTACTGACCCCTGTCGGCCTTGCATCTCTGGGTTATGAACCGTTTTACGGTATTTATTTTATAGCCGGAGCTTTCGGTGTTTACATTCTCCGTAAACCCGGCAGCGGCATCATTGCCGAGCTTCTTGCGGCTATACTGGAATGTCTCAAGGGGAACTTTTTCGGTCCTATCATTATCTTATCCGGCATTGTTCAGGGCCTTGGTTTTGAGCTCATTATAATGCTTAGAAAATATAAGGATTTCAGTACAGCAGTCATGATTGCCTCGGCCGTTCTTTGCTCTGTATTTACAATGATCTACAATCTGATCATCAGCGGCTATAACCGGATTGCGGTTCCTGTTCTTTTGCTGATGCTGGGTGTCCGTATAGTCAGTGCTGTTCTCTTTGACGGACTTCTGGTGCCTGCATTGACCAAGGGCCTTGTTAAGGCGGGAATGCTCAAGGGATATGCTGTGGCTGATGCTGTGGATACGGACCTTTATGAATTAACCGGGATTGCATGATGACAGAAGAAAAAAGCTGTATGCTGGAACTCAGGGACGTGGTATTTCGATACAATCCTCACGGGAAAAGAAATATTCTTGATCATTTGTCCCTCAGCATAAGTGATAAAAGGATAACGGTTATAACCGGGCGGAGCGGCTGCGGGAAAAGCACTATGGCAGCGGTTTCCGCCGGCTTGTACCCGGAAAATGGAGGTTTTCTTGAGGGTGGCGGGATACTGCTTTACGGTAGACCTGTGGCGGACATGAATCCTCAGGAAAGAGCAAAGTATCTCACAGTTATGTTTCAGAATCCGGACCTTCAGTTTTGTATGCGGACTCTCAGGAAAGAGATGGAGTTTTGCCTGGAAAATCTATGCATTCCGGCATCAGAGATGGATCAAATGATACAGGAAGCGGCAGAAAACCTTGGCATAACAGAATTACTTGATAAACCATTATCGATTCTTTCCGGAGGAGAAAAGCAGAAGGCAAACCTGGCATGTCTTTTTCTCATAAAAAGTAATTGTATTTTTCTTGATGAACCTTTTGCCAATGTTGACGAGTCGTCAGCATTGGACCTTATCAAACAGATAGAAATGATGCACGATGCAGGCTTTTCCTTTGTGGTTATCGATCACAGACTGGACTACTGGCTTCCCGTTGCCGACGAAATAATCGTTCTTGGATCCGGCGGACAGGTGCTGAGAAGAGATATTAACAAAAAGAATCTTGAGGCTCATCATGATTTTCTTCATGACATGGGTCTTCTTTTTGATGTTTTAATAAGGAAAGATCTAAATAGTCAGATTGGTCCTGAATCTGCGGGAAAAACATTGAACTTTGATGAAAAGGTTTTAACAGAAGATGTTGACACCCGGGACTTCGCTGTAAGATTCAGTAATGTAACCATCCGTACGGAAAACCCCAAATGGAACAGAAAAGATATGGGAGAGATACTTCTGGAGGATGCAGGCGCAGTTTTTGAGAAGGGAAAAATGACTGCGATTTTAGGGCCTTCAGGCAGCGGCAAGACCACTGCCTTACTTTCCATATTAAAGCAGCATAGTTTCTCCGGCATTATCGAGGTAGAAGGTGAAAATCTGGCACACTGCAGACGTAAAGAGCTATACAGAAAGATTGGAATAGTATTTCAAAATCCTGCCAACCAGTTTATTTCCCAGAATGTTCAGGAGGAAATAGAATTAAGTATCAGGCAGTGGAACAGAAATATCGCAAAAGAACAATGCAGTAAAAAAGCGATTGAACTTCTCGCTGAATTTGGGCTGGATAGCTATCGACGATACAGCCCCTATATGCTTAGTCAGGGACAGCAGAGACGACTTGCGGTTTTGTCTGTTCTTGCCGGAGGACAAAGGATCCTTCTTTTGGATGAACCTACTTACGGACAGGATCATTTGTCCACAGTGGCCATTATGGATAGCGTGGCGGATAAAGTAGAGAGGGAAGAACTTACTGTAATCTTTATTACTCATGACAGAAAGCTTGCCCTGGAATATTCAGATTGTATCTACAAACTTGAGAACAGGAAGTTGCTAAAGATGCCCGATGCCCCAGGAGTTTAAAATACAGGCCATACTTTAACATTTTTTTTAGTCTGTGTAGTTATGAGGATTAAAGAATATTAGGGCGTTAAAAAGTGGCGTTATGAAATGAGGTTTAGAGTTTTATGTTGGAAAAATGGAACCCTTCAGTGAAAATGATCACCGTGTTTTTGTGCGTTTTTATTTTGACTGTTCGAAATAACACTAAACTTAATATTATTGTTTTTATTTCATTTGTTATTGGAATGCTGCTTTTTTCCGATGTAAAGCCCGGTAAAATATTTGCTTTTCTGTTACCTGCATTTATTGCAGCATTCGGATTATTTATCATGGGAATGTTTTACTCGAGAAACAGCGACATTTCCATAAAAACAATATTTGATATTTCTAAAGAGCAGCTTGAAGTACTGGCGACCTCAGGCAATATGGTCACAGCTCTTCAGCTTGCAACGAGACTCCTGGCTTATGCCGGGATGGGGATATTGTTCTCGTTGACTACCGATGGAGAATATTTTGTCAGAAGTCTCATGCATCAGCTGCGACTTCCGCCTAAATTTGCTTATGGCATTCTTGCAGCATTTTATCTTTTGCCCATGATGAGGAATGAGCTTAGGACTGTTCAAACCGCCTTTAGGGTCAGAAATATGTCCGGGTTCAGCCTTCGCCCGAAGATTCTTTTCACCATGCTGGTTAACAGCGTCCGGTGGTCCGAGAGCGTTGCCATGGCTATGGAATCAAAGGGGTTCTCTGGTGAGGCCGAAAGAACCTACCATGATATTCCAAAGCTTCATGTCCGGGATTTGGCCCTGGCTGTAGTTAGCGTCGGGGTAGTGGCTTTTGTTGCTTGAAATGGGACAAAAAATGCAAGCGCTAGGCACCGGCTCACGCAATATTCCAGCAATGAGGCTTTTATATTCTTTGTCGTTTATTCTGCTCCTCTACGTGTCATCAGCTTTACCGAGGAGTATTAAAATGGTCGGTAAGCACTTACTAAACTGCTTACCGACCATTTTAATAAAGTTTCATAGCACGTTTATCACAGTTCTGACAGCGCCTTTGCATTTTGCCATCTCTGTGAAATACCGGATGACCATGTCAGAAAGCCCCGCTTCCACCAGATCAACGCCAAAGACAGTCTCGTTTCTGAGGAATTTCTTAAGCTTCTCGCTATCAGGCTCATCGCCGAGTTTCATTCCGGAAAGCTGTGCCTGAGATGTCTCAAGAAGAGGATCCGGAGAAGGAGTAAAAGCATTACCCTCATCATCCACAGCCATAAGATATCTGAGCCATCCCGCATAAACCAGAGGAATGAATTTAAGATCGGATACCTTCAAAGTGTCAGACTTCATATAAGCCTTAACAGTTTCTCCGAAACGTATGGACAGCTTCTGGGAAGTGTCTGTTGCAATTCGATAAGGCGTGTCAGGCATGAACGGATTAGGGATTCTCTCATTGATGACAGTATTGATAAATTCCTTAGGACTAATGATGCCCGGGTCCGTTACAACAGGCAACCCCTCCTTATAACCAACATTCTCAACCAGTTTACGAAGGTCTGCATCCTTCATTTCATCGGAAATTCTGTCGTAGCCAAGCAGACATCCGAATATAGCAAGAGTGGTATGAAGAGGATTGAGACAGGTGCATACCTTCATACGTTCAACCTTATCAACGGTATCGCGATCAGTGAAGTATATACCTGCTTTCTCAAGACACGGTCTTCCGTTTGGGAAATCATCCTCGATGACAAGATACTCACGCTCTTCAGCATTAACAAAAGGTGTATCCTGATCAAGTCCGTCATCAGACAGAAGCTTGGCGATAGATGCGTCGGGACCGGGAGTGATCTTATCAATCATGGACCAGGGGAAAGAAACCTTGGCAGAAAGCCAGTTAATAAAGCCTTTGTCGCCGAAAGCTTCTGCAAAACATAAAATGGCAGCCTTGAGTTTATCTCCGTTGTGGGAGCAATTATCCATGCTGACCATGGCGAGAGGGGCAGCATTCTTAAGATATCTTGCGTAAAGAAGAGAAGTCATACGACCCATATAAGTTTCTGTAGAGTCGGGCTTTCTCTTAAGATCTGCTTCAATATCCGGAAGGAGATTGCCCTTCGGGTCTTTTATGGCATATCCCTTTTCTGTAATTGTAAATGAAACCATCTGGAGAGAAGGAGCTTCAAATATTTCTTTGAGTCTGTCCTCGCTTCCATAAAGATAAACCTTTTCAGCTATGGAACCGATAACGGCTTTTTCGGTAGTTCCATCTGCCTTTAATGTAATCTTGACCGTAAGGTTGTCATTCTCCTCAGGCTTTTTCTCCTTGCGATCAGCAGCGATAATGCCTTTATCGGTAAGCCCCATGTCCAGGATACGCTGACACGCGTCAGCCTGAAAAGCCTTGAACAGGTTACCTGCTCCAAAATGAATCCAGGTAGGTTTATTACATGTTTTCCTGATCATATCATCTCTGTCAAAAGAAGGAAGACGATATCCTCTCTCTGCCCAAAAAGTTTTATCTTTCAATGTTTCATTTGTTAATTTCATAATCAACTCCTCTATAAGAGCATGTTTTTCGCCGTTAATTTCTGACATTCAGATGCTAATCTGATATGTAATGACCTCTGATTAGCTCCAATATGTATACGGTTGGCTTATGTCACAATATTTTAGCTTTAAATTATAAGAAAAAGAATTGCCACGATTGTTGCAAACATTTCCAAACTTGCGGTATATTTTGATATGAAAATCACAATATAAACGAAGCCGTTTATATTTACGTCTGAAACGAAGCGTTAATAGAGGAGGATATAATGAAAAGAAAGCTGCAGTCAATATTTGATACACGGCAAAAGATGAAATCTGATTCATTTGAGATTTACTATTACAGCGACACAAGATTTCCAAACGTGGAAAAGCATGCACATTCTTTTTATGAGATATATCTGTTTGAAGAAGGAAAAGTTTCTTTAGAGATAGAGGATAAAAAATATGAAATGAAAACCGGGGATGTTATCATTGTCCCCCTGAAAATATTTCACAGAGCAGTGTCAGAAGATACAGTAACAGTATACAGAAGATTTGTAGTATGGATAAGTGAGTCTAATGTTGCGGACCTGATGAGAAGGTCGGAATCATATGGATACATATTCAAAAAAGCTGAAGAAGAAAAGGAATATATATATCACCTTGATACATTATCCCATAACAGTATAAAGAACAAACTGATCGGTATACTGGAGGAACTGCACACAGAACGTTTTGGCAAAGAAGAACAGCTTAAAAATCTTATGAGAGATTTTCTTTTGAGTCTAAATCGTTTTGCATATCATGAAAACGAAAAAACCATGATAAATGAGAGGATATCCGTATATCAGACAATAACGGATTATATATCAACACATTTGGAAGATGATTTGAGTCTTGATGCTTTAAGCGAATATTTTTATCTGAATAAATATTATATAGCACATCTTGTTCAGGAGAATACAGGGCTCTCGTTACACCAATACATAACTAAAAAACGTCTTTCGGCATGCTGTGAGGCAGTGCGTGATGGGCAGCTGATCGGTGATGTGTGTGCACAGTATGGTTTCCAGAATTACTCCGGTTTTTACAGAGCATTTAAAAAGGAATATGGTATGTCACCCTCCGCATACATCGAAAAATATAGTTATAGGCCAAAAGAATAAAAAAACATTTATATATTGTTGAATGTTTGCCGACAGAGTAGTTATCGCTACTTTGAGACGATGTACAAATATAGATACAAAAAAATTTTAAAAAAGTGTTTGACAACTGTCCCGGGAGTTGATATATTATGTGAGCACTCAAGAGACACGGAACATCAGTTCTGAGGAATGAGGGCAACAGAACCTTGAAAATCAAAGATCGATTAATACACAGACCCTGAAGATTCTATAAAGAAGATTCAGAAGCGGAGGATCTGATAAAGATCTAAAGCGAGACCAAAAAGGTCTAAAGCGAATAATACAATCGCAGTAAAGAAAACGGACAGAACAAATAAAGCCAAGCTTTTAGTTCTGAACGGGAAGAACTTAAAAGAGAGAAATCTCTTTCGTATTTAATATGAGAGTTCGATCCTGGCTCAGGATGAACGCTGGCGGCGTGCCTAACACATGCAAGTCGAACGAGCGAGAGATGAAACCTAGTGATTCTCGAGCGAGTGGCGGACGGGTGAGTAACGCGTGGGTAACCTGCCTTACAGAGGGGGATAACAGTCTGAAAAGACTGCTAATACCGCATAAGCACACAGTACCGCATGGTACAGGGTGAAAAGATTTATCACTGTAAGATG